>NZ_JBNDKT010000004.1:0-493213 GCF_050435685.1 Paraburkholderia sp. GAS448
AATTGCTCGGCGTGAGGCGCGAATGCGCCAGGCCCGGCGCGCATACCATCACCTTGTGCAATTGCCCGACTTCCGAGTAAACGCCCAACCCAGCCGACGAACTTGCAGTTGCATTAGCCATATAACCCTCGCTTAAAGTGGAATCCGACCAGTCGTGGGCCCGCTGACCTTCGTCACGGCACCGTGCATGGTGGCCGTGATGAACGCTCGCTCAGCGCCGGTGAGGGTCGACTTCCCTTGCTCGCGTCGCGCGATTAAAGACGACAACACTGCAGGTGCACACAGTAACGCCTGAATGAACAGGTATCTGCGTTTGCAAAAGTAGAATGGGGACACTGCGAAGGCGGGTAACAACCGCGCCGGTAATGCGGATCGAAGACTGTACTGGGACACACTGGCTGTGATCCATGCGAACAATGCAACAGGAACACCTGCCACTCGCGAGCATGACTGTGGCAACGAGAACATCTCCACTACGGACATAGCGCCGGCAAGCTTCGCGGCAAGCCCCCAAGGAGACATCATTCCCGTCTGGTTCATTTCCAACGTCCTCGTCGAAATTCCAACCCGGCAAGTATGTTGCTTAGTTTTACTTTTTCCGATGCGTTGTCAAGGTCATTTTTTCAGGATTTAACATTGGATTTACCCTGATCTTCTGCTAAGACTCGGCGCGCCTGACAGGTGTCGATTTTTCGCCGATGCGCGCCTGTTCAGGCAGGAATCGCACTCACGATCAATGATTCACGCAACTCAGACAACGTGACTCTGCCGCCTCACGCTTCTATGCGCATCCGTTCACGATGCAAGTGCGGCGTCGTTGCATAGACAGCCCTGCGCCAAACACCCCGTCCCAGATGACAAAAGCGTCGCGCCACCCGACTCGCAAGCCCTCATACACCGCCCTGAAACGTCTCACCCAATGTGTCTGCCAGCTGTACTTGATACTGCTTATGAAACAGTACCTTCCACTATTTCAAATTACGCCTGCCCTGTCGTCTGGATTCAGAGGGCCGCAAGATCCATGCTTGGCGAAATCGTTACTTACATTCACTGATACTATCGCACCCTGCCCGTCACTTATAAGATTTATTAGAGTCAATTTGATTATTTCAAATTTGAAAGTGACATCATGCTAGTCTCCGCGCCGCGGATTTTCTCATCAACTCCGGTAGCGTTTGCGGTTCCAAACATCCAGAACAGCGGTGACAACGCGATAGCCCGGCAAGGTCGCGGGGTATCCGGGATGCCGGTTGGCTCGCGTCGGAAGTTCACGGATAGTGCGAGCCAACGTAAGAACGCAGCGCCGGCGGACTATCGCGCGCGCGGACCTCTGCAGATTGATTGAAGGCTACCGTCCCGTCACATCGAATCGTGCCAGAAAGCGGCCTCTACCGGCGAATTTTCAACCTGCATGGTTAGGCATGCAAACTTTATCTTGACTCAAACCGAACCACCGAAATCCTCGAACGAGATTTCGACGCGGGCGAGCGAGCGCCGCCTCGTGCCCATGCGCTAAACTGCTCTGTTTATCTCCGCTCCTGTCAATACCCTATGTGGAACGCAATCAGCAACGTGGGCGATGCCGCGTTGACCATTCCCGTCGCCATGACCTGCGCCGTCTGGCTCGCGCTCTCGGATCGCGCGCTCGCGATGCGCTGGACGCTGCTTCTGGCGGCAGGCATGGCGCTCGTCGGAGTGACGAAGATCCTGTACGCCGGCTGCGGCATCGAAATCTCTGCGATCGGGTTTCGCGTGATTAGCGGTCACTCCACCCTGTCAACGGCCGTCTGGACGGTCACCATCGCGCTGCTTTGCCGGGGAGCGGGAAGCCGCGTGCTCGCCGGAGCCGCGTGTGGTCTCCTGATCGGCGCGCTCACTGCCATCGCCCGTCTTTTTGACCATGCGCATACCGTTCCGGAAGTCATCGCGGGTTGGCTTCTGGGTGCCGCGGTTGCGGCCTTGTTCATACGCTCGCTGACACGCTCTGACGTCAAGCTGTTCCGGCCTGCGGTTGCCGCTATCGGGTTATCGCTCGTGACAACCCTGGCGTACGGACATCACGCGCCCTTTCAGGCCATGATCGAGGACTATTCTCCTGGCATCTGCAGCGGTGTGCTGGCCGACTTTTTTGGCCGGTTCTGATCCGTTGCTCGCTGCGTAAGCGCCTATCGAAAATTCATGAGCGGTATGGATTTAAATACTCTGATGACCCTTACCCGATATCACGGACGTCACGCATTCCGAACAGGACAAGCGGGACAGGATGCTGTCGATCGGCTCCATCCATCCGTTAAATATTGATTAAATTATCGTCTGGACAACAATATGTCTCGACGACAAGCTTAACAATTGTGAATTCACCTCGCGAACTCGCATAACCGGCCGCGAACTTACGCTTTTACTTCCGGTTAGCAGCCGGAGTGAAGCTGCCGCAATCAACCGACGCAACCATCGCCCTTCAGTACGGGGCGCCCCGCAGGCTCGAAACGTCCCTGCGCCTGTTCCGGAACACCCTGCGGCATCGAGTCGATGGCAACACCTCATCACCCCCCCTCCACCGTGAAAAACGGAAAGCCCCCTGCTTATCACACCAGAACCCAGCGTATCCCGGGCGACATCGTTTCTGACATGTCCGACATTCCCACGCCCGCTAGTAGGATAAATTCCAGGCGTACTGCGCATCGACGCAGCAAATTCCTCTATCGGAATCCTGAATATGTCAACCATGACGATCAAGCTCGCGCTGGCGGACGACCACCCAGCGGTACTTGCCGGGATCAAGCACGAACTGGCCGGAATTCCAACGATCGACATCGTCGGCACCGCTCGCAACTCAACCGAAATCATCGAACTGCTGGACCGCACGCCGTGCGACATACTCGTCACCGACTACGCGATGCCTGGCGGCGCGTACGGCGACGGGATGACACTCCTGTCTTTTTTGCGGCGCCACTATCCAGCCCTGAAAATCATCGTATTCACGACCATCGACAATGCGGCGATTGTCAGCGAGGTCTCGAAGCTCGGCATCCAGGCCGTGCTCAACAAGGTCAGTGAAGTCGCGCATCTGGTTTACGCAATCTATGCCGTGTACGCGGGCGCGTCGTATTTTTCACCCTGCGCGGCGCAGCAGACATTGCGGATCCGCCATGGTCGCGCCACGACGGACCGCGTCCGGCAGTTGACCCCGCGCGAAACCGAGGTGATACGACTCTACCTGTCCGGCCTGTCTATCAACGAGATCGCGGGAGTATTGAGTCGCGCCAAGCAGACCGTCAGTGCGCAAAAAAAGACGGCGATGCGCAAGCTCGGCATCGAGCGCAACGCGGATCTGTTCCGGTTTGCCAATGAAACCGGCCTGATTATCTCAACCGGCCCATCGGGCCCAGGCGACACGCCCACGCTCCCTCCCGGCCCGCCACCGAACGAAATCTGAATTCGAGTGTGGGCGGGCAACATCTTGCGCTTTCGCCCAGACATGTGCATTATGCATATATGCACGATGCACATGTTGAGGTATCGCCATGACGCAGCGCACAGAAAATCTCCTGGGTGTCCTCGCCCTTCTCGTCACCGACGAACTGAACGCTCAGCCAGCGATTCCCGCCTTGGGCGGCCCGACCGTCCGCGCAATGCTCAACGCGGTCGGCATGTACCCCGATTCGTCTATCGAACTGCTGCGCGATGCTGTCGATCTGTCCCATCCTGCCGCAGTTCGCGCAGTCGCGGGGCTGGTCGACGCCGGTCTCGTCAAGAAAAAGCCTGGTCCGGATAAACGTTCGGTTGCGCTTGTCCTCACCGCGGCTGGAAAGCGCGAAGTGAACAGCATGCGGCTCGCGCGCGAACGCATGCTAAAGCGCGTCGTCGGCCATCTGGACGAAGCCGAACACCAGGTACTCGAAAACCTGCTGATCAAGATCCTCTGGCACGAAACGCGCGACGCATCGCATGCCATGCAACTCTGCCGCCTGTGCGACGAAGGACCGTGTCTCAAGGCCGGCTGTCCTGTCGAATGCCGCGACCAGGGATTGCCGATGCCGCAGCGGAGCGGATCATGACCTCGCCCGCCCCTACCCGGTGGCACGCCATTGCGGCGCTGACAGCCGTCTCGACGCTGTCGCAGATCGGTCAGTTCGGCATGGGCTTCGTCGTGCTGCCGGTATGGCTCGCGCACCAGGGTCTCGACGCGCCGCGCGCCGGTCTCTTTTCTGCCGCGCAGTGGGCCGGCATCCTTGCGGGCCTGCTCGCGGCCCCCGTCCTTGTGGAGCGGATCGGCTCGAAACGGACGGTACTGATCGGGCTCGCCGCGTCGATTCTCGCCTTCGTCAGCATGGGCATGCTGTGGTGGCCGCTCTGGATCGCTCCCGGCGCACTGCTCGGCCTGGGCATCGGACTACGCTGGATCGCCAACGAAACATGGCTATATCGGCTCGTGCCGCCCGAATCGAGCGGACGTGTCGTCGGTTTTCATGAAGCGCTGATCGCGACAGCCGGTGTCGTAGCGCCGGGACTCGCAGTATGGTGCGGGGCCAGCGGACAGATCACCTTCATGAGCGGCGCGGCGTTCACGCTCGCCGCGGCGATTCCGCTGTGCCTCACGCGCAGCGACAGGCCGGCCGAAGCCGCAACCCGGCCGCAACCCGCCCGCGCGCAAGGGGCATCAATCTCCGTTGGCCCGCTGGTTGCGCTGGGCATGGTCGTCGGGGCCGTTGCTGGTCTCGCGGACGGCGCACTCTATGGACTCTTTCCGCTCTTCGCCAGCGGACGTGGATTGACCAGCTCGCAGACTTCAACGCTGCTGATGCTCTTTGGCATCGGCGCGATGGCCTGCCAGTATCCGGTCGGCTGGCTCGCCGACCGGCTCGGCTTGACGGCAACGGTGATCGCGTTCGGTGCGGCCGATACGCTGGCGATCCTCGCGTTCACATTCGCCGCGCCGTCATCCGCGTGGCTTGTTGCAAGTGCGCTGCTGCTAGGCGGCATGAACGCCGCACTGCTGACGCTAGGCATGTATGCGGGGGCGGCCGGCGACAAGGCGACGCTGGCGCGCAGCATGCGGCTGATCTCGCTCGCGTTCACGGCGAGTTCCATCGTCGGACCGCTCGTGGCCGGCTTCGCGATGAAGGCGCTAGGCAGCGACATGCTGATGTGGCAACTCGCGCTGATCAGCGGCGCCGTCACCGTGTATGCACTCGGGATCCGTCAGGGTCGGCGTCAGCCTGCGGCACAGTCGTCCGCGGGCTGACGCCGACGTGATGCTACTAGCGTGATGCAGCTACCTTGCGCTGCCGCCACATGCACAGCAGATCACATGCGATGTGCGCTGCAGCGATCGCCGTGATGTCGCTCTGGTCGTATGCCGGCGCCACTTCGACGACATCCGCGCCCACGAGGTTCACCGCACTGAGCCCACGCACAATCGAAAGACCCTGTGCAGACGACAGACCGCCCGCCACCGGCGTGCCCGTTCCCGGCGCGAAAGCCGGGTCGAGGCAGTCGATATCGAACGTCAGATACGTGGGCCGGTCACCGACAATCGACACAATCCGCTCGACCGCAGCGCGCGGTCCATGATCATGCACCCATGCCGCATCGAGAATGTTGATGCCGAGAAAGTCCTCGTTCCACGTGCGGATGCCGACCTGCACCGACGTCTTCGGATCGATCAGCCCTTCCTTGACGGCCTTGTAGAACATCGTGCCGTGATTCAGGCTGTCCGGATTGTCATCGGCCCACGTATCGCAATGCGCGTCGAAGTGGATTAGCGACAAGGGCTTGCCGTACTTCTCCGCATGCGCCACCAGCAGCGGATATGTGATGTAGTGGTCGCCGCCGAACGTCAGCATCTTCGCGTTCGAACGCAGAATGGTGCGTGCGTGTTCGATGATCGCCGGCTTGATCGACAGCGGATTGTGAGCGTCGAACCAGCAGTCGCCGTAGTCGGTCACGGCAAGATCGTCGAAGGGGTTGAAGCCCCACGGATACGGATGCAGCTCGGCAAGCTGCACGCTCGCCGCGCGCACCGCCGATGGGCCAAGACGCGCGCCGGAGCGGAAAGTCGTGGCGACATCGAGCGGCACGCCCGACACAACGACATCCACGCCATCGAGTTCGCGTGTGTACTTGCGTCGCATGAACGAAAGTACGCCTGCATAGGTGTTTTCGATCGAAGACCCGTAGAGGGACGGACGGCGGATTGCACCGTCGCCATAGAGAAGTTCAGTCATGGGATGACCTGATGGAACATGCCGGCAACGCACGCGGAGTGTCCTGGGTTGTGCGCGTGTCGCACGGCGTCGGATTCATTGGGAACGCGACGGCACGGACAAGGTGTGCCGTCGCGCTGGCTTGCGAATCCTTTAGCGCAGCCGCACCAGCGTAGACTTCAGCTCGGTGTACTTCTCCAGTGCGTGCAACGACTTGTCACGGCCGTTACCCGATTGTTTGTAGCCGCCAAACGGGAAGTTCATGTCGCCTCCCTCGTCATAGCAGTTGACCCATACCGTGCCCGCGCGCAGGCTGCGTGCGACTTCATGCGCCGTGGTCAGGTTCGAGGTCCAGACGGCGGCGGCCAGACCGTAGTCGCTGTCGTTGGCGATCTTCACGGCCTCCTCGACCGTATCGAACGTGATCACCGACAACACGGGCCCGAAGATCTCTTCGCGCGCGATCTTCGAATCGGCCTTCGTGTCGAAGATAGTCGGCTCGATATAGAAGCCGCCCGCTTCCGGCGTCACACGGCCGCCACCCAGCAACAGCTTCGCTTCGGCGCGGCCCGCTTCGATGTAACCCAGCACACGATCGAGCTGAACCTGGTCGACGATGGCTCCCATCGACGTGCCCGGATCGAGCGGATTGCCCGGCGTATAGCTGCGCGCCGCGGCGACGAGCTTGCCGAGGAAAACGTCCTTGATGTCGCGATGCACGAGCAGGCGCGAACCCGCGGTGCACATCTCTCCCATGTTGTAGAAAATCGCGCCCGCAGCGGCATTCGCCGCGCGGTCCAGATCGGGACAGTCGGGCATGACGATATTCGGCGACTTGCCACCGAGTTCGAGCCACACCCGCTTCAGGTTCGATTGCCCCGCGTACTGCATGATGAGCTTGCCGACGTTCGTCGAACCCGTAAACGCCAGACAGTCGACGTCCTGATGCAATGCCAGCAGCTTGCCCGGCTCGCCGCCGCCCGGCACGACGTTGAACACGCCTCGCGGAATGCCAGCTTCGAGCGCCAGTTGCGCAAGACGGATCGCCGTAAGCGGCGACTTCTCCGAAGGCTTCAACACCACGCTGTTACCCGCCGCCAGTGCAGGACCGAATTTCCACGATGCCATCAGGATCGGGAAATTCCACGGCACAACCGCCGCCACGACGCCGATCGGCTCACGCGTCACGAGGCCGACCAGATGATCATCGCTCGGCACGACCTCGCCGCCGACCTTGTCGATGGCCTCGGCGAACCATTCGACGCAATAGGCTGCGCCCGGCACATCGACCGATGTCGTATCGCCGATCGGCTTGCCGGCATCGAGCGTTTCGAGCAGCGACAGCTCATCGAGATGTTCACGGATGAGCCCCGCCCAGCGCAGCAGGATTGCCTTGCGCGCACGCGGATTCAGGCCTGCCCATACACGCGCGTCGAATGCGCGGCGTGCGGCCGCTACGGCGGCGTCGATGTCCGCCGCGCCGCTATCCGCGACCTTGACCAGCACCTTGCCGTCGATCGGGCTCACGCAGTCGAACGTGCCCCCCGATTGCGCGTCGCGATACTCGCCGTCGATAAACGCACGGCCTTCGATCGAGAGCGTTGCGGCTTTGTCTTTCCAGTAAGCAAGCGTTTTCTTTTCCATCAGGATGCCTCAATTGTTAGGCGACCGACGTCGATGTAGAGCCGGGCGGCGGCCCGGCGTTCGCGTCGGACGCAGGGGCGCGGCGTCAGAAGCTTGGCGGTGAATTCGCGGACACGACCTCGCAGACCTGCTCCGCGCTGGGATTGCGAAAGCGATGCGGCAAACGGCTTTCGAAGTAATAGCTGTCGCCGGGGTCGAGCAGCCACGTCGTGCCGTCGACGGTCAGTTCGAGTTGACCGCTGACGACTACGCCGCCCTCGTGTCCTGTGTGCTGCAACATCTCCGGTCCGGTATCGGAGAGCGGTTGATAGACCTCGCGCATGATGCACATGTTGCGGTCCTTCACGCTCGAGGCCGCGAGATAGAACTCGATCGACTCCGTGCCGAGATTGGGCATTTCGGCGCGGCGCGACACGAT
Organism: Paraburkholderia sp. GAS448; assembly: GCF_050435685.1. Lineage (NCBI taxonomy): Bacteria > Pseudomonadati > Pseudomonadota > Betaproteobacteria > Burkholderiales > Burkholderiaceae > Paraburkholderia > Paraburkholderia sp. GAS448. The sequence goes on from NZ_JBNDKT010000004.1 coordinate 8,269, forward strand.
CGACCGGTCGGCCTCGATCTCGAACGTGAAAAACTCCGCGAGACTCATCGGTATGCATTCGAGCAGCTTTTTCAGCGACCCGACGGAAGGACTCACCCGGTTCTGTTCGATCAGCGAGATCGTGCCGTTCGTGACGCCCGCGCGCTTGGCCAGCTCGCGTTGAGAAAGACCATTCTTCTTACGGATGTACTGAAGACGGGCCGCTACTTCGATGGACATCGATCAACTCTCGAGACAGGTTGAAGGGTCTGCTGCTGTGTGATGCGCGAGTGTTGAATATTCTAATCACTTTAACTCGGGCGCAGTACGGAAAAACCCCTGAAAGCCAATCGAAATATTTCCTTAGCATGCCTCATTCCTGCAGCGCCAGCTTCGGGTGCACGCTAGGGGAAAGCCCTGATCAAGCTTTTTTAAAAATGATTTGACGGCCTTTTTGGCTCGTATATCCTGAACTACAGGTCACCGTCATACCGGTGTAACGGAACCAGGCAACAGCTTCCGGAGCGCAGCGAAGTTGGGTTCGCAACGGCATGAACGGATGTTCAATGTCCCGTTTCTTTAAACGCTGTACGCGTTTCATCGAACGAGGCGTTCAATACTTTCAACGTCGCCCAGTCGAGTGTAATCGTGAGAGTCCGAGGCCCTTTGGTTAGGTGGGAAAAAAGTCAGCGTGCGAGGTGTCTTCGCGCTGACCGTACCATCGCCGACGGCAGCAACGGCAGCCTTGCGTTTCGCCGGTTTCTGTCCGTCTACACGATCCTTTCCCGCCGCTCCGTTCGACGTCACAACGCCATTTCAGCACGCGCCTTCATTGCCGTCCGTACGGACGAAGTCGCGTCATTGCTGCCGTAGGTCCTCTCCCTCTCTAGCGGTTCGATTCATCCGTTTGCGTACGCGCATCGTGCCTGCGTCTGGCCGCATATTGCCTGCGCAATTTGCACGCCTCGCGCAAGGCGCGCCACGCAGCGGACCGGATCGAACCGCTTATCTGATCGCCACGCGCGGCGCGGTCCGCTGACGACCGTCGCACGCCTGCACCACGTTGCGGCTTTGCGCCAGGCGCTAGCTGCGCAACCGTGCCGCGCGTACGTCACGCTGTTTCCGCCGCGTCCCGCGGTGACCCAATACGATTGTCAGCTTTCTGTTAGTCATGCAAACAAAACCATTGGTCGGCGTCAGCGCCGACAGAACGATGATGGGTGCACATGCGTCGCACGTGGTCGGCGAAAAGTACATCGCCGCGATCGTCGACGGTTCGGACGCACTGGCCATGCTGTTGCCCGCACTCGGCGCGAAGCAATCCGCCGCGGATATTCTCGCGGCGGTCGATGGCCTGCTGTTCACCGGCAGCTATTCGAACGTGGAGCCGTATCACTATGGCGGCGACGCGAGCGCACCCGGCACGCTGCACGACGCCGCACGCGATGCGACGACCTTGCCGCTGATGCGCGCAGCCATCGAAGCCGGTGTACCGGTGCTGGCCATCTGCCGTGGTTTTCAGGAAATGAACGTCGTGTTCGGCGGGACGCTGCATCAAAGCGTTCACGCAGTGGAGGGCTTTAACGACCACCGCGAGAACAAGGACGACGAACTGGCCGTGCAGTACTCACCTTCCCATTCAATCCAGCTGACCGAAGGCGGCTTGCTGCAGCGCCTCGCAGCGGGCGCGAATGAGGCTCGGGTGAATTCGCTGCATGGGCAGGGCGTCGAGCGGCTGGGCGACGGTCTCGTGATCGAAGCCACCGCGCCGGATGGCTTGATCGAAGCGGTCAGCGTCAAGGAGGCCCGTGCTTTCGCCCTGGGTGTGCAGTGGCACCCCGAGTGGAAGCATGCCGACGACGCGCTGTCCACCGCGATCTTTCAGGCGTTCGGCGCAGCCTGCCGCGATCGAATGCGCATCAGGGCTGGTCTTGCCGCGGCATCCGCCGCGGCGCTGTGAACGACACAGTCAAGACCAGCCGCGCAAACAATAGAGAGAAAATCATGCATGACATCGACGAGTTTCTGAAGAAACACCGCATCACCGAGATCGAAGCAATCATTCCCGACATGGCCGGGATCGCACGCGGCAAGATCATTCCGCGCAGCAAGTTCGAATCCGGCGAATCCATGCGCCTGCCGCAAGCGGTGATGATCCAGACCGTAACGGGTGACTATCCGGAAGATGGCACCCTGACCGGCGTCACCGATCCCGACATGGTTTGCGTACCCGACCCGTCGACGATCCGCATCATTCCGTGGGCCGTCGACCCCACCGCCCAGGTGATCCACGACTGCGTCCACTTCGACGGCACGCCCGTCGCCATCTCGCCGCGCCGCGTCCTGCGCCGCGTGCTCGAAATGTACAAGGCCAAGGGCTGGAAGCCGGTTGTCGCGCCGGAGCTGGAGTTCTACCTGGTCGACATGAACAAGGATCCGGATCTGCCACTGCAACCGCCGATCGGCCGGACAGGCCGTCCGGAAACGGGACGTCAGGCGTATTCGATCGAAGCCGTCAACGAATTCGATCCGCTCTTCGAAGACATCTACGAGTACTGCGATATCCAGGAACTGGAAGTCGACACGCTGATTCATGAAGTCGGCGCCGCGCAGATGGAAATCAACTTCATGCATGGCGACCCGCTCAATCTGGCCGACCGCGTGTTCCTCTTCAAGCGCACTGTGCGCGAAGCCGCGCTGCGCCACAAGATGTATGCGACGTTCATGGCCAAGCCGATGGAAGGCGAGCCGGGTTCGGCCATGCACGTGCACCAGAGCCTCGTGGATGAAGAAACCGGCCATAACCTTTTCACCGGCGCAGACGGCAAGCCGACCGAGCTGTTCGACGGCTACATCGCCGGCCTGCAGAAGTACACGCCTGCGTTGATGCCGATTTTCGCGCCCTATATCAACTCGTACCGCCGGCTGTCGCGCTTCATGGCCGCGCCGATCAATGTGCAATGGGGTTACGACAATCGTACGGTCGGCTTCCGGATTCCGCATTCCGGCCCGCAGGCGCGCCGCATTGAAAACCGCATCCCCGGCGTGGACTGCAATCCGTATCTGGCGATTGCCGCGACGCTTGCCGCGGGCTATCTCGGCATGACGCAGCGCCTCAAACCGACCGAGCCGCTGATCAGCGATGGCTACGAACTGCCGTATCAACTGCCGCGCAATCTCGAAGAGGGTCTGACGTTGATGGGCGCCTGCGAACCGATGGCCGAGATGCTCGGTGACAAGTTCGTCAAGGCCTACCTCGCCCTGAAAGAAACCGAGTATGAAGCGTTCTTCCGCGTGATCAGTTCGTGGGAACGCAGGCATTTGCTGCTGCACGTTTAAGACGGCACCCGCAAAGGCAGAACAACTGGAGGCAACATGAGCTACAGAACAGAAGAAGTCGCATACGTACAACCCGCGCAGCCAGCGGGGAGCGCGCAGGTCGCGCCACGACGCAGCACCGCCGAGTATCGCGCGCTCGATGCCGCGCACCACATCCATCCGTTCTCGGACATGGGATCGCTCAATCGGGCCGGCAGCCGCGTGATCGTGAAGGCGCAAGGCGTCTATCTGTGGGATTCGGACGGCAACAAGATCATCGACGGCATGGCGGGCCTGTGGTGCGTGAACGTCGGCTACGGCCGCAAGGAACTCGCCGACGCCGCCTATAAGCAGTTGCAGGAGCTGCCGTTCTACAACACGTTCTTCAAGACGACCCATCCGCCCGTCATCGAACTGTCCGCCCTGCTCGCGGAACTGGCGCCCGCGCCGTTCAACCACTTCTTCTACTGCAACAGCGGCTCGGAAGGCAACGACACCGTGCTGCGCATCGTCCATCAGTACTGGGCCACGCAGGGCAAGAAGCTGAAGAAGTATGTGATCTCGCGCAAGAACGGCTATCACGGCTCGACGATCGCCGGCGGCTCGCTCGGCGGCATGGGCTACATGCACGAACAGATGCCGTCGCAGGTCGAGCACATCGTGCATATCGACCAGCCCTACTGGTTCGGCGAAGGCGGCGACAGGACGCCGGAAGAGTTCGGCCTCGAGCGCGCGCGGCAACTGGAGACCGAGATCCTCGAACTCGGGCCGGAGAACGTTGCGGCCTTCATCGGTGAGCCTTTCCAGGGAGCGGGCGGCGTGATCTTCCCGCCATCGACGTACTGGCCGGAAATCCAGCGCATCTGCCGCAAGTACGACATCCTGCTCGTCGCCGACGAAGTGATCGGCGGCTTCGGCCGCACCGGCGAATGGTTCGCCCATCAGCACTTCGGCTTCGAACCCGACCTGATCACGATGGCCAAGGGGCTGACGAGCGGCTATGTGCCGATGGGCGCCGTCGGCCTGCACGATCGCGTGGCGAGAGCGATCATCGAAAACGGCGACTTCAATCACGGCCTCACCTACTCCGGTCACCCGGTTGCGGCTGCGGTCGCGGTCGCGAACCTGAAGCTCCTGCGCGACGAAAAGATCATCGAGCGCGTGAAGAACGAGACCGGTCCTTACTTCCAGAAGCGCCTGCGCGAGACGTTCGCCAATCACCCGATCGTCGGCGATATCTCCGGCGTGGGACTCGTCGCCGGCATCCAGCTCGCGAAGGATCCGAAAACACGCGCGCGCTTCGAAAACGGTGGCGAGGTCGGGACGATCTGCCGCGACTTCTGCTTCAACGGCAACCTGATCATGCGCGCCACCGGCGACCGGATGCTGCTGTCGCCGCCGCTCGTGGTCACGAAGGAAGAAATCGATGAAATCGTCTCGAAGGCGAAAAAGGCCATCGACGCGACCGCACAACAACTCGGCCTTTCATAACGGCAGTCCTTACCGGTGCGGGCGCGTGGCGACACGCGCTCATGCCGGACCTTACCTTCAGGGGAAAAAAGCATGAGCGTTTGTCATCTTCGTCACGCGGTCGCGGGGGCCGCTCTTCTCGCCATGACGGGTCTGTCGGCGCTGTCCGCTACTCCGGCACTGGCGGCGGACACCGAACTGAACGTGTACAACTGGTCGGATTACATCGCCAAGGACACGATTCCGAACTTCGAGAAGCAGACCGGCATCAAGGTCAAGTACGACAACTACGACAGCGACGACACGTTGCAGGCCAAGCTGCTGGCAGGCAGCTCGGGCTATGACATCGTCGTGCCGACGTCGAACTACATGGCCAAGCAGATTCAGGCCGGTGTCTACCAGAAGCTCGACAAGTCGCAAATGCCGAACCTCAAGAACCTCAATCCGGTTCTGATGAAGATGATCACCGACGCCGATCCGGGCAACCAGTACGGCGTGCCCTGGGCCTACGGCACGGACGGTATCGGCTACAACGTGCAGGCCGTGCAGAAAGCGCTCGGCGCGAATGCGCCGGTGGACAGCTGGGCACTCGTCTTCGATCCCGCCAATCTGTCGAAGCTCAAGGGTTGCGGCGTGTCCTTCCTCGATCAGGCCGTCGACGTGTTCGCCGCGGTGCTGCAGTACATGCACAAGGATCCGAACAGCACGAACCCGGGCGACTATCAGGCCGCCTTCGAGGTGCTGAAGAAAGTCCGCCCGTACATCACCCAGTTCAATTCGTCGGGCTACATCAATGACCTGGCGAACAACGACATCTGCGTCGCGGTGGGCTGGTCAGGCGACGTCGGTATCGCCCGACGCCGCTCGATGGAAGCCAAGCGCTCGTACGAAGTCAAATTCTCGAACGTGAAGGAAGGCGGGCTGCTGTGGTTCGACGTGATGGTCGTGCCGAAGGATGCACCGCATCCGGAAGCGGCGATGAAGTGGATCAACTACATCGAAGATGCCAAGGTCAACTCGGAGATCACGAACGAAGTGTTCTATCCGACGGCGAACCTGGCCGCACGCCAGTTCGTGACGCCGGCCGTCGCACAGGACCAGACCGTTTATCCGCCGGATGACGTGCTCGGCAAGATGACGCTGATGAAGCCGATGCCGACCGACATCCTGCGGCTTGAAAACCGCCTCTGGGCCCAACTGAAGACGGGTCACTAACCGCCTCAACAACACGGATATCCCCGGTACAGGGGTCGCTTGACCCCTGTACCGATCGAAGCAAGCTTTATCGCAGTCAGCCTGCGCCGTTAAACGCGCAGTCCCCCTGTTTCCCGATCGCCGCGAACCTTTGTGAGCCGCCTCCCGCGCCTCGCACGGGGACGCTTACGCCTGCGATCCGCAAGGAATGGCACCATCATGAACTCGACGCCCACTCTCAGCGCCACCCCGGTGGCCCGCAACACGGCCGCGACGGCAAAGAAGCCGGACGAATTCGTCCGCATCGAAAACGTCGTGAAGAAATTCGGCGACAGCACCGCTGTCGACAACGTCAACCTGACGATCGCGAAGAACGAACTCTTCGCGCTGCTCGGCAGCTCCGGTTGCGGCAAGTCGACCCTGCTGCGCATGCTCGCGGGACTGGAGACCGCGACCTCCGGCAAGATCTTCGTCGATGGCGAAGACCTTGCCTCGCTGCCGCCCTACCGACGGCCCGTGAACATGATGTTCCAGTCGTACGCGCTGTTTCCGCACATGAGCGTCGAAGCCAACGTGGCGTTCGGCCTCAAGCAGGAAGGCACGCCGAAGAACGAGATCCGGGAGCGTGTCGCCGACGCGCTCCACCTCGTGCAGATGAGCAAATACGCGCAGCGCAAGCCGCATCAGCTGTCGGGCGGACAGCAGCAGCGCGTCGCGCTCGCGCGTTCGCTGGTCAAGCGGCCGAAGCTGCTGCTGCTCGACGAACCGATGTCCGCGCTCGACAAGAAGATCCGCCAGAAGACCCAGCTCGAACTGGTCAACATTATCGAGAAGGTCGATGTCACCTGCGTGATGGTCACGCACGATCAGGAAGAAGCGATGACGATGGCCAGCCGCCTCGCCGTCATGAGCGAAGGCCGCATCGTGCAGATCGGCTCGCCCAGCCAGGTCTATGAATTTCCGAACAGCCGCTTCTCGGCCGAATTCATCGGCTCGACCAATCTGTTCGAGGGCTTCGTCGTGGAAGACGAGCCTGATCACATCTTCGTCGAAAGCGAAGACCTCGAAACGCGCATGTACGTGAGCCACGGCATCACCGGGCCGCTTGGCATGCCGGTGGGCATCTCGGTGCGCCCGGAGCGCGTCAGGGTGTCGCGCGAGCGTCCCGCCTCGCCGCACAACTGGGCGCGCGGCGTGGTCTCCGATGTCGCCTACATGGGCAGCTATTCGCTCTATCACGTGCGCCTGCCCAGCGGCAAGACCGTGATGTCGAATCTCTCCAGTTCGTACCTGATGAACGAAGGTGCGCCCGCCTACAACGACGATGTCTTCGTCTCCTGGTCGCCCGCAAGCGGCGTGGTGCTGACGCAATGAGAACGCCTGCCCCCACCTCCGTGCTGCCTGGTGCAGCCCCCGCGAATCCGCGCTTCGTCGCGCTGCGCGCGTTTTTCTCGCGCTGCGTGCCCTCTGGCCGCACGAGCGTCATCGGCGTGCCTTTCCTGTGGCTGACGGTGTTCTTCGCGTTACCGTTCGTGCTCGTGCTGAAGATCAGCTTCGCCGATCTGCGCATGGGCATTCCGCCCTACTCGGAGCTCGTGACCATCAAGGACGGCGTCGTGCATTTCGCCATCCAGCTGAGTCACTACCTGTTCCTGCTGCAGGACGACCTGTATATCGCGACCTATATCAGTTCGCTGAAGATGGCCGCGGTCTCAACCATCTGCTGCCTGCTGATCGGCTACCCGATTGCGTACTACATCGCGCGCTCGGAACCGCAGACACGCAACCTGCTGATGATGGGTGTGATGCTGCCGTTCTGGACGTCGTTCCTGATCCGCGTCTATGCGTGGATCGGCATTCTGAAAGACGACGGTCTGCTCAATCACACACTGATCTCCATCGGCCTGATCCACTCGCCGTTGCGGCTGTACCACACTGATATTGGCGTCTATATCGGCATGGTCTATTCGTACCTGCCGTTCATGGTGATGCCGCTTTACGCGCACCTCGTGAAGATGGACCTGACGCTGCTCGAAGCCGCGTACGACCTCGGCGCGAAGCCATGGACCGCCTTTACCCGCATTACGTTGCCGCTGTCGAAGAACGGCATCATCGCGGGCAGCCTGCTGGTGTTCATCCCGGCGGTGGGCGAGTACGTGATTCCTGAGCTACTGGGTGGCGCCGACACGCTGATGATCGGCCGCGTGATGTGGGATGAGTTCTTTAACAACATGGACTGGCCAATGGCTTCCGCGGTGACGGTGGCGATGGTGTTGCTGCTGCTGGTGCCGATGGCCGTCTTCCAGTACTACCAGGTGAAAGAGCTGGAGGGCGCAAAATGATCAAGCCAAACAAACCCCTTTCCGCCGGTGTGCTGACGCTCGGGTTCCTGTTTCTTTACATCCCGATCATCAGCCTCATCGTCTATTCGTTCAATGAATCGAAACTCGTCACGGTCTGGTCGGGCTTCTCGCTGAAATGGTACGCGGCGCTGCTGCAGGACGATGAACTGCTGACCGCCGCCTGGCTGTCGCTCAAGATCGGCTTGCTGACCGCGTGTGCGTCGGTCGTGATCGGCACCTGGGCGGGCTTCGTGCTCGCGCGCTTCGGCAGGTTTCGCGGCTTTACGTTCTTCGCCGGGATGATCAACGCGCCGCTCGTGATTCCCGAGGTGATCCAGGGCATCTCGCTGCTGCTGCTGTTCGTCGCGCTTGAACAGATGCTCGGCTGGCCAAGAGGCCGCGGCGTGCTGACGATCTGGATCGGCCACGTGATGCTGTGCGTGTCCTACGTGGCGATCATCGTGCAGTCGCGTGTCAAGGAGATGAACCGGTCGCTCGAGGAGGCTGCGCTCGATCTTGGCGCCACGCCGCTCAAGGTGTTTTTCCTGATCACACTGCCGCTGATCTCGCAGGCGCTGATGTCGGGCTGGCTGCTGTCCTTCACGCTGTCGATCGATGACCTCGTGCTGTCCGCGTTCCTCTCCGGCCCCGGCTCCACGACGCTGCCGCTCGTCGTCTTCTCGCGCGTGCGTCTCGGCCTGAATCCTGAAATGAATGCCCTTGCAACCATCTTTATTGCTGCGGTGACGATCGGGGTGATCGCCGTCAACAAGTGGATGCTGGCCCGCGAGCGCAAGCGCACCCGTGACATGCAGATGGCCTTCGCCCAGGCCGAACCGGCCGATGCCAGTCCCGCAGTACCGCAACCCGCCACCGTACGGCAATCACTAGATACGGCAAAAGCATAAGAAGTTCTTTGCAATACGACCAACAAGGAGAAATTTGCATGAGAAAGAAACTCATCTGTCTGCTAGTGGCGGGGAGTCTGCCTGGCCTTGCCATGGCAGATGCCACTAGCGACCAGATCAAGGCGCTGCAGGAGGAACTCCACGCACTGCAAAAAGAAGTGAAGCAACTGCGCGCGGAAGTAGCCACCAGGCCGAAGGCTGCCGCAACCGCGGCGGCCCCGGTGGCGCCTGTCGCCGCGCCGGTCGCGGCAGCGCCGGTGGACGTCACTTCGCCTGACTACGGCAAGGCTCAGGCCACGCTGACCAACGACGACGTCACGGCGATGAAGCAGCAGATCGCGAACCAGCAGTTGAAGGTCGATTCGCTTGAAGATGCGGCCAACACCGGGCCGATCGCAGGTCTTTCGGTGACGGGCTATATCGATCCGACCTACGTCTACAACCGTGCGCAAAGCTCCTCGTCGTTCCTGTTCGCGAACCACGAAAACGTCTACACCTACTACAACAGCACGTTCGGCGACCTCTACCTCGACATCAAGAAGACCTTCGGCGTAGGCCCGATGGCGCCGTCGGCGGAAGTCACGCTGATGCCGAACCGCGGCAACGGCATCACGTTGCTGCAGAATTCGCACGGCCAGATCGGCAACAACATCCTGAACACGGCCGTGGTCAACGTGCCGATGACGGCGGAAGCGACCTTCGTCGCCGGTTTGATCCCGAGCTTCGGCGGCTACGAAGTGCAGCAGTCCAACCAGATGCTGACGCTGACGCACAACCTGCTGTATGACTTCTCCGATCCGGGCAGCTACGTCGGTATCGGTGCCAACTACACGAAGGGTAACTGGGCTTCGAAGTTCTTCCTCGGCAACGAGCAGTACCGCACGTTCGGCTCGATCACGCAGACGGGTGTCAATGCGTTGGGCGACCCGATCACGACCAGCAACAAGGTGCCGACGTTCACGGCGCGGACGGACTACACGTGGTCGAGTGCCCTGGATATCGGCGGCTCGTTCAACATTGGCCGGCAGACGCTGCCGAGCGCGTTCAACGCGGCGACGAACACTACCGCATTCGGTGTCGGCGGCCAGGCGCCGAGCGCTTACGGCACGTTCCTGTTCGGCGAGGTCGACCTCACGTATACATTGGCGGACGTGCAGTACAACGCCGAAGTCGACTACGGTCAGCAGGACCATGCGGCCTTCAACGGCGGCCAGGCACAGTGGTACGGCATCTCGCTGCTCGCCCACCGCAAGTTCAACATCGATGGCATCGGGCGGATGGGTGCAACGCTGCGCTATGACTACCTCGGCGACAGCAAGAACGGCGGCGGTGGCGGTGGCATCGCGCTGAACTCGAACGGCATGGATACCGCCAACGGCTTCGGCATCGGTGCTGACTGTCTTGCGAACTCGCAGGCGAACGGCGGCCTCGGCTTCGAATGCAAGGGCGCGAACCGTCAGGACGTAGCACTCGATCTGTTGTTCTATCCGACCCAGCAGATCCAGGTCAAGGTGGAATATCGCCACGACTGGGCCAACAACAGGGTGTTCCTGCGTAACGACGGCTCGTACGGCAAGTCCAACGACCTGCTCGCCACGCAGTTCATCTACTCGTTCTAACGCTGCACGCCGAAACATCGCGCCTGCTGTTCAGGGCGTGATGTTTCGGCCAACCCTGCCCTTCCTGCCTATGCTCAGGCTTTCGAATCAGCCCCATGCCGCGTCGTACTACGCGGCCACCGTCAACGACACAACCCGCCATCCAGCGCTCGACGATTCCATCACGGTGGACGTCTGCGTGATCGGCGCCGGCCTGACCGGCATCTCCGCCGCGCTCAATCTCGCTGAACGCGGCCATTCCGTCGCGGTGCTCGAAGCATCGAAGGTCGGCTGGGCCGCGAGCGGTCGCAACGGCGGCCAGTTGATCGGCGGCTTCGCGTGCGACATCGATACCTTCGCGAAGTACCTGCCCGCCGACGACGTAAAACGCGTCTGGGATATGGGCCTGGAAACACTCGATATCGTCCGGGAGCGGGTCGCGAAACACCAGATCGACTGCGCGCTGACCCCCGGTTACCTCACTGCGGCGAACAAGCCGCGGGACGTCGAAGCGTTGCAGCAATGGCGCGACGAAGCCGCAAAGCGCTTCGGCTACGACCGCTTTCAGTACGTGGACGGCAACGCGATGCCGCACTATGTGCAATCGTCGCGCTACCTGGGCGGATTGTTCGACCCGGACAGCGGTCATCTTCATCCGCTCAATTACACGCTCGGGCTCGCTCGCGCCGCCGTCGCTGCTGGCGCGCGCGTCTTCGAAGACAGCTGCGTCACCACACTGCGCGCCGAAGGTGGGCGGCACGTCGTCGAAACCGCCCGCGGCAAAGTGCATGCGAAGTTCGTTGTGCTTGCATGCAATACGTATCTCGGCTCGCTTGCGCCCGCCGTCGCGCGCAAGATCATGCCGGTCGGCACCTACGTCGTGGCGACCGAGCCGCTCGATGAAGTGCGCGCCAACGCCTTGATGCCCGCGCAGGCTGCGGTCTGCGACAGCCGTTTCGTGCTCGACTATTTCCGGCCATCGAAGGATCGCCGTCTGCTGTGGGGCGGCAAGGTCAGTTACTCGAAGCTCGCGCCGCGAAATCTCGCGCAGGCCATGCGCGGCGACATGCTGAAGACCTTCCCGCAACTCGCCGATGTCAAAATCGACTACGCATGGGGCGGTTTTGTCGACATCACGATGAATCGGGCGCCGCATTTCGGACGCCTTTCGCCCACCGTCTACTTCGCGCAGGGCTTCTCGGGGCACGGCGTCAACACGACGGGGCTCGCGGGCAAGCTGATCGCCGAAGCGATCGACGGGCAGGCGGCTCGCTTCGATCTCTTCGGCAAGATCCCGCACCGCGATTTCCCCGGTGGCGATACACTGCGTACCCCTGCCCTCGTGCTCGCGATGGCCTGGTATCGGATGAAGGACCTGCTGTGATGACCAACGACAGTCTCGACCGCCGCGCCGACGCACTCGCGCGCGACTCTTACTACGAAGCGACAGCCAGCCGGCCGCACGCGGACGACCCGATGCTCGATGGCATCCACGAAGCCGACGTCTGTGTGATCGGCGCGGGTTTTGCGGGCCTTTCCGTTGCGCTCGAATGCCGGGCTCGCGGCATGTCGGTGATCGTCGTCGACGCGCATCGTCCGGGCTGGGGCGCATCGGGACGCAATGGTGGCCAGACGCTCGTCGGTTTCGCGAAAGATGAAGTCATTGAAAAACAGCTCGGCCTCGACGGCGCGCGCGCCGCGTGGGCCATGTCGGTCGAAGGCGTGGCGCTCGTGCGCGAACGAATCGCGCGCTACGGCATCGACTGCAATTTCACGCCCGGCTATCTGGCCGTTGCGACGAAGCCCAAGCGCGTGCCGGATCTGCGCGCGTGGATGGAGGCCGCTTCGTCCCGCTGGGGCTATGGGAATCTGTCATGGCTCGACACCGACGCGATACGCGCGCGCATTGCGTCGCGCAACTATCTCGCGGGCGTCTACGATCCGCTTTCGGGCCATCTGCACCCGCTCAAATACTGCCTCGGTCTCGCCGATGCGGCGCGGCTTGAAGGCGCGCAGCTCTTTGCGCATTCGCCGGTGCTGGAAGTGGTACGCGGCTCGCGCCCCGTCGTCCGCACCGCGACGGGAGAAGTGCGCTGCCGCTTCGTCGCTGCCTGCGGCAATGCAACACTCGGCGACGTGCTGCCCGCCGAAGTCGCTTCGCGCATCGCGCCGATCGCATCCTACATCGTCGCGACCGAGCCGCTCGGCCGCGAGCGCGCAAATTCGCTGATAGCGGGTCGCGCCGCCGTGTGCGACAACAATTTCTTTCTCGACTACTACCGTGTCTCCGCCGACCATCGCCTGCTGTTCGGCGGCCGCGCCAGTTCCACCGGCGCATCGCCCGTGCAGCTCGGGGAAGAAATCCGCCAACGGATGACGGGCGTCTTTCCGCAACTATCCGATGTCAAGGTCGAATTCGCGTGGGGCGGCTTTGTCGATGTCACGCGCAATCGCGCGCCGGATTTTGGTTCGATCGATTCGAACTACTACTACGTGCAGGGCTTTTCCGGACATGGTGTGGCATTGACCGGCATTGCCGGGCGCGTCGTCGCGCAGGCGATGGCGGGCGAGACCGGCGCCTTCGATCTCTTTGCGAAACTAAGGCACGCGCGCTTTCCTGGCGGCCCGGCGTTTCGCGGCCCGGCGCTCGAACTCGGCATGCTGTATCACCGGATTCGCGAACTGTTCTGAGCGGCGGCCAGTGTGACAACAACAACCAGGGCGCAATCGAGGCACAATGGTTCGCTGCCAGCGGCAGCAGCATGACGCTTGCCGCAGGCCTTCATGGACCGTTTCCTGACGATACGCCAATGACTACCCAACTGACCTCCGCCATAGCGTCGAAATTCGCTGCGCTGGCGCTCGACCACCTCACGCGCGAGTATCCGAACAAGCTCACCCACTCGCTTGCCGGTGCGCAGGATGTGCAGGGTCCGCGCGCGCTCCATCCGGTCTTTTACGGCAGCTACGACTGGCATTCGTGCGTGCACGGCTACTGGCTCGTGCTGCGCCTGATCGACCGCTATCCCGACCTGCCTGAGGCGGATCGCATCATCGCCGTTGTCGAAGCACATTTCACGGACAGCAATGTCGCCGGCGAACGTGCGTATCTGGATCTGCCCCACAATCGCGGCTTTGAACGGCCGTACGGCTGGGCCTGGCTGCTTGCGCTTGCCGCGCAGGTGCAGTCGATGAAACTGCCGCAGGCCGAGCGCTGGACGCAAACGATCGCACCGCTCACGGAGGCCTTCGTCGAGCGCTTCGAGGAGTTTTTGCCGAAGGCGACCTACCCGCTGCGCGTCGGCACGCACTTCAACATGGCGTTTGCACTGGCGCTATCGCTCGACTTCGCGCGCCAGACCTCACGCGATTCGCTCGCTGGCCTGATCGTCGAAACGGCGAAGCGCTGGTATCTGAGTGACGCGGGGTGCCAGGCGTGGGAGCCGGCCGGCGACGAATTCCTGTCGCCGTCGCTGATAGAAGCCGAGTTGATGCGCCGCGTGTTGCCGCCGACGGAATTCGTCGAGTGGTTCAGCCGTTTCCTGCCTGACGTCGCCCGACGCGAACCGGCCACGCTATTCCTGCCAGCCACCGTCACCGATCGCAGCGACGGCAAGATTGCGCACCTCGACGGCCTCAATCTGAGCCGCGCGTGGTGCCAGCGATCGATTGCGCGTGCGCTGCCCGATGGCGATGCGCGTGTCGCCGTCCTGCGCGAAGCGGCGGACACGCATCTGAGCGTGGCACTCGCGCACGTCGCGGGCGACTACATGGGCGAACATTGGCTCGCGACCTTTGCGCTGCTTGCGCTGGAAGCGTAGCAAAGCAAAGGCGGACGGTCCCAGCCTGGGGCGTCCGCCTGTCCGGCTGCGCGATGCGGCTACCGGGTGCTAGCGCGAAATCGTCTCCAGCGCCCGCCCTTTGGTGCGCGGACCCAGCAGACCGATCGCGGCCATCACGATCAGCATCGCACCGGCAATAAAGACGAACACGCCCGTCGAACCGAATTCCTTCAGCACGGCGGCGATCAGGAACGCGGTGAATATCGCCGAAAAACGGCTCCACGAGTAAACGAAGCCCACCGCCCTCGCCCGAATACTCGTCGGATACAGTTCGGTCTGGTACGCGTGGTAGCTATACGAAATGATATTGCCCGCGAGCGTCAGGCACACACCGAGGCTGACCAGCAACACCGCATTCGACACCTGACTGAACCACAACCCGCACACCACGTTGACCGCGGCCATCACGACGATCACTGTCTTGCGCTCGAAGCGGTCGGCGATGAAAAGGCCGATGATCGGCCCAAGCGGTGCGGCGATGGCGATGATGCTCGAATACATCAGGCTCGTCGTGATCGTAATGCCCTGCTTGATCAGCAACGTCGGCACCCAGTTCGCGAAGCCGTAGAAGCCGACGGTCTGGAACACGTTGAAGATCACCAGCATCAGCGTGCGCGAACGGTACGGCGGCACCCACATGTCGCGGAAGTTGCCTTTGGCGGCCACAGGCAGCGCCTTTTCCGGCTGCGGCAGCGGACGGCCGTACTCGGCCTGCACTTTGGCTTCGAGCACGCTCATCACGCGGTCCGCTTCGTCGAGCCGCCCCTGTTGCGCGAGCCAGCGTGGGCTCTCAGGCAACTGACGGCGGATCCACCAGACGAACAATGCGCCGTGCGCGCCGATCAGCACGACCCAACGCCAGCCGTCGAGGCCGAACGGCGCGCGCGGCACCAGCAGGTAGGCAAGAAACGCAACCACGGGCACTGCGGTGAAGCCCACTGCCTGCTCGCACGCGAATGCCCGACCGCGAATCTGCTTCGGCACCAGTTCGGAAATGTATGTGCCGATCGTGACGAGTTCGACGCCAATGCCGACGCCTGCCACGAAGCGCCAGAGATTCAGGCCGGGCGCGGTCTGCTGGAACGCCATGATGACATTGGCCACCGTGTACCACAGCAGCGAGTACGTGAAGATCGCGCGCCGGCCGAAGCGGTCGGCGAGAAAGCCACAGGCGATCGTGCCGATGAAGAGCCCCGAGAACAGCGCGGCAATGAAACTCGCGATGCCAGTCGTGCCGAACAGACCATGCGTGGTCGCGGTCAGCAGCCCGCTTTTGACGAGGCCCGGCGCGACGTAGCCGGTGTAAAGCAGATCGTATAGCTCGAAAAAGAAGCCGAGGCTCAGCAGCACGACGAGCTTCCAGATGGAGCGCGTCGCCGGAAGGCGGTCGAGGCGCGCGGAAATGCTGCCCGCGTCGATGCGGGTATCGGTCTGTGCGCCAGCCGTCGCGGCAGGCGTTCGGGAGGCTGCCGCGCGTGCAACGCTGCCGCCCTGTTCGGGGGATGCCATTCGTTGTCTCCATTGTGAGGCCGGTCTCGTGCCGGCTTCCCATGTCACGCGTGCCACGACAGACATGCTGGCCGGGACACAAGGCCCGGCCAGCATTCTAGCGGTGTGCGCTCTTCAATTGTTCGAAGGTGGCGATTTTTCCAGCCAGCGCACTGGCCGCGACCGTGTACGGACTCGCCAGCCACACGTTGCCCGGCCCCGACCGTCCGGGAAAATTGCGATTGATCGCGCTGATCGTGACTTCATCGGCAGAGGAAGACTGGGCCGGCCCGCAGTTTGCGCACGATCCGCAACCCGGCATCACCAGGGTCACACCCGCACGCTCGAAAACAGGCAGATACCCGCGTTCCTCGCAATAGCGCCGCACCTCCATCGTGCCGAACTGCAGGAACAGGCGCGTGCCCTCCGGCACCGACAAGCCGTGCTCGACGCCCCAGCGCAGCACCTCGTGATAGAAGTCGAAGTCTTCGCGCTTGCCGGCCGTGCAGGAGCCGCCGTAAGCGATATCGATGGCGACGTCGCGCTCCAGTTGCGGCGCCGGGATCCCGTTGCCGGGATCGCCCGGGCGCGCGAGCATCGGCTGGATCGCGCCCGCATCGAGGCGGATCGTGTCGCGATACACCGCGCCCGGATCGCTTTTCATCCAGCCTTCAAGTTCGACATCCACGCCCCGCCGTTCCTTGAGGAACGCGATGGTCTGTTCGTCCGGCTCGACGATGCCGGTGAAGCCGCCCAGTTCGGCGACCATGTTGGTGAGCGTCGCGCGCTCGTCGATCGACATCGCACGCACCGCCGCGCCGCCGTATTCGAACACGAGGCCGATCGCCCCGCCTGCGCGGATCGAATCGAGTTGCAGCAGATACAGCACGACGTCCTTCGCTGTCACGCCAGCGCGCAGCGTGCCGTCGATCTCGATGCGCAGCGTCTCCGGCACCTTGCAGCGCACGTAGCCCGTCACCCAGCTGTTGGCGATATCCGTTGCGCCCGCACCGAACGCGAGGCAACCGAGCGCGCCGGAATGCGGCGTGTGCGAATCCGTGCCGGTCACGATCTGGCCCGGCAACGCGTACTGTTCGGCCATCAGCGCATGACAGATGCCTTCCGAACCCGGCACGCCATCCAGCGCGCCGTGCGAGCGCACCGGATAGTCGCGCGAGAAGGACGTATGCCCTTCCATCAGGTTCGCGACGCCGGGCAACAGGCCATCGCGCAGGTGCGGAATGCTCTGTGCGGCAAGCACCAGATGGTCCTGAAACGCGATCACGTGATCGGGCGCAAAGAGTGGCGCCGGTTTGCCGAACGCGCGATGCATCAGATGCGCGCACATGCCGGTGAAGTAGTCGTGACTGAAACGCCAGTCGGCCGCGACAAACACGCCGTCACCACGTTCAGCCCGCTTGATGCCCGGATGCAGATGGCGCTCGATGATTTTTTCGACCAGTGTCTTCGGCTGGCTGTTCGCGGCTGTGCGGTGCACATCGCTGCGCACGCGCGGCGCGGGCCAGTCGGCGAATTTGCTGTAGGCGAGCAGGCCGCCGCTGCGGATGATCTGCTGCGTGAGGGCGTCGCGTCCTTTGAGGAATTCGTCGATCGGCACCGCCTCGCCCGCGATCAGGCGGTCGAGCACCGAGAAATCCGTGGTCGTCAGAATGCCGATGTTGTCGCAGTTCTGCTGATAGATGCGCTCGAAGCTTTCCGCCACGATGAGCCGGATCCCTGCCGACAGTTCCGCCAGCGGACTCGATTCGCGCGACGACCCCTTGCCGTAACGCTTGCCCGCCACCGTGACCTGAAAACCGCCGTTGCGGATGTCGTTGCGTCCGATCGGCAACTGGTCGCCCGCCTTGAAACCGACGTAGGGAAACTGGCCGAGGCGCTCGTCGTACGTGAGCATCACGGTAACCGGGGTGATTTCGTCGGTGGAAACGTTGTCGCGCAGTGCGCCAGCCGCGTCGAGCGTCAGGTTTTTGCCGGCCAGTTGGGTCCTGACGGCAGCGGGATCCCGCGAGAGGTACAGCACGCGGCCGTCGAGGCGAATCGTATCTTCCATGTGGCTTTTCTCCTTGAAGCCACTATAAGCGCCCACGGCGCGACACCGAAGTGCTGGTTCGACAGGCCAGCCTTCTCGCTTTGCGAGGGTTGGGGGCCGTAACGAGACCTGCCGCGTTCGATACGCCCGGGATGCGCAAGCGCTGCCCTGCTATCCCCGCTCCGCCAGAAACCTGACCAGTTGCGCGGCGCTGGCCGTCAACTGATCGCGGCTGCGGAACACCAGCACCAGTTGCCGCGTCGCCCATGTGTCGCGCAGCGGCAGCAGCCTCACATCCAGCGCGTTCACGTAGAGCTGTCCCACCTGCTCCGGCACCACCGCAATACCCAAACCCACGTGCACCATGCGGCACAGCGCATCGAGACTGCTCACGCGAATCTTCACATCGAGTGTGCGTCCCGCCTGCGCGGCCTGTTGCGCAAGCAGCCGCGTCAAGGCGCTCTCGCTGCGCAGGCCCACAAAGCTGTCGTCGAGCACGTCGGCAAACGCGACGGTCTGTGCCCCCGCCAGCCGATGAGTACGCGGCACCATGAGCGCCAGCCGGTCCGCGCGATACGGCTCCTGCCCGAACGCGTCGACACCCGCCACCGGGTTGCAGATACCGAAGTCCGCGCCGTGTTCCTCGACGATGCGCAGCACCTCCGAGCTGTTTTCCTCCTCCAGTTCGATCGACACATCCGGGAACACGCGGGTAAATGCCGAGATATCTTCCGGCAGGAACTGCACGATCGACGAGAGGTTCGCCACGACCCGCACGCTCCCCTTCGCGCCTGAAGAGAACCGCGACAGCTCCGCGCTCATCTGTTCGATGTTCGCGATGATCGTTTGCGCGTAACGCAGCACGGTTTCGCCTACCGGTGTGACCGTCACACCGCGCGACTGCCGCTGGATCACGGGCAGGCCGACCAATGTCTCGATCTCCGCGATGCGCCGGCTGACGGCAGACGAGGCGATGAATTCGCGCTCCGCGGCACGGGCAATGTTTTTTTCCTGGCAAACCGCAACGAAGAGGCGTAGCGACGTCAGATCGAGTTTCTTGAGGAGGTTTTCCATGACTGTTGCAGCACGATAAAAGTGGATATTTGCAGCGGGCCGCCTTCGGCGGCCCGGTCGTTCGTGACAGTCCACGTATCGCGATGAATCGCGCAACGCGTCTTTAGTGCGGTACGTTCACCACCCCATGGCTCACGCCGATCGCATTGCTGCCGGGGTTCGCTACGATGGCAGGCAGGTTCGCCACGCTCAACTCGGGCGCAAAGCCTGGCATGCCGCCGCGCGGCACCGTGCGGATCACCTGCGACGGCGGTAGCGGCGTGCCGTTCTTCAGGTGGCTCCACATCAGGTTGAGCGCCTGGATGTTGTAGTAGTGGACCGGCACGAAGCGTGTGTCAAAACCAGGCCAGAAGAGGAACGCGTCGAAATGCTGTCCGTTCGTCACCTCGTAGAACGACAGTTGGCTGCGCGAGCCTTCCCTTACGCTGTTTGCTGCAAGATACGCGCGCGACGCATGATTCACCGGCACGAGTGCATCGCTGCGGCCCTGAACGATGATCGCGGGCTTGCCATGCAGGTTTGCATTCACGCGGATCGCTTCGACACTCGCCAGCATGCGCAAGTCCCTACCTGTCCATAGGCTGCGTACGCATGCCGCACCCGCGAAGCTTGCATCGGATGTCGCGAGCCGGTGGTCGGCCCCGCCTTGCGGCGTGACGTTGTAGACGAGACTGATGCCGTTGGTCGGCGGCACACCGTTGCCCAGCCCGAACACGGTCAGCATCGGCGAGACGGCCGGTGTCACGCCCGCCGCGCCCGTTAACGGGTTCGTCGTGCCGAAGCTGAAGCCGCACAGATTGTCGATCACGCTCGACCTCGTGTACGCATTGGCGTACGTCACGGCGACGGCCGGCACGGCTTGCGAATCCCACATGGGTGCGTGCAGCAGATCGGAATCGGCTTCATAACCTGCCTCGTGCAGCAACGTGAGCGCGTCGTTCGCCTGGGTCTGCGTGTCGGTGCCGTGTATGTAGCCTGCCGCTGCCAGCGACGCGCAGCGGGCCTGGCGGATGGCCGACGTTGTCGCGCTGGGCAACACCGTCAGATACGGAGCGCCGGCGGCCGCCTCCGCGAGTGCGGCGCATGGCTGGAGCAGGTTGGCGAGCGTCATGTAGTCCGCCAGCGGTTTGCCGGCCGCAGCGATACGCTGGCCGCCCTCGATCACCTGTGCGTTGCCGGGCATCCGGACATTGACCTGTGGCTCGCCGACCACGACCGCCGTGATCCACCCTCCCGTATCCTGCTCGGCGGCCTCGAGCGACGCGCCGCCGCCGTTGCTCACAGACGCCGCGATCGTCGTGATGCTGCCCTGCCGGTAGCGCACGCCGTGATTCGACGGGCCGACGCGCGGCGCAAACTGCTGGTTCAACGCCCAGTACGCGAACTGCACAGCCGCCAGTGTGTCCCTGCCCCAGTCCTGTTCAGGGTTCTGCTGCGAATGCGCATGCTTGAACGCATAGCGGTTCGGAAACGCCTGATTGTAGGTAGTCAGGGTGCCTGCGGGCACTCTGGCGGTGAAGAGACTGCTGCTCCCGGCGGTAGCGGCATCGGCAAGGCGGCCATCAATCAGCGTCACGAGACCGGTCATCAGTTCGTGCGCCCCGTTGCCGGTGCCCTTGTCGGTATAGGCGACCGCGCAGCCGCGCTTGAGTCCCCACTCGCCAGCCGCCGATATCGCGCCGTAAACCCCGCGCGAGCCCGACGACGTCGCCGTGACGATGCACGGGTTCGCCGGATCGAAGCTCGCCGGCACCTGAACCAGCAGGCTGACGTTCTGCCGGCCATGGCCGTCATCGGCGTACGCCAGGTATTCGGTGCCGGCAATTTTTCCCTCGCCAAGGGTGTCGTTCCCGGTCAGATCAACATTGGGTCCCCAGAAACGACCGTAACCGCCGTTCGCCGTCATGTCGACGAGCGCGCGGTAATTCGACCAGATCGCGAGCCGCCGCAACTCGGCTGACGTCGGGCTCGCCGGATTTGCAATAGCGGGTGCCGCCGGGCTTGCGAGCCCTGTCTTGCCAAGGCCGGCTGTCAGCAGATCGTCGCTGACGCCGTCATATGTGGTGGTCCTGAGGCTGCTTGCCACGACGAACGACGGCAGGCGATTCAGGGCGGACCGCCCACCGTCGTGATCGTCGGCCCACGCGCCGGGGACGAGTACTGCACCCAATATCGCGGCACTGAGCAATACCGCTCGACGCCGGGTTGCGGTCGATTTGTCTCTCATCGGTTTCTCCTTTTCTGTTCTTCGGATGCGCCGCGCACTGCCCGCTTGCCAGATGCATGAGGAACGCCTGGCGTTGCCTGCCAGCGTCCCGGGTGGGGCGAGTTCGGCCGACCGTACAGTGCAAAGGGCGGCCGTCCGGGAACGTCGGCTCACGGCGTCAATAGACATTAGAACGTCGGGGCCGCAGATACAATGAACGTTTGCGCGGTCGCCATGCCCGTCGTGCAGGCGGCGTCAATCAATCCAGCCAGGCAGCAGGGAGCAGCATGACGAAGGTTGAACAGAGAAATGACCTGATGGAACTTCGCGAACTCGTTCGTCAGTTCGTGAGCGAGCGCGACTGGGACAAATTCCACACCCCGAAGAATCTGGCCACAGCGCTCAGCGTAGAGGCGAGCGAGTTGCTCGAACCTTTTCAATGGCTTGTCTCGGGCGACAAAAGCGAACTGGACGAAGCGAAGCTGACCGCCATGCGGCACGAAATGGCCGACGTGCTGGTGTACCTCGTTCGCCTCGCGGACAAGATGGACGTCGATCTCTATCAGGCTGTGCTGGAAAAGATGGCCCTCAATCGGACGAAGTACCCAGCCGATAGGGTGCGCGGCGACTCACGAAAATACTCTGAGTACAAAGACGGAAAACAATGAGACGGTGCGCGGAAGCGATCAACCAGGACGTCCGCTGCGACAGCGGCGCCTCTACAGGTCCGCGTGGTGATCGAAGAATTCGAATCGGTACCGTTGATCTACACTTGGCCCGGCCAGACAATCTGCATGAAGGCGATCGCCGTGGACAAAGCGCTTGCAGGGTACGCGCGAGTGCGTGTGTGAGAACAGGGTGAATCTCGCTCTTCGCAGCTTATTTCGGATGACACTCGAAGGCCAGTTCGGAGTCGTGCTCGTCAGTCAACCGCACACCGCTCGTCGTTTCGAGTTTGACGCTGCTTCGCATTCCGCGCTGTGCGCACCAGGCGTCGGCCTGGGCGAGCGCGGCCTCGTGTGCTCGCGCCCACGCGAGGCGCCCGCCCCGGGCGTTTGCCGTCACCTTGAAGGTGTTTGGCTGGTCCGTCGCGACCACGCTGCTGGCCGTCGCACAACCGCCCAGCAGGAACGCCCCGGCAACAATGGCCGAGACGAGCCGCGTCACCCTGCGGCGCGCTGCCAACGCCGACGCCGCGAACGCGGTGATGCCCGTCGTTCGTTCACCAGGGATACACGCCGCGCCTGCCGGCTCGATGCCCGTTAGCAACTGAAAACGCTCATTTTCGGCTCGGGGGCGAAGATAGCTCTCGCTCTTCATTGAAGACTTCCATGCGCTCGCAAGCCGTGTCGCGAGAACTCATCCCGCGCCCGAAAACCAGCCTGCCATCTGTCGGACCGGCCCACGCACCTCATATTCGGCGCGTGTGCCGACAGCCGAAAGTATGGCGGATGCCGGACGCAAGATCAGCCAGCATGTGATGAACACTGCGTTTCAGTGATGTGAACAATCGCCATCGTCGTGGGTGCCATCCGGGACGAAGCGCAGCGTGCCGTCAGCGTCGAACCAGTGCAGGCCCGCACGAGCAGTGGCCGGACGACGCGGCTCGAAAACCTGCCGTCCGGCACAAGGCGCTTGCCGGGCTACTGCACGACCCGGGCTCTCAGCCGCGCGTACTCATCTTCCGAAATCGCCCCGGTCGACTTCAGGCGGTCAAGCTTTTCGATCTCGTCGGCAGCACTGAAGCCGACGACCTGACGCAATTCATCGCGCGCCTGTTTCGCTCGCTCCTGGTTGCGCTCAGCCATGCCACGCCCCTGCGTCAAGAGGTACGCGAAAATGCCGATGTAAGGCAACACAATCAACAGGATGACCCAAAGCACCTTGCCAAAACCCGACACATCGTGGCGGCGGAACAGGTCGCTCGATACGGTGATGAGCAGCCAGAACCACAGGATAAACATGAACACGGAAAAGATGTCGACCACAAAATTGGAGAATGTAAAGCCACCTGAAAATAACATTGTCGTTCTCCCGTTATTCTGCTTGCGATTGAAATAATCAACGTCCCGATGGATCCTGCATTGCAGGCGGTCGTACAACATCGTGCATCATTATTCGAATTGCCACGGAATTATAGGTTCTTTTCGCACGTCACTTAGAAAAGCTAACCATACCGGTTGATAATTCCCGGGGTCGGAAGCAAGCCAGCATAGGTGAATACGGCAATGAAGATATCGAAACATCATTCGAAGCGAATTCGGGTGATGCAATATGCATCCGCCTTGAATTCTCTTGTTAGCGGCGTTGCAGCAAGCGTCCTCACTTCAGCTCCTTCGACCGACCAGGGGACCTCTGCGCCCCAAAAGGGGGACGGAATTCTCTGCCCGCGTCGGGGTTTCATCCTGACCCGAACCTCTCCCGTAACGCCTTGGTCACAAACGGCCAGGGGTGCAGCGGAAGCCACTTCAAATAAATTCCCAGCCGGTTGTCGATTTCGTCCGGGCTCGTTCGTCGTCAGGTAAAGCGATGCTTTCAGCCGGCGTCCCTCTGCATGGGGCGCCTCCTTCAGGCACGGCCGCGCCCCCTTTTCCGCCGAGGTAAAACCCGATGAAACCCAGGCTCTACGCCCACCCATTTTCCTCATACTGTCAAAAGGTTCTGGTCGCGCTGTACGAAAACGACACGCCGTTCGAGTGGCGCCTGCTGTCGCACGATGACCCGCAAATAATGGAAGAATTCTCCGCGCTCTGGCCGCTCAAACGCTTTCCCGTGCTCGTGGACGCTGGCCGCACGGTGATCGAGGCGAGCATCATCATCGAGCACCTTGGCCTGCACCGTCCGGGGCCGGTGAGGCTTTTGCCAGCGGATGCCCGCGCCGCGCTGGACGTCCGCACCATGGACCGCTTCTTCGACAACTACATCTCGACGCCGCAGCAGAGGATCGTGTACGACAGCCTGCGCCCGGAGTCGGAGCGCGACGCACGCGGCGTCGCCGAGGCGCGCGCGATGCTCGACACCGCATACGGCTGGCTCGACGGGATCATGGCCGGCCGTGAGTGGGCCGCCGGTGACGACTTCAGTCTGGCCGATTGCGGCGCCGCGCCGTCGCTGTTCTATGCCGACTGGACGCATCGCATCGCCCCATCGTTCCCGCACGTGATCGCCTACCGGCAGCGACTGCTCGAGCGCCCGTCATTTGCACGCGCCGTCAACGAAGCGCGGCCGTATCGCCCTCTATTCCCGCTTGGCGCGCCAGATCGAGATTGAGCGCGCCTGAGCACAATTGAGCGCCAGTGATCCGCCCACTCCAGGAGACTGATGATGACACCTGTCCCGCCCCTCGTTCCCGCCACCGAGCTCGCAAAGCGCAACAGCATGACCCTCCCGAACGAAAGCGACGAATACCGCCGCGCACGCAACGCGCTGCTTGCCGAAGAGATCGAATTGCGGCGGCACATCGAACGTGTCGCCGAACAGCGCCGCGCCCTGCCGCCCGGCGGCGAGGTGACCGTCGACTACCGCTTCCAGGGCGAAGCCGGCCCGCTTGATCTCGCTGGCCTCTTCGGCGACAAGTCGACTCTCGTCGTCTACAGCTATATGTTCGGCCCGCAGCGCGAGCGGCCCTGCCCGATGTGCACGTCGTTGCTGAGCGCCTGGAACGGTGAAGCGCGCGACATCGAACAGCGCGTGGCGCTGGCCGTCGTCGCGCGCTCGCCCATCGAGCGCCTCCTCGCGTTCGGCAAGGAGCGTGGCTGGCACGATATCAAGCTCTATTCCGATACCGACGGCCGCTACAGCCGCGACTACCATGCGCTGACCAAAGACGGCGGCGACGACGCGGCCATTACGGTCTTCACCCGTCGCGACGGCGTCATCCGCCACTTCTGGAGCGGCGAAATGGGCTTCGAAACCGCGGATCCCGGTCAGGACCCGCGCGGCGCACCCGACCTGATGCCGATCTGGACCATCCTCGACATGACGCCCGAAGGGCGAGACCCCAACTGGTACCCGAAACTCGACTACCGGGACTAACGCACATTCGCTGCACCACCGTACTTGCCGCCTCCTCGCGGTCGGCATAGAGTGTTCGCACAATCTATGGGCCGACCGCGGAGAGTCTGATGTTTGGCAGCCTGATCTTTCGACAACTGTATGACGCAACGTCGTCGACCTATACCTACCTGTTGGGCGACCGGCAAAGCAGGCAGGCCGTGATCATCGACACCGTGTTCGAACAGCACGCCCGCGACCGCGCACTGGTGGAGGAACTCGGGCTGCAACTGACTGCCGCGCTCGACACGCATTGCCACGCCGACCATGTCACCGGCGCCTGGCTGATGCAGCAGGCCACCGGATGCAGGATCGGCGTCTCCGGACGCTACGGCGATGCGTTGCAGGGCGCCGATCTGCGGCTCGATCATGGC
The DNA here is from genome assembly GCF_050435685.1 of Paraburkholderia sp. GAS448. Taxonomy (NCBI): domain Bacteria; kingdom Pseudomonadati; phylum Pseudomonadota; class Betaproteobacteria; order Burkholderiales; family Burkholderiaceae; genus Paraburkholderia; species Paraburkholderia sp. GAS448. The sequence continues at coordinate 34,165 of NZ_JBNDKT010000004.1, forward strand.
GACCGGGTGACGTTTGGCAGAATGCACCTGGATGTGGTCGCCACGCCTGGGCACACCATCGGATGCCTCACCTACATCACCCACGACCGGCGCATGGCCTTCACCGGCGACGCCCTGCTGATCCGCGGCGCGGGCCGCTGCGATTTCCAGCAAGGCAATGCGGGCATGCTCTACCGCTCGATTACGACGCAGATCTTCAGCCTGCCCGACGACTGCCTCGTCTTTCCGGGGCATGACTATGCCGGCCGCACCGTATCGTCCGTCGCCGAGGAGCGGGCGTACAACCCGCGCATCGGCGGCCATGCCGACGAGCGCGACTTCGTCGGTTTCATGGAAAACATGCAGCTGCCGCACCCCAAGAAAATCGACGTCGCAGTCCCCGCCAACCTGCGCTCGGGCAAACCGGAGAACGGCGAGGTGCCTCGCCCGGCAGACTGGGGGCCGGTGCGGCAGAGCTATGCCGGACTGTTCGAAATCGAACCGGAATGGGTTGCCGAGCATCTGGGCGACGTGCGCGTGCTCGATGTTCGTCAGCGCGAGGAGCTGGATGAACCATTGGGCCGCATCCCCGGCGCGCTGTTCATTCCACTGAACGAACTCCAGAACCGCCTGACGGAGATTCCCAACGACCAGCCGGTGGTCCCCGTGTGTCACTCCGGGATGCGTTCGGGCCAGGCGACGGTCATGCTGCGCCAGGCAGGCTTTCCGCGTGTTGCCAACCTGCGGGGGGGCATGCTGCTCTGGCACCAGACAGGGCTACCGGTGGTGCACGGCGAAGGGCCGCAGGCTTAGCTTGGCGAGCCGGTGATATCGAAGATCCTTCGCTGCTCGATCCGGATCGGGACCGGCGTCAGCGCCGCGCCCTCGCATGGACCGTCGACGCACATCCCGTCCTCGAAGCGAAACATCGCGCTGTGATGCGCACACATCAGCAGTTCGGCGTCGTAGGCCCAGAATGTGTTCGGCTCGTAGTTCAGCGGAATCGAAAAGTGCGGGCAGACGTTGCGATAGGCCCAGGCGTCATCGCCGCGGCGCAGCACGACGATGCCCGGCCCGCTGGCCTGCCCGCTTGCCTGCCTGAGCGGTATTTCGAGCGCGCCGCCGTCAGGAATATCGTCGAGCGCGCATAGATAGCCGGGCTGCTGTTCGAGACTCACCGCATTCATGGCCGCGTCTCAGGAGCGTTGCCGCACGAGCACGAAGTCGCGCTCGACTTCGAAGAACGGGCTGGGCAAGTCCCACTCTTTTGCGCTCGCCGCATTGTCGTTCGGCACGTAGTCGACCACGAGTGACGGCTTGACGCCGAACACCGCATCCGACTGGACATACGCATCGCCCGCGGAGAAAAGCGCCGTGGTCAGCGTTTCGTACCCCGGCGCTTCGATCAGAAAGTGCACGTGCGCAGGCCGCATCGGATGACGTCCGGTTGCGAGGAGCATCCGCCCGACAGGGCCATCGGTCGGGATCGGATAGCTCGTCGGCTTGATGGTTCGGAACGCGTATTCGCCGTTCGGTCCCGAGCGGAATTTGCCGCGCAGATTGCTCTCCGGCTGGTCGGGATCCTGGCCTTCGTACATGCCGTTGTTCGCGGTCTCCCACACTTCGATCGACGCGCCGGCGACCGCTTTGCCCTCTTCGTCGACGAGGCGTCCGCGAATCAGCGCCGGTTCGCCGTCGGTGCGCGCGATGTTCGCGCCGAAGTCTTCCTCTTTCGCGCCTTCGCGATAGAACGGCCCGAGCAGGCTGGTCTCGGTGGATTCGTCCGGGCGACCGTGATTGATCGCATCGACGAGGATCGACAGCCCTAGCGTATCCGACAGCAGGATGAATTCCTGGCGTATGCCGATGCACTTGTTGCCGGTCGCGGTCAGGAACTCAATGCCGCGGCGCCATTCGTCGCCGGTCAGCTCGACCTCGGTCGCGAACGCGTGCAGGTGCTTCACGAGCGCCGTCATGATCAGCTTCAGGCGCGCATCGGTGCACTCCGAAAACGTATCGAGGACGGTAGCTGTAATGGAATGGGTCGTCTCACTGTTCATTTTTCACCTCATGCACGATGAGTGGCCTGCGGCGTATCGAGCGGATCCGCCATGCCGCCGGTTGTCCGTTTCTGCGCCGGCCCCGCATCGACGAACACCACGCGCCGGCCCACCGGAAACAATTGCAGACCGAAGCGGCTCGACACGAAGCCCCACAGACCCTGTGGAAAAAACATCGTCACGACGATGGCCAGCGCACCGAGCCCGATCAGATACCAGGTGCCATAGTCGGACAGAAACCGGTTCAATACAAAGAAAATCAGTGCGCCGATAATCGGCCCTTCGAGCGTACCCAGCCCGCCGATCATCACGATGAAGATGCCGAACGCGGTCCAGTTCACGGAGAACGCGGCATCCGGCGAGATGCGCAGATTGCCGAGAAAATACAGGCCGCCAGCCAGCGCCGCGCCGCACGCGGAAACCAGATAAACAATGAGGCGCGCGCGCTTCACATCGACGCCCTGACTGCTGGCGGCAACGGCATTGTCGCGCATGGCGGTCAACGCGAGGCCGGCCCTGGAGCGCAGGAACACATACACCAGACCGATGGCCGCCGCGACGATGGCAAGCGCGAGCCACAGCGTCAGCGACTCCCGCAACGCACGCGGCACGTCGTGCAGCGCCGTCAGGCTCGTCCCGGAGCCTCCGCCCAGAAACGATACGTTCGCCACCGTCAGGCGGAACACCTCTGCGATCACCCATGTCCCGATCGCGAAGTATCCGCCTTCGAGACGGAACGCCACCCGCGACACCGGAATCGCCACCACCGTGGCGATGACTGCCGCAAGCGGCACCGCGACGAACGGCGACACGCCGCCGTAGTTCGAAAGAATCAGCATCCCATAGCCGCCGATACCGAAGAACGCCTGCTGTCCGATCGACACCATGCCGCCGTATCCGGCGAGCAGATTCCACATCATGGCGAAAACCAGATACGACGCGAGTTGCACGAAGTCGTGCAGCGCACCGCGCCCGGCCCACCACGGGGCGCTGGCGACCGCCAGCGCGACGATCAGCAACCCGGCTACGGCCACCCTGCTCGCGCGCGTCGCACGGCGCACTTCGAAGGATGAAGCGGGTCGGTTCAAATGCATGGTCATGTCGACACCTCTATGCGGTTTTGGGCAACAAGCCCTGCGGCCGGGCAACCAGCACGCAGAGAAACACCACGTGGCCAAGCCAGATGCCCCAGCCGGGGTCGAAATAGAAACCCGCCTGCTGCGCAATGCCGAGCGCCATGCCACCGACGAACGTTCCCCAGAACGAGCCCATGCCACCGATGATCACGGCCTCGAAGGCATACAGCAGCAAGGCGGGTCCATCCGTCGGGGACACGGCAGTGCGCATCGAATAGAGTGCGGCGGCAACCGCGATCAGCACGAACGCGATACCCATCGCCAGCGCATAGGTGCGGCGGTACGAGACGCCCATCAACTGAACGATTTCGCGGTCATCCGAGGTCGCGCGAAAGGCGCGGCCAAGCGGCGTTCTGCCGAACAGCCACTGCATCGCGAACGCGAGCGCGACCGCTGCGGCGAGCGTGACAAGCGGCAGATAGCCGAGCGTGATGCCGCCCGCGAGGGTGATGCTCTTCGCTTCGAAGCTGCCTGTCGCAATCGAGCGCGGGTCTGCGGAAAACACCTGCTGCAGCACGTTCTGGATCACGATCGACAGCCCGAAGGTGACGATCAGCGAAGGAAGCGGGTCGCGGCTGCTGACCCGGTTCAGAATCGCGTATTGCACCGCGTAGCCCGCGCCGAACGCGATCACGAGCAACAACACGATCGCAACGGCAAGCGGCAGATGAGCGAACGCCGTCAGTGCGAACAGCACGAACACCAGCAGCACGATGAAGTCGCCGTGCGCGGTATTGGTGAGCCGCATCACGCCGAACACGAGCGACTGCCCCATTGCAAAGAGCCCATACAATGCGCCCAGCAGCACGCCTTGCACGACGATATTGATGACCGTATTCATGCGACAGCTCCAAAATACGCCTGCGTGATGGCCTCGTCGGAGACATCGGCCGAGATGCCCGACAGCGACACACGCCCTTCCTGGAAGCAGTAGAAACGCGACGACACGCGGCGCGCGAGCTGCACGTCCTGCTCGACGACAATCGCGCTCATGCCGTCGGCCACAATGGCGGGCAACGCCGCATAGATCTCGCGCACGATCACGGGCGCGAGGCCGAGCGAAAGTTCGTCGCACATCAGCAGGTCCGGGTTGCTCATCAACGCGCGGCCGATCGCGACCATCTGCTGCTGGCCACCCGACAGCGCGGTTGCGGCATGATGGCGACGCTCGCGCAACGCCGGGAACAACGCATAGATGGTTTGCAGGTTCCATCGGCCCGGTCGTTTGCTATACGCGCCTAACAGGAGGTTTTCTTCGACAGTGAGGCTCGCAAAGAGCCGCCGGCCTTCCGGCACGAGCGCAATGCCCTTGCCGACGATATGCTCCGGCGCCGTCCCGCCGAGCGGCTCACCGCGGTACAGAATCTGCCCGGCACGCGAGCGCAGCAGCCCGGCCACCGATTTCAGAAAGGTCGATTTGCCCGCGCCATTCGAACCGATCAGCGCGATCACTTCGCCTTGCGCCACCGTCACGTCGATTCCGAACAGTGCCTGGAAATCACCGTAGAACGCAGTGAGGGCGTGCGTCTCCAGAAGAGCCGACATGGTCATGCCTCCAGTCCGAGATAGACCCGCCGCACCTCGGGATCGTCCATCACAGCGGCAGGCAGGCCTTCGGCGAGCCGCTTGCCGAAGTTGATGACGAGCAGCCGGTCGGCCACCGCGAGCAAGGCATGCACGACGTGCTCGATCCACACGATCGTCACGCCGCGCTCCTTGACGCTGCGAATTTCGTCGACGAGTTCGTGTGTCTCGGGTTCGGTCAAACCGCCGGCGATTTCATCGAGCAGCAGCAGTTGCGGCTGCGTCGCGAGTGCGCGTGCCAGTTCGAGGCGCTTGCGGTCGAGCAGGCCGAGCGTGCCCGCCAGCTGGTTCGCGCGCGCCTTGAGGCCGGTGCGTTCGAGCACGTCGACACAGACCTCATAGGCGGCATGCTCCGTCAACTGGCCGCCGAAGGTCGCGCCGACCAGCAGGTTCTCGAACACCGTCATGCCGCCGAACGGGCGCGGCACCTGATATGAGCGACCGATTCCAGCGGCGCAGCGGCGATGCGGCGGCAGGTGCCGGACGTCGGCGCCGTCGAACTCGACGCCGCCCTTATCGGGCCGCACGTCGCCGCTGACGAGATTGAACAGCGTCGTCTTGCCGGCGCCGTTCGGTCCGAGGATGCCGTACGTCTCACCCCGTTCGACGGCGAAGCTGATATCGTCGGTCACGAGCAGCGCGCCGTAATGCTTCGAGACGCCAGTCAGTTTCAGCACAGCACTCATCGCAGTTCTCCACGCACAGGTCAGGCGATCAGCTTGAGCGGGCCGCCGAGCGGCACGGCAGGCGCAAGCTGGTTGTTGACGATCGTCAGATCGAAGGGATGCCTTTGCCCGGGTCCCTGTGCCTTGAGCCACTGGCCACCGACAAGCGGCGTCTTCGCGACGTTCTTCACCGGCCCGCTACCCCAGGCCACGTGCCCGACCAGCGTATCGAGCTTCGTCGACGCCACGGCGTCGCGAATCGCTTCGTTCGAGTCGACGTCTTTCGCGCGTTTCAACGCATCGACTGCGATTTCGAACAGCGCGTGCGCGAAGCCGATTGGCTGGGTCCACTGCTTTGAGGTGGCCCGTTCGTAATCGTCCGCGACTTGCCGCGCGCTTTGGCCCGTCAACGACGATTTGAACGGATGCGACGGCGACCACCACACTTCGGTCGAAAGGCCATCGCCGAGATCGCCGAGCGCCTCGATCGAGGTGGGAAACAGCAGTGCCTTGCCGATCGAGATCACCTTGGGCTTCAACCCTTGCTGATGCGCCTGCACAAGGAAGTTCTTCGCATCGGGCGGAATCACCACGCCGGTCACGATCTGCGTATTCGCCTGCCTGAACGATGAAATCTGCGCGGAGAAGTCCTGCGTCATGCTCTGGAAGCGGCCAGGGTCTTTCAACGCAAAGCCCTTTTGCGCAAGCACGGGAGGAAAGCCGAGTTTCGCGTCGCCCCATGCGTTGCCGTCGCCGTCGTTCGGAAACAGACCGCCCACGCTGCGATTGGTCTGCACCGATTGCCACATGCCGGTGTAGACAGCGATCACGTCCTCCAGACCCCAGAAGAAGTGATACGTAAAGCGGAAACCTTTCTTCGGATCGCCTTTCCTGCCGAAAAACCACGGCTGCCACGGCACCACGGTCGACACGCACGGCATCTCGTTCAGCTCGCAGACGTCGCTGACGGGATTCGCCGTTTCAGGCGTGCCGGACACCAGCATGATGTCGACCTTGTCCTTGAGAATCAGATCGTTCGCGACTTCACCCGCGCGATTCGGATTTGACTGGCTGTCCTTCACCACGATCGATACCGGATACGGCTTGCCGCCGATGACGATGCCGTTCTTCAGCACCGTCTGCATCTGCTGGATCGTGAAGCGGTCGGCTTCGCCGAACGGCGCGAGTGGACCGGTTTGCGGCGATACGTAGCCGATCTTGAGCGTGCGCGCGCCTGCGCCGAATACCAGCGGCGACAGCACCGACGTCGACGCGGCAAGCGCGCCGCCGGCCGCGAGGGTGACGAAGCGGCGCCTGCCGGCATCGAAGGAATGTCCGTCCATGGTTGTCTCCTGTATTTATGTGTGTGTGCGAGTGCGTGTGGCTACGTCGGCCTTCGCCCCTCGAATGCGGCTTCAAGCAACGCTCGCAGTGGTGCAGGTTCGACCGGCCGCGGGTTCCAGTACGGATTCTTCAATGCGAGATCGAGCGCCACGTCCAGATCGGTTGCCGTGAGGCCGATGTCTTTCAGCGCGGTCGGCGCACCGTGGTCGTGGGCGAGATCGAAGGCCCCTTGCGCGGCATCGTCGGCACGCAAAGCCCGCGCGATGCGCTTCATCGCTTCCGGCGCGGCGTCGCGGTTATACGCGAGCACATGCGGCAACACGATCGTGTGCGTTTCCGCGTGCGGCAGATTGAAGGTGCCGCCCAGCGTGTGACACAGCTTGTGGTGCAACGCCATGCCGACGCTCCCAAGCACCGCGCCGCACAGCCACGCGCCGTACAGGCAATCGGCGCGCGCGGCGAGGTTGCCGGGGTCGTCCATGACGAGCGGCAAGCCATTTCCTAGCGCCCGGATGCCCTCCTCCGCCATCAGACTCACGATCGGGTTCGCATCCTGCGCGTATAGCCCTTCGGCCGCATGCGCGATAGCGTTGATGCCACTCGTGAGCGACAGCGCGGGCGGCAGCGATGTCGTGAGCGTGGGATCGTAGATGACCGTCCTCGGCAACACGCGCAGGTCTCGACCGGTCTTCTTCACGCCGCCTTCGGTCAGGCCGTAGATCGGCGTCATCTCGGAGCCCGCGTAAGTCGTCGGGATCGCAATGATCGGCAGCGATGTTTCAAGTGCGATGGCCTTGCCGAGACCTGTGGTCGATCCGCCGCCAATCGCAATCGCGCAGTCGGCTCCGACCTCGGTTGCGAAAACGCGCGCCTGTCGTGCCGTTTCGACCGGCACGTGCATGACGGCTTCGGCAAACACACCCGCTGCGCGCTCACCCAGTTGCCCGGCGAGCGCCTCGGCCTGGGCGCGCTGCTGCGGCGTGGACAGCACGAGCGCGCGGGTTGCGCCGAGCAGTTCGATCTCGCGGCCCAGTTGCGCGAGGCTGCCCGCACCGAAGATCACGCGCGAAGGCAGGCCGTTGTAGACGAAGGGTTGCATGGCGGTTCAGCGCGGGTAGTAAGGGGGAATCTGCGCGTCCACATTGACCCAGACCGACTTGGGCTGCGTGTATTCGCGCATCGCTTCGAAGCCCATCTCCCGGCCATAGCCGCTCGCGCCGACCCCGCCGAACGGCGATGCGGGGCTCACGCGCTTGTAGCAGTTGATCCACACCATGCCGGCGCGAATCTCGCGCGCAATCAGGTGCGCCCGTTGCAGATCGCGCGTCCAGAGACCCGCGCCCAGACCGTACTCGGTGCCGTTCGCGATCGCGAGAGCTTCCTCATTGGTGCGGAACGTGGTGACCGTCATGAACGGGCCGAACACCTCTTCCTGCGACACCCGGTCCTCAGGCTTCGCGGCGACGATAGTCGGTTCGACATAGCAGCCGTTGGCCAGCGCCGCCGCATCGGGCGCCTTGCCGCCGGCCAGCACGCGGCCGCCCTGCTCCCGCGCGATGTCCACGTAGGACAGCACGCGGTCGCGATGCTGCCGCGACGTGAGCGGGCCCATTTCGGTCGACGGGTCGAGCGGATCGCCGATGCGGATCGTGCGGCTCAATGCAGCGAACTTCTCCAGCACTTCCTCGGCGATGGATTCATGCACGATCATCCGCGAGCCCGCGATGCACGCCTGCCCCTGGTTATGGAAGATCGCGAATGCAGAGCCTTGCACGACCGCATCGATATCGGCGTCACCGAAGACGATGTTCGCGCCCTTACCGCCCAGTTCGAGCTGCACCTTCTTCAGGTTGCCGCTCGACGCCTGCACGATCTTGCGGCCGACCGCCGTCGAACCGGTGAACGCGACCTTGCTGATCTCCGGATGCTCGGCGATGTACTGGCCCGCCACGTGACCCAGCCCCGGCAGGATATTGACGACCCCTTCGGGAAACCCGACTTCCGCCATCAGTGCGGCAATCGCGAGACTGGACAGCGGCGTCAACTCCGCGGGCTTCATGATCACGCAGTTGCCTGCCGCCAGCGCCGGCGCCATCTTCCAGCTCGTGAACATCAGCGGGAAATTCCACGGCACCACCTGCCCGACGATCCCGACCGGTTCACGCGTCAGATAGTTCAGAAAGCCCTGCTCGACCGGAATCACGGAGCCTTCGAACTTGTCGGCCATGCCGCCGAAATAGCGGAACGTGGCCGCCGTGCGCGGCACATCCAGATTACGGGTGTCGCGGATCGGATGACCGGTGTCGAGCGATTCGAGCCGGGCGAGCGCATCGCCGTTCGCCTCGATGGCGTCGGCCAGTTTCAGCAGCAGACGGCCCCGCTCCATCGCGGCGAGCTTGCTCCACTTCGGAAATGCTGCCTTCGCAGCCGCGACGGCGCGGTCGACATCGGCGGGGCCGGCCATCGCGACCTCGGCGATCACCGAGTTGTCATGCGGATTCAGGGTGGCGAGCGTTTCGCCGTTTGCAGCGGGCACGAAGCGGCCGCCGATGAAGAGTTGCGTTTGCATGTCAGTCCTGCACGAGTGAGACCTGGCTGAAAGCCTGGACGTGACATCCCCCGCAACGCCAGCGGTCTGGCGCCGTTCGATCGACGAGCGGAGGATGCCGGGAAGTTAGATCTGGATCGGGTACGGCGGCAGTTCGCCGCTTTCGTAACGCTTCGGCAGATCGGGCGTCGCGTTCTCCCACACCAGCAGCATCGAACGCTTCTGCGAGTAGCCCTTGTGGCGGATGTCGGCGGGCATCGCGGCGATATCGCCCGCGTTCATCGTGATGCGCGCGCGCGGCTCGCCGCTATCCTTGTCGGCGACGTCCCAGATGATCTGGTCGGACAGTTGCAGGAACCACTCGACGCGGTCGTTGCCGTGAAAGACCGGCAGCACGAACTCTTCCGTAGTCGGACAGAACAGGCTCTGCTGGCAGACCGAGGTCACCGACGGATTCCATGTCACATCGGAACGCGACAGGTACTTGAACAGGCTGAACGCGTGCAGCGCCTTCTCGAAACCGGGCTCGGCGTGAATCTCCGGCTCGTCCTGCACGACGTCCGCGAACTGGCGATTGACCGGCAGATCGTCGCGCAACGGCGAATCGCCTTCGAGACCGGGCATGCGCTTCGTCGCAATGCGGGTGCGCTCGATCGCCGCGATGTTGTCGCCATGCTTCGTGCCGAATGCAGAGCCCGTCTCTTCGGGCGCGGCGAAGGGATCGAAGCCTTCGTTGACCCAGTCCTTCAGGATCGCCTTGAAGGTCGCCATGATGACCGGCGTATCGAACTGCTGTGTGTGGTCGACGCCCGCGTCCTTGAAGCTCGCGTTGTACGCACCGGCGTACATGTCGACCTTGCCGTAGTGATTGCGCGTGCCGATCACTTCGTCGAAATTGACCCAGCCGTAGAAGAAGCCCCATGCGACGTCGCGCATCATCGCGCGCAGGAAGTCGTCGGCGTGCATCTGGTGCGAACGCGTCTGACCGTTCGCGGGCCACTTGATCGTGGCGAAATAGGCGTCGCGGCTGAATTCGAAGTCGCCCAGTTTGAATACGCGATAGCCGGTGGCCTGATCGGGTTCGCTTGCGGTGACGTTTTGCAGTCTGGTTACTTTGTCCATGATTGACTCCGTGTGTTGATCGATCGTGTAGAGAGGGTCACTGGATGCAGATGTCGGCCCATTTCTCGACCGAGCAGCGTCCGAGGATCGTTTGCACGAGCACCACACCTTTCTTCACCGCTTCGAAGCGGTACGCAGCGCCTGCGGGCAAGAGCGCCTGGTGGCCGCGACGCAGCCGCACATAGCCCATCGACTGCCCTGAAGGTTGGCCTTCGAGACGTACCGTGCCTTCCGTCTGCGCATCGACGAGCGGGCCATCTGAGGGCTTGATGAAGTGCACGTCGATCTCGCCGTCGAGCACGACTGCGAATTCGTCGTGCGACGCCGCAAACCACGGCGACGAACCTTCCGCGCGCAGCGTCTCGATCACGTACTTGAGATTCTTGCCGACGACGATTTTCTGCCAGGGCTCTGCGCGGCTCGCGACTTCGAACACGTTCGACATCGCGTAATGCTCCGGCTTGCCCTTGATGATTTCGATGGAGCCCTTGCGGAAATTGTCCAGGCTGCCGAACCAGGTCTGTTGCATGTCTGCCTCCGTTGATCTGTGAATGCGTTTTGCCTGCATCGAAGATTAGGTGGCAACGGGTCTGTCGGCAATGATCTGAGGGTCGGGATTCGCGAACGATGAGTGCGTCAAAAACCCGCCAGGGAAACTACCTGGCGGGCGTCCCGTCAGGCCTGTGCAGGCCTGGGCGGGCTCAATCTTCGGCCAGTTCCTCGCCGACGCTCCTGGTCTCGTCGTCGGGCGGCGCGATGCCGAGTGCCTTGTCCCATTGCGGCTCGCGCAGATAACGGGCGCGCAGGAAATCGACGAACGCCTTGACCTTGGTCGTCGAGCGATGCGACGCCGGATAGACAGCGGACAGCCATAGCGGCGGTGCGGCGTAGTCCGGCAGGACACGCTCCAGACGCCGCTCGAGCAGATCGGCAGCGGCGACCATCGTCGGCAGATAGACGACGCCCGCGCCGGCTCGCGCGAACTCGAGCAGCAGATGCACGCTATTGGTTTTGAGCACCGGGTTGAGGGCGATTTCGAAGCACTCGTTGCCCTTCATCAACGGCCACTTGTCGCCCCACGGGTAGTAGGAATAACGCGCGAAGTCGTGCCGCAGCAGGTCGAGCGGCGTGTCGATCACGGGCTCTTCCTTCAGGTAGCCGGGCGCGGCGCACAGCACGCCACGCACGGGAAAGAGCTTTCGTTCGACGAGCAGGTTCGACGCTGGCGGGTAGATCTGCAGCGCGAGATCGAAGCCTTCCTGAACGGGATCGATGACCCTGTCGCTGACGGTGACCACGAACTCGACGCGCGGGTACGCTGCGCGAAATTCGATAAGCGTCTGCGAAAAATGCCCGAGCGCAAAGCCCGGCAATACGTGAACGTTGAGCGTACCTGATAGCGAATCGGCCGCGCCGCTCGAACGCCCCGACAGATCATGCACCCTGGTGACCAGTTCGGCGCATTCGCGGTAGTACGTCTCACCGAGTTCAGACAGGCGCACCGCCCGCGTGGAACGGTGAAAAAGCGGCACGCCGAAGTGCTCTTCGAGCTGCTTCACGCGCGAGGTCACGACGGATTTGGCGACGCCCAGCTGACGCGCAGCGCTCGCAAAGCTCTGCGCCTCCGCGGCCCGCACGAACGCTTCCATCGACATGAACAGGTCCATGCTGTCTCCTGGGGCCGCTGTAGTCGCGGCCTGATCTGATGGACTGAAGTGTAATTTGTTTCGCGAGGCGCTGCCGTTTGCGGCGTGACGTATTAAATGAAAGCTTAACGGGCTGTCATGGGGCGTGGCGACGTTTTCATCAAACCTCGCAGGCAACCGGCCAGAAATCACCAGGCGAGGCCGGCAAGGCGCCTGCACGCCAACAAGTCCACTCGCGCCAATGACCGTAGAATGCAAAACCAGCCACATCGAAAAGCGCATGCGCAGATGCAACGATCTGCCCGGACGATCGCTGCTGCGTCTCAGAGGGGAATAGTCTCGTGAAAGATCCGCTCGTTGCTGGACTGGTATTGATCGCGCTGGACGTTGTGCTTTGGCGCCTGGTGTGGCCGCGCAACGATACCGTGCGTCTGTTGCTCAGACTCGTGATCTTTGGCGTCTTTACCGCATTGCTGTTCGGCTCCGGATTAAGCCCCTTCGCCACTGCGCCATGGCCAGAGTCGCCGTTACGCCATCTCGCCGCCCAGGCCCTCGGCGTTGTGTGGTGGCTGGACGGTGCGCGCCTCCTCACGTTGACACTGGACGCCCTCTTCCAGCGCCGCGACTGGCATCGCGAGCGCCTGTTCCAGGATGTGCTGGGCGCGGTCGTCTTTCTTGCCGCTATCGTCGCATCGCTCGCATTCGTGCTCGGGCTGCCGGTGTCGGGGCTAGTCGCGACATCGGGGGCGCTTGCCATCGTCCTTGGCCTTGCGATCCAGAGCACACTTAGCGATGTGTTCGCGGGCATCGTGCTGAACACCACCGAGCCTTATCACATCGGCAACTGGGTTTCGGTGGACGACGTCGAAGGCAAGGTTATGGAGATGAACTGGCGCGCGACGCACCTGCTCACCTCCCAGGGCAATATCGTCATTGTTCCCAACAGCGTTGCGGCCAAGGCCAAGATCACCAACAACAGCCGGCCTTCGTCCCTGCACGGCGTGACGATTACGCTCGAAATATCCCCTGAAGAGCGACCGGCGACAGTCCTCGGTGCGCTCGAACGGGCGATAGCGGGAATCAGCACGGTGATGAAGGACCCTGCGCCGTTTGCACTCGTCAAGGGCGCTTCGACCAACTCAATCCAATACCAGGTCACCGCCTATATCGACGACATGGCGCGCAAGACAGCCGTGAACAACGCGCTCTACGATCTGTGTCACCGTCATCTTGCTGCCGCAGGCATTGAACTGCGTCCGTTGGGCGTACCGTCGCAGCCGGCCCGGGACGTCGCCAGCCGCCGGCAACGGCTTCTGTCCCAGGTCGAACTGTTCAGTACCTTGCAGGGCGACGAACTGGAGGCACTCTCCGGACGGCTATCCCGTCACGAATACGAGCCCGACCAGATCGTGGTCGCGTCCGAGGACGTTACCGACTACCTGATGATCGTCGAATCGGGAGTCCTGTCGGTGTCAGTCGATGAGTCTGGCGGCCCGGTCGAAACCACCCGCCTCGGGCCAGGCGACGCCATCGGCGAAGCTGGTGTCCTCGCGGGCCTGCCGGTACAGGCGCAAATCACGACCGTGACGCGGACCGTCATTTATCGCCTGGACAAGACCGACCTGACACCCTTCCTGCAGAACCGGCCTGAAATCGGCCAGAACATGTGCAGGCTTTTATCCGAGCGGCAAGAGTCCATACGCAAGCTCGGCGTCGCACCCGAGGCGTCGAAGGACACCGAGTGGTCCGTGTTCGAATGGCTGCGCGAAGGCATGCGCAAGCTACATGAACTCACGACCTGAAGGGGGGCGCACGAAGCGCCCGGGCACTATGCCAAGGCTCGCTAGTCCTGGCTGAGCCACGGATAGCGGGCGGTATCGCGGCCCGCATAGTCGGGGTCCAAGTAGATATAGACGCGCTGGATCTTCCAGTCGCGAATCTCGAAGACATCGCACCAGTTCCCCGCGCCCCATGCCGGCACGCCGGCGCGCCATGGACCGTCGCGATGCTCGCCGTGACTCGTCCCTTCGCATATCACGGTATCGCTTCCTGAGAATACCCAGTTGAAATGCGCATAGTGGTGAACGATCGACTTCAATGTGCCGCCGACATCGGTGAACAGCTTGCCGATCTGATCCTTCCCGCTCGCGAGTCCCCACTTGGGGAAGAACACCTGCGCGTCGTCAGCGAAGAGGTCGAGGATGCTGCCTCCCGTCGATGTGACGCCGCCGTTGTCGAAGGCCTTCAGATACTCGATGGCTACCGATTTTCTCTGTTCGTCGGTCATGGTTTGCGTGGTCAGCGCCATGGTTATCTCCTGTTGATGGATTCGTTCGCCAGGGTTCGTCGGCAGCAGCCGACGAGCCCCAGCGGCTAAGGGCAGTTCACGTCGTGTTTCAGCGCGGCGGCTGTCTGTGTGCGCTGCGCGCTGCAAGATACGAGAAGGCGAGGATCGGCCCGAGTGTTGCACCGCCCGCCCAGTAAGCGCGCGCCGACGCCGATGCAACACAGTTGCCGACGCCGTATAAGCCCGAAATGGCCTGCCCCATGTGGTCCAGCACCTGCCCTTCGGGATTCGTGACAGGGCCGCCCTTCGTATCGAGGTTGCCGCCCGTCAGGAGCGTTGCATAGAAGGGACCGCTCTCGCTGAGTGGATACATCGTCGGATTGGGACACGCTGGCCCGGGTGCCGTCGCGCCATTGAACAGCAGTTCGACAGGCCGCTCGCCACGCGCGAAATCAAGGTCCTTGCCGCTACGCGCAAACCCGTTGAAGCGCTCGACAGTCGCCGGAAGATTGGCGTCGAAGTCGTCTCCGAAGGTCAGATTGCCGATCTGCGGTGCGAGCTTCGCCACACGCTCGCGGATCTTCTGTGCGAGTTCGGCGAGCGTATCGGCCTTGATCACATGTGCATCGTTGACGCCTTCGGGCACGATGAAACGCCCGTACTCGGTGCTTGCAGAGTGCTGCTGACTGCGCGCATCCCAGATCGCCGCGAGGACGAGGTTCGGATACTCCGACTTCGCGGGGTCCCACGTAAAAAAGGCCTGCGCGGATTCGTTGTAGGCGAGCTTTTCGTTGGTGACGCGCTCGCCATGCCGGTTCACATAGATCATCGAATCGCCTGACGGCGAGAACGTCCCGATCAGACCCGGATCGTCGTCAAGCGCCTTTTCGAGGACGATCGGACACATCCACGAATAGTTCATGTTGCGCAACTCGGCGCCGACCGCCGTGCCGATACGGACGAAGTCCCCTTCGTTGGTGCGCGCGGCACATCCGCCGAAGACGGGCGCGCTCAGGAAGTTCTTGCGCATCGTCTTGTTGTGCGTGAACCCGCCTGTGCCGAAGATGACTGCCTTGCGCGCCTTGACGATCATCGCGCCACGTTGCGCATCATCCACTTCGACACCTGTAACGGCGCCCGTCCCGTCAGTCACGAGGCGCTTCACGGGGCAACTCGTGCGGATTTCGACACCCGCCCGGCGCGCAGCTTCAGTCATTGAACGCACCGCCACCGCGCCGCCATCGGACATCGATTCGCAAGCGCCTTTGGGCAGCAGCACGCGGCCCTTCGGCGCCTTGTCCTCCGGCAACTCGGCCCAGTAGTCCGGCACATCCGGGCAGTGACGGTATTCGAGCGCCCCCTTGTCCGCGAGCAACTCGGCAGCAAGCGACGCGTTGTCATAGATTGCCTCGCACATATCGAACTCCCACTGCGTCATACCGAAGCGCGGCAGTTCCGGGCTGTACGTTTCCGGCCTCGATAGACGGGCCATGTAGCGCAGACAATCCTCCTTCCGGTCTTCGATGCCAAGTTCACGCATCGGCCGGTTGTTCGGCACCCAGTACCAGAACGCGGCCTTCTTCGCCGTCCCACCCAGCTCCGGCGCCTTCTCCAGCAGCAGGACCTTGTTGTCCTGCCAGGCTGCAAACAATGCGCAAGCGAGGCCAGCAGCTCCCGCCCCCACCACCACGATGTCGAACTGCTCATCGAACTTTCCGGCGCCTTGTGGCGTGGCAGTCTCGCGTGTCATCACACTCATGGACGTCTCCTGGTTTGCGTATCGACCTGACCGGTGCGCGGACTCGCTGTGGATGACTTCGGCTCAAGCGGTCGCGTTCTCTGCATCGAAGAGTAGGGAGCGAGGGACCTGAGGGCAATGCTTCGAGGGTCGGGAATGGCGAACGATGGGTGCTTCAAAAACCTGCCAGGGAAAGTACTTGGCAGGTGACGCAGGGAAGACCTTGACGCCGGATTCCGGCTGGCGGGTCGCTGTTATTCGTCCTCCGGTCATCCTGATTTACCCCAACCAGACCGGCGCCGGCAGGCACCGCACGACATCGCTCGACGCCTTACGTGGCGGGCGTTCCAGCCTCTCCGACGGCAACGCCATTGCGCGCTGCAGCATTTCTCCTTTCTTGACACGCCCGGGCCTGGCTGCTGTACTAAATAAAACAAAGTGATTTAGTCACAAGCGCCCCGGTTTCCAGCCGTATCCACCGGGCGCGATATCGAGAGGCGTCATCAGCGCCCGCTGTCATTGAGTCGACCGTCAGTTCGAAACGTCGCTGTCAACAACCCGGAGGAGCGTCCCCCATGAATCTGAATTCAAGCAGGCACCCTGTCGCAAGACGAATCGTATCGATGTGCGTGGCCGCCACGGCCGTGTGGTGTGCGGGTGCTTCGCACGCCGCCGACCAGCCTGTCATCGGCCTCATCACGAAGACCGACACCAACCCGTTCTTCGTCAAGATGAAACAGGGCGCCGATGCCGAAGCGCAAAAGGACGGCGTGAAGCTGATCAGCGCGGCCGGCAAGTTCGACGGCGATAACGCGAGCCAGGTCACGGCGATCGAAAACATGCTGACGGCCGGCGCGAAGGCAATCCTGATCACCCCGAGCGACACGAAGGCCATCGTGCCGAGCATCAAGAAGGCGCGCGCGGCCGGCGCGCTCGTGATTGCCCTCGACACGCCAACCGACCCGCAGGACGCCACCGACGCCCTCTTCGCCACCGACAACTTCAAGGCCGGCGTGCTCATCGGCGAATACGCGAAAGCGGCGATGGCAGGCAAGCCCGCGAAGATCGCCACGCTGGACCTGGCGCCTGGCGTATCGGTCGGCGTGCTGCGGCATAACGGCTTCCTGCAGGGCTTCGGCGTGAAGGAAGGCGACGCGTCCATCGTCTGCAGCCAGGATACGCGCGGCGACCAGGCGAAGGGCCAGACGGCGATGGAAAACTGCCTGCAGAAGTCGCCCGATATCAACGTCGTCTACACGATCAACGAGCCGGCCGCGGCAGGCGCCTGGCGCGCGCTGAAGGCAGCAGGCAAGGACAAGAGCGTGATGATCGTTTCGATCGACGGCGGCTGTGAAGGCGTGCGCAACGTGAAGGGTGGCGCCATCGCGGCAACGTCGCAGCAGTATCCGCTGAAGATGGCGTCGCTCGGCGTTGCCGCTGGCGTCGACTACGCCAAGACCGGCAAGAAGGCGACGGGCTATCACGACACCGGCGTCACGCTGATCACCGACAAACCCATGTCGGGTGTCGACAGCAAGGACTCGAAGTTCGGTCTCGACAATTGCTGGGGTAACAAGTAACACCGCTCCAACCGGGCCCGCGCCCGCGGGCCCTGACAGGATTCGTTAGCGGATTTGTTTGCGTGGGTCACCTGCCACGCTGTTGCATCGAGGAATCAGATCATGTCCACTCCGTCGGCTACCGGCGCTCGCCGCCTTGGCGATCGCCTGCCTTCTCTCGCTGAAATCGGCCCCCTGCTCGCGCTCCTGCTTGCGTGCGCGTTCTTCATCTCGCAGAGCAACCGCTTTCTGTCGTTCCAGAATCTTTCGTTGATCCTGCAACAAACGATGGTCGTCGCCGTCATCGCGATCGGTCAGACCTTGATCGTTCTCACCGGCGGCATCGATCTGTCATGCGGGATGTTGATGGCGTTCGGCTCGATCGTGATGACCAAGTTCGCCGTCGTGCTCGGCGTGCCGCCAGTCCTCGCGATCCTCTGCGGCGTCGCGGCCAGCACGGCGTTTGGCCTTCTCAATGGCGTGCTCATCACGCGCATCAAGCTGCCCGCGTTCATCGTGACACTGGGTACGCTGAACATCGCGTTTGCGCTCACGCAGATCTATTCGAACGCCGAGAGCGTGTCGAACCTGCCGGACGCCATGATGTTCTTCGGCAACACGTTCAGCATCGGGCCGGCCGAGGTGACCTACGGCACCGTGCTCACCTTGCTGATGTATCTGCTGACCTGGTTCGTGCTGCGCGATACGGTGCCTGGACGACACCTCTACGCACTCGGCAATAACGCCGAAGCGGCACGGCTGATGGGCCTGTCGTCGCAAAAGATCCTGCTCACCGTGTACACGCTGGCCGGCGCGATCTACGGGATTGCCGCGCTGCTGTCGGTATCGCGTACCGGCGTGGGCGATCCGCAGGCGGGGCAAACCGAAAACCTCGACAGCATAACCGCGGTCGTGCTCGGCGGCACGAGTCTCTTTGGCGGGCGTGGGTCGATTGTGGGGACGCTGCTGGGCGCGCTGATCGTCGGCGTTTTCCGTAACGGCCTCACGCTGATTGGGGTGTCCTCGGTGTATCAGGTGCTGATTACCGGCATGCTGGTGATTCTCGCCGTTGCCGCCGACAAACTGTCACATCGCCGCTAACGCGAACGAGGGAATCTGTCATGTCGACTACTCACACCGCCTCCAATGCCACGCCGGTTCTGCAGGCACGCGGACTCATCAAGCGTTATGGCCATGTCACCGCACTCGACGGCTGCGATTTCGAAGTGTTGCCCGGCGAGATTCTCGCTGTCATCGGCGATAACGGCGCCGGCAAATCTTCGCTGATCAAGGCGCTTTCGGGCGCAACCGTGCCCGACGAAGGCGAGATCCTGCTCGACGGTAAGGCAGTGAAATTCCGCAGCCCGCTCGATGCACGCGAACAGGGCATCGAAACCGTGTATCAGGAACTCGCTGTTGCTCCTGCGATGAGCATCGCGGAAAACCTGTTTCTTGCCCGCGAACTGGTCAAGCCTGGCTGGCGCGGCTCGATCCTCAAGATGATCGACAAACGCCGCATGCTGGAAGAAGCGACCGCGCACATGAAGGGCCTGCAGATCGGCATCCGTTCGATGCGGCAGGCCGTCGAAACGCTGTCAGGCGGACAGCGCCAGGGTGTCGCTGTTGCGCGCAGCGCGGCGTTCGCGCGGCACGTGGTGATTCTCGACGAGCCCACTGCGGCGCTCGGCGTGAAGGAAGGCAACATGGTGCTCGAACTGATCCGGCGCGTTCGCGATCGCGGCTTGCCCGTGATCCTGATCAGCCACAACATGCCGCACGTGTTCGAAGTCGCCGATCGCATCCACATCCAGCGGCTTGGCCGGCGCGCCGCGCTCGTCAACCGCGCGGACATCCACATGTCCGAGGCCGTCGCGATCATGACCGGCGCGAAGGAAGCGGACGTGAAGGCGATCGCATGATGCACCGCCCCCTCACCGGCCTTTGACGATGGATACCGGTAGCCGCTCGCCGCTCAAACGCACGGTCGGATCGAATCAGGTCGGCATGCGTCAGTTCAACGAACGGATCGTCCTGCAGGCGATCCGGCTGCATGGTCCATTGCCGAAGGCCGACGTCGGGAGGCTCACGCGGCTGTCGATGCAGACCGTCTCGATGATCGTCGAGCGCCTGATCGATGATGGTCTGCTCGCGAAACAGCCGCGCGTGCGGGGGCGAATCGGGCAACCGTCGGTGCCGATCGCGTTGCGTCCCGATGGCGCGTTCACGATCGGCATCAAGGTCGGGCGCCGCAGCCTCGACGTGCTGGCGATGGATTTTACCGGCCACGTGTGCAGCCGCGATGTGTTCGAGTACGCGTATCCCGATCCCGTCACGCTGTTTCCGGCGCTGGAAAGCAGGCTCGCGCGCACGAACGAAGCGCTCGGCGCGCGCGCCAAAAAAGTCGTCGGTGTCGGCGTGGCCGCGCCTTTGTGGCTCGGAGGCTGGCGTGATTTTCTTGGCGCGCCGCCCGACGCGCTCAACGCATGGAACGACATCGACATCCGTTCGCGCATCGAGACATTGACCGGGCTGCCAGTCGAGTTCGCCAAGGACACGACAGCCGCCTGCGCCGCCGAACTGGTGATGGGCCAGGGGCGCGGCATTCACAATTTTCTCTACCTTTTTGTCGGCACGTTCATTGGCGGCGGCCTCGTGATCGACGGACGGTTGCACGGCGGGCCACATGGCAATGCGGGCGCAGTGGGATCGATCCCGCTTGCCCGCGATGGCTCGAAGCCCGCGCGGCAGCTGCTGCATGCGGCCTCAGGCTTCGTGCTCGAAAAGCTGTTCACGGATGCCGGCGCACCGCCCGCGGCCGCGCACGATCATCGCGCCTTATCTCCGGACCTGTGGCGTTTGACGGAACAGTGGCTCGACACGGCCTGCCCGGCCATCGCATCGGCATTGACCAACGCAGCGGCATTGCTCGATCTCGAAGCGGTGGTGATCGACGGCGAGTTCGACCGGCAACTGGTGCGCGAAATCATCCGTCGCACGGAGCGCGTGCTCGATCGCTTCGAATGGGAGGGCATGGCGCGCCCCCAACTGCTGGAAGGCGCAATCGGCGCCGACGCGCGCGCGATGGGCGGGGCCATCCTGCCGTTGTACGCGCATTTCGCGCCGATGCACGAACTGTTTCTGAAGCCTGCCGTGAACGTCGATTATTGATCCGTGCGCACAGTCACTTTTGCCGCCTCGCCCTTGTCCGACGGCAAAGCAAGCAACGGTTGCAACGCGGGTGCCAGCGACTTGAGCAACTGCACCGCCAGAGCGCTCGTAAAGTCATAGTGCGCCGCGTATGGCTCGTGAACCCACGCGGTCAGGGAGCCATAGAAACGATCGCCGATCACGAACACAAAGGTCGCGCTCCGGTTGACCTTGCGCGACTCGATCAGCCGCGCGCCGCGGGCGAACACGTTAAAGCGCTGATCCCCGGTGCCAGTCTTGCCGTACACCTCGAACGTGCGCCCATTCGGGAATGTCATGCCCTGCGCCAGACGCTTTGCGGTTCCACCCGTTACGACGTCGCGCAGCAGATCGTGCACGGTATCGACCACTTCTGGCGGCAAGGCCGTCTGCGGCGCAATCGACGCATGGGTGAAGCGTGTTTCGTAGGGCGTGCCCTTTGCAAACTCGAGTTCCGCAATGCTGTGCGTCGGCACCTTGTTGCCACCGTTCGCGATCAGGCCGATCAACTGCGCAAGCGCGACGGGCCGGTCGCCCGATGCGCCGATTGCAGACGCATAGGAAGGGGTCAGCGTAGCGAACGGGTAACCCAGCTCGCGCCATGACCGCCCTATCGCCGCATACGCCTGCAGTTCCACCATCCGCCTGATGCGCCGGTCCTGCGTGGCGTGATAGCGGGTCTTGAAGAGCCACGAATAGGCGTCCGTACGCGCGGGGCGGCTCGCGTCGAGCACCTCGTCAAGCTTCGCCGCTGGATGGCTGCGCAGATAGTTGAGCGTCCACAGTTCCAGCGGATGAACACTCGCGATATAGCCGCGGTCGTTCAGATTGAAGCGGTCGATACCGTACTTGACATAGAGCTTCGCAAGATCGTCATCCGATAGAGACGCGGCAGGCGTCTTCTTCAGCGCGGCCCGCATCTGCACGTCGAACCACGCCTGCGGCTCGTCAGGCGCCACGCTGCGCAAGACGGTGGCGATCTTCGGCGGCGATTTGTGGACATTACGGAGAAGCAGCGCGAGCGCATCATCCGGCGTCTTGCCCTGATACTTCGTGTAGAAACGCTTCATGTAAACCTGGCTTTCCTGATCGGCGAAGCGCGTCAGGTAGAGATGCCGCGAAGCCGGATCGTCCAGCCATAGCGATGTCGGCCCCGCCACCTCGATCGTCTCGTAGTGCACGATGTCGCGCATCAACCTGACGAACACCAGATTCACCGAATGCTGGAAGGCGCGATGCACCGTCAGGATCTGGCTGTTGTCGCTCGATTCGAAATTATTGAAGGTCTGCGCCCCGCCGCCCGTAAAGAACGTCTCGCCAGGATTCGCCGAGTATTTCCGTTCGATTGCGGCAGCCAGCATCGGCTGCAGTGAACGGTCGGACGTGTGCGCCAGATAATCGACAGCCCAGCGCGTCAACGCGTCCTGCCTGTCGGGCTTGACCGCGCGCAACTGGGCCGCGCTTAACGACGCATAGCGCTCGTGCAGTTGCGTCATGATCTGCAGGTAAGTGATGACCGTGCGCAACTTCGCCGTCGAGCCAAGGTTAAGGCGCGCGCCCTGATTGACGTCGAAAGGCTGGTTAAGGCTATCCGTCTGCACGCGCAGCACGTTTTCAGTGCCACGCCGCTCGAACAGCGTGAAGCTGTACGCAATTTTCGAAGGATCGTCGTGCGTGCGCAGCATCTCGAAGCCATACAGGCCGGCGGCGCTCGCCCCGTCGCGCGTTCCGGCGCTCGCGAGCCGCGCGCTCACATCCTGCTGTACCGCGTCGTCGAGCGTCGCCCGTGCCGTGACATCGAGCCGGTCGAGATCGTAGAAGTTGCGTACACCCAGCGCCGACAGCAATTGCGCCCGCAACGACGTGACGGCCTTGCGCGACACGTAGGACATCGGCGGATGAATCACACGTGTGCGGTCCAGTTGAAGGGACGCCGCGAGTGCCGCATCCCGCAGCGACGCGGAAATGATGCCGCCGCCCGCCAATAAGCGCAGATAACTGTCCGTCAACCTGCCGAGTTCCGCATTACCGCTGCGAAGGAAGTACGACGGCGCGCGCTGCGCGATCATCAGCGACAGCACCTCGCGAAACGCAAGCGCCTGCTCGCCGAGCGTATCCTCGGTGACGGGTTCCCTCAGGATGCGATTGACCTCGTCGAAATCGCGGCCATACCATGCGGCAAGTCCGTCGCCGATGCCGTTGATTTCACCGACGCCCGCCTTCGCGGACAGCGGCACCGAATTCAGATAATGCACGACGATCTGCCGTCGCGCGGGCAGCGTCTGCGGCCCGTCGAGATACGCCCTCACTGAAGCGGAAGCGATCTGCCGAAGCTTTTCCATCGGCGTGCCCGTCTTGCCGTCCGGCGAATGGCGGAATTTCTCGATCTGGGTCGCCAGCGTGCTTCCGCCGGGCGTTTGCTGATGGCGGTCGAAAACCCGTACCCCCTGATCGACCAGCGCCCGGCTGAAACGGCCCCAGTCGAGCGCCGGATTGCGATTCGGCTGGTCGGCATTGAGCAGATTGCGGTCTTCGATGAAGAGCAGCGAATCGACCACGAGCGGCGGAATCTCGTCGAATTCCGAGTAAATCCTGCCGGGGTAGCTTGCACCGAAAAGAGGCGTGCCGTTGGCGTCGAAGAGCCTGAGCCCCGCCTGATCCTTTTCTTCGTAGGGAAGAAAGAGGCCCTCGTCGGCGAGTGAAAGCATTTTTTCGGAATCGCGCGCCTGGGTCGCGACAGCAAAGCCGCGCTCAGCCAGACGCTGTTCGAAGGAAGGCAGCCACGCGTAACCGAGCCGCTCGTCATACGGCCCGGCGGACGGAAAACGGATGCTGTCGCTGGGACCGTCGGCGACGGTGAAGGCGATATCGCGCGTCAGTTCGGACAGGTAGCGCGCCTGCAGGCGCGACGTCTCGATTTCGATCTGCGCGAAGCGCACCCCGATGACAAGGGCGACAAGGAAAGCTGCTGCAAGCAGCCATTTAAACCACTTCCAGACCGAACGGGCACCGGTCAAGCGAAGCGGAATCCGAACCACCGGCCGATTCATGACGGCTTCTCCCCTGGTAAGGGCCTGGCCGCAAAAAGCACCTCCCATTAGTCTAATACTTCATGGAAAAAGTGCCCGGTCCGGAGTTACCCGAGAGTGTGCGCTGCGCAACACACGGCTGGCACGCCCATGGCAAACGCCTTTCAGCGGCCGGATCTAGCCTTTGGTTGCCCCAAAAGTGAGCCCGGCGACGAACTGCCGCTGCATCGCAAAAAACATCGCCACCGACGGCAGCGCCGCCAGTATCGAACCGGCGGAAACCAGGTTCCACGCCGTCGTCCATTGCCCCTTGAGCGCCGCGACGCCGACGGTGATCGGCGCGGCGTCGTCGCCCTGCGTCAGGCACAGCGCCCAGAAGTAATCGTTCCAGACAAAGGTAAAGACGAGAATCCCGAGCGCCGCGAGCGCGGGGCGGATCAGTGGTAACACGATGCGGAAAAACACGGTCCATTCGCTCGCGCCTTCGATGCGCGCCGCCTCGACGAGTTCGAATGGCAACTGCTTGATGAAGTTGCGCAGGAACAGCGCGCAGAAGCCCGTCTGGAACGAAACGTGAAACAGGATCAGCGCGCTGAGCGTATTGAACAGGCCCAGCCGCAGCGACAGATCGCGAACCGGAATCATCAGGATCTGGATCGGCACGAAATTGCCGGCCACGAACGTGCCGAACAGCAGCATGTTGCCGCGAAAGCGATAGATCGCCAGTGCGAAGCCGGCCATCGCGGCCAGCGTGATCGAACCGATCACCGATGGAATCGTGATCAGGCAGCTGTTCCAGAAGTAGTGAAGCATGGGCGACGTCGTGAGCGCTTCGCGATAGTTGGCGATCAGCGAGATGTGCTCGGGCCAGCCCCAGTAATTGCCTCTCGATAGCTCGTCGGTCGAGCGCACGGAAGTCACGAGCACGGCGATCATCGGCAGCAGCCAGATCAACAGCGCGACCGGCAGCGACATCTTGTACAGCGCACGGTTGGCCGGTTTCCATTTCTCGACGGGAAGCGGGTACATGGCGTGTCTCCTTACTGCTCTTCGCGCACCATGCGGCGCAACTGGAAGCCGATATAAACCAGCACGATCGCAAACAGCACCACGGCGATCGCGGCCGAATAGCCGAGGCGGTAATACTTGATCGCCTGGTCGTACATGAAATAGGCGAGCACCGTCGAGCTTTCGAAGGGGCCGCCGCCGCTCATCACGGCGATCAGGTCGAAGCTGCGCAGCGCACCGATCACCGTCACGACGATCGCCATGAAGGTGGTGGGCCGCAATTGCGGCAGCACGACGTGCCACAGCATGGCCCAGCCTTTGGCGCCTTCCATCCGCGCGGCTTCGAGCTGTTCCGAACTGAGGGTCGTCAGCCCGGTCAGATACAGGATCATGCAGTAAGCGGTTTGCGGCCAGAGCGCCGCGAAGATGATGCCGAACGTCACGTAGCGCGGATCGCCGAGAACCGGAACGCCGTGCCCGAGGATCACTTTCAGCAAGCCAAAGGTCGGATCGTAAAACCAGCTGAAGATCAGCCCCACCACCACGCCGGACAGCACAAACGGCGCGAAGAAGAGCGACTTCACGATGCGGATGCCGCGCACCGCCTGATTCAGATACAGCGCAATCGCAAGGCCCATCGGCGGCGCGAGCATGAAGAGCACCAGCCACAGCACGTTGTTCTTCAACGCCGTATAGAAGGTCGGCGCATGCATTAATTCAATGTAGTTGCCAGGACCGATGAACTCCTTGTCCGTCATGCCGTCCCAGTTGTAGAGGCTGAGCGTGAGCGACGACAGAATCGGATATACCACGTAGATCGCGACCATGATGCACGCGGGCGCAAGGAACAGAAAGGCCGCACGGCGCTGCTGCCTGGCACTGGGCGACGCGCGCCTCTTCGCCAGGTGCGGCGTGGCCGCCTGCGGCACGTCCACCTCCACGCTGCGGGTCGAGACAGTTTTCATGACGATTACCTCTACGGCCTCTTCGATTGCCAGCGATACCGGTATGCGTGAAGCGGCACACGTATACCGGTATCGTGCTGTACTACGACTGCTTCTTGTAGATCCGCTGACGCGTCGTTTCGAGCTGAGCGAGGATTTCGTCGATCTTCGTCGGGTCGGACATGAACTGCTGCATGCCCTTCATGCCTTCGTCAGCCATTTCCTTGGTCATGTCACGATCATAGAACTGCGCGATGCCGCCCTTCGTGTTCGACAGGATCTGGAAGCCGATCTTCGAAATCTGATCGTCCGGTTCCGGCGACTTGCTGTTCCCTGGCAGCGAACCGAGTCCCTGCGCAAGTTTCGCGCTGATCTCGGGCGTTTCCATGAAGGCGAGGAAGGTGTGCGCGTCGGCCTTGTTCTTCGCTTTCGACGGAATATGCAGCGATTCGACCGGGCCATCTTCAGCGGTCGGAACCTTCGGGTCGATGATCGGGAACTGGAAGAAGCCCATTTTCGGCTTCACGTCCGCCGGAAATCCCCCGGTGATGAACGTGCCCATCAGCATCATCGCGGCCTTGCCCTGGAACAGGAACGGCTGTGCCGCATCGAGATCGTATGACAGCGAGTTGTCGATGAAGACCTTATCGTCGATCAACTGCTTCCACGTCGTGTAGACCTTCTTCACCCGCGGATCGGTGTAAGGTACTTCACCCGCCATCAGCTTCTGATGGAACGCATTGCCGTTGATGCGCAGGTCGAGGTAATCGAACCAGCCTGCGAGCGTCCATGCGTCGCGCCCCGCCACGGCAACGGGTGTGATGCCAGCGGCCTTGAGCTTTTTCGATGCTTCGAGAAACTCGTCCCACGTCTTCGGCTCGCTGGTGATGCCCGCCTTTTCAAACAGGTCCTTGCGATAGAACATGCCCCATGCGTAGTACACGGTCGGCGCCGCGTATTGCTTGCCCTTATACGACGACGCTTCCTTCGTCGACGCGTACATGCCGTTCCAGTTGTCCCTGTTCCAGTCGTTCGTCAGGTCCTCGAGCAGACCACGTCGCGCGTAGTACGCCATGCGTTCGCCGTCGTGCCAGTTCACGACGTCCGGTGCGACCGTCGACAGCCAGCCGGGCAACTGCACCTTGTACGCCTCTTCATCGACGAACGACACCTTCACGTCGATATCCGGATGCGCCTTCTTGAATTCGTCGATGGCAGATTGCCAGACGGCTCGCTGGCTCGCGCCCTTGAATGCGATGTTGACGGCGAGCGTGCCCGCGTGGGCAATGTTGCCGGCAATCATCGTTAGTCCCGCGGCTGCGAGCATCATGCCGATCAGCCCTTTGCGTACCGCACTTTTCGTGCTTGTCATGCCTGTCTCCTGATGGGTGATGGAATCTTATGCGGCGCGAAAGACCGCCACGCCCTGCGGTTCGACCGACGACGACCCGATCACGAACGCGTCCGCACGGACGTTGTCGATCGTGTGGGCGGTATCGCCGTAGTTGAAAACATAAGTCAGCGCGCCACGCCGGCTCACGCGGACCGTCTCTGCGAGCGGCGCAGCATCGAGTTGCGCCGCCCTGGCTACCTGCTGGAAGATGCGTTGCGTCAGTGCGTCGTCGAACAGGCTCGCGCAGTAGTGTAGCGAGCCATGCCGCACGAACGCCGGATGACCATCGTCGAAGCGCGCGAGCACATCGATACTGGATGCTGCCTGCAACAGGTCGCGCCAGTGGTGAGCCGTGCCTTGCAGTGCGCCGTCGCTGCCCGCTACGGGCACGCTGACGTTCGGGCGCATCGAGTCGACACGCCATACGCGCATCGGCAGGACATCGGCAAGTGCGCCGGGCGGGAGGTTCGCGGGAATCTGCAGATCGCGTGTTTTCGACCCGGTGCGCGGACCCAGCACGACCTGCGCACCGCTTGCCACGAGCCGCGCACCGAAGTCATCGGCGACGACTGGCAGCGGCGGCACAACGATCATCCGGTAGCCATCGAACGACGCGTCCGACGGAATCACGTCGACATCGAGACCGAGCGAACGCAGCGCCGAGTAATACTCGAACGCGAAACGCGGATAGTGGAAATCGGCGGCCTGCGGATGGATCTCGAAGAGCCACTTCGCCTCATAGTCGTAAACCAGCGCAACTTTGGAGCGGACCTGCGGCTCACCATCAGCCGCCACGATGGCACGGATCTCCTGCGCCACGCGCGCGGCCTCTTCACCCCCTATGTCGAGCTGGTTGTCCGGCGTGTTCAGCCCTGCATGCATCTGTTCCTGCGCGAACGGCGCCTGCCGCCAGCGGAAATACGACACACAGCCTGCGCCGTGCGCGAATGCCTCCCAGCTCCACAGGCGCACCATGCCCGGCAGCGGCGCCGGATTCCACATCGCCCAGTTCACCGGGCCCGGCTGCTGCTCCATCACCCAGAACGGCTGCTTCGACATGCCGCGGTACACATCGTGATTGAACGACGCGAAATCCGGATGGCCGGTGCGCAGGAAGCGCGCCTTGATTTCAGGCGCGAACCATTGCTCTTCGAGCGCGCCGAGCGGATAGCTGTCCCAGCTTGCGATGTCGAGGTCGGCGGCGACCTTGTAGTGATCGAATTCCGTGAACAGTTGCATGAAGTTATGCGCGATGGGACGGCCCGGCGAATGCTGGCGCAGAATCTCCGTCTGCATACGGTTGAACCGCACCACTTCGTCAGATGCGAACCGCCGATAGTCGAGCCGATGCGACGGATGCGCTTCCGTCACGGTGCCGATGGGCGGATCGATTTCGTCGAAGCTGCGGTATTCCATGCTCCAGAACACCGTGCCCCATGCTTCGTTCAACGCATCGATGTTGCCGTAGCGCGTGGCGAGCCAGCCGCGAAAACGCCTGGCCGCCGCAGGAGAATAGCTGACCACGGTGTGATGGCAACCGTATTCGTTGTCGGTCTGCCAGAACGCGACAGCCGGATGCGAACCATAGCGGCGCGCCACCGCTTCGCAGATCACGCGTGCCGCCTCGAAGTACGAGGGCGACGAGAAATCGTAGTGACGTCGCGAGCCGAACGCACGAGGCCGCCCGTCGGCACCGATCGCGAGAATATCCGGATGCTGGTCGATCAACCACTTCGGCGGTGTTGCGGTCGGCGTGCACATCACGACCTGCAGGCCGGCCGCGCCGAGAATGTCGACCGCTTCATCGAGCCAGTCCCATCGGTATACGCCCGGTTCCGGTTCGATGCGGCTCCACGCAAATTCGCCGATCCGGACGCGCTCGATGCCGAGTGCCTTCATGCGCGCGGCGTCGTCGCGCCACATGGCGGGCGACCAATGTTCCGGGTAATAGCAGACTCCTAAACGCATGCAGCGCTCCTACGCGAGCTGAGTGACGGAATGATTCGAGGTATCCGCGCGATGCGTCAGCGCGAAACCATCCTCGGTGAAGAGATGACACGATGCAGCCGGGACATGGAAACTGAGACGCTCGCCGCTCTGCACCTCGATGTCGCCGGGCGCCTTGGCGATCAGCACGTCGCCGCCCGGTTGATCGAGATGCAGATAGCTGTGCTCGCCAAGCTGTTCGATCAGCGTCACGCTGCGATGAATCGACTGGGCGGCCGCCGTCGACGAAGGCGCGCCGGTTGCGTGTGCAACGGTCTGCGTCTCGAGATGTTCGGGCCGGATACCCAGCGTGACCGGCTGCCCGACGTTGAGCGTCCCCGCCTCGACCGGCACGTCGAGCGATTCGCCCGTGTGTGAAAGCGTGATCTGTACGTGTTGCGAATTGAGCGCCGCGACCGTTGCAGGCAAAAAATTCATGCGCGGCGAACCGATGAAACCCGCGACGAAGCGGCTCGTCGGCCGGTGATACAACTCGAGCGGCGAGCCGACCTGCGCGATGCTGCCGTAGCGCTCCGTATCCTTGCCCGCATGCAGCAGCACGATGCGGTCGGCCAGCGTCATCGCTTCGATCTGGTCATGCGTCACGTACACCACGCTCGCCTTCGCGAACTGCCTGTGCAGCCGCGCGATTTCGATCCGTGTCTGGCCGCGCAAGGTCGCATCGAGATTCGACAACGGCTCGTCGAACAGGAACACGCCCGGCTCACGCACGATCGCGCGGCCGATCGCCACGCGCTGGCGCTGCCCGCCCGACAGCGCGCGCGGCTTGCGCTCGAGCAACGCTTCGAGTTGCAGCACGCGCGCGGCTTCCCTGACCTTGCGGTCGATTTCGTCCCTGGGCTTTTTCGCGAGCTTGAGGCCGAACGCCATGTTCTCGTACACGCTCATATGCGGGAACAGCGCGTAGCTCTGGAACACCATCGCAACACCGCGCTCCGCCGCCGGCACTTCGTTGACAAGCCGGCCGCCGATGTACAGGTCGCCGTCGGTGACATCCTCCAGACCGGCGATCATCCGCAGCAAGGTGGACTTGCCGCAGCCCGACGGCCCGAGGAACACGCAGAATTCGTTTTCGCCGATCTCCAGATCCAGGCCGCGGATCACCGGCGGATGATCGCCGTACGCTTTGTGCACTGCTTTCAACGAGATACTGGCCATTGCCTCGCCTCCATGCTTTAATGCGTCACGACAGGAGGTTAAGCGCTTAATCAGGCGGCAGAGAAAAAGACGATTGATGAACAATCGCCTGATCTTGCGCTGTCTCCGGTACGTTCTGTTTTGCGGACTCTATCTCGATGGCGACTGTCGTTGCAAATGTCAGGATGCCATCCCAAATGCTGATCAACCCCATTCAACTGCGTTACACCGATGACCACGCTCAATGAAGTCGCCCTGCACGCAGGCGTCACGCCCGCGACGGTCTCCAACGTGCTGCGCAATCGCGGCCGGGTTGGCGTGGCGACGCGCGAACGCGTGCTCGAAGCGGTCAGGGAGTTAGGTTATCGCCCTCACCTCGCGGCGCGCGCACTGGCCGAAGGCCGGGCACCGACATTCGCGCTGATGGTATCGAGCATCGCCAATCCGTTCTACCCGGAATTTACCCTTGCTGCCGAGCGCGCCGCGCGCACCAGCGGGCACTTCCTGATCGTCTGCAACACCAACGACGACCAGCAGACCGGCCGCGCGTACCTCGAGCAGATTGCGGGCACCTTATCGGAAGGCGTGCTGGTGACGAATGCCGAACTGGTGTTCGACGATCTGCGCGCAACCGCCGAACGCGGCACGCCGGTCGTGCTGTGCATGTGGGAACGCCCCGACGATCCGCCGGATCTGCCGTGCGTCGCGGTCGATTTCAGCCTCGCGGGATCGCTCGCCGCCCAACACCTGCTTGAGCTTGGGCATACGCGCGTAGGTGCGCTCGTCGGCAGCAAGAGCCACGACCAGGACAAATGGCCTTGCGGGATTCACGGCGCGCGTCGGGACGGCTTCATCGCGACCTTCAATGCGGCAGGCGTCGGTCCGCTGGTTGCGGAGTTCACGTGCGAGTCGGACACCATACGCGGTGGCTATGACGCGGCACGGCAACTGCTCGAAACGCATCCGGAAGTGACGGCGATCTTCGCCACGAACGACCTGCCCGCTCTCGGCGCAATGCACGCCGCTGCCGACCTCGGGTTGTCGGTGCCGGAAGACCTGTCGGTGATCGGCATTACCGACATCCAGCTTGCACGTGATTCACGCCCGGCGTTATCGACGGTTGCCGTGCCGACCGAGGAAGCGGCGCGCATGGCGGTCGACCTGCTGCGCGAACTGATCGAGCGCGCGCCACGCGATACGCGTGCGGACCCGGGCTCCGTGCCGATGCTGGTGACGTCCGCGCCCGTGCTGGTGCCGCGCGCATCGACCGCGCCGCCGCGCCGCGTGGCAGGCGCTCAGCGCGCCCGTGCCCCATCGCGCAGGCGTTGAATGAAGGCCTGCGCGGGTGGAGAAAGCACGCCACCTTTGCGCGTCACGATGCCAAACGTCGGTGATGGCGACTTCAATGTGACCGGCAGGATGCGCAGCATCTTCTTGCGCACGAACAGTTCAGCGATATCGGTCGGCAGCAGTGAAACCAGATCGGCGCTGTGCTGAAGCAGCGCGACCGTCACGAATGTCGATGCGGTCGAGATCGGGTTCGCGGGCATGCTCAGCCCGGCGAGATCGAGTTCGCGTTCCAGCAGCGCATGCAACGGCATGTGGCCCGGGTACGTGACCCATCGATAGCCGCTGAGGTCCTGCAACCCCATCTGCTTCGCCGCCATGCGCCGATGGCCATAGCCCACCACGACCGACAGCGGTTCATCGCCCAGCGGCCGGTAGTGGTAGCGCGCAGGCTCGTCGCTGACGATCGACCGCCCGATCACGAGATCCAGCCGGCCTTCGTCGAGGAGCATCAGCAGCCGCGCGCTCGTATCCTCGACGATCTCGATCGACAGGTTCGGCTGGCTTCCATGCAGTTCATCGAGAATGGGGACGACCACGTCCGGAATCGCGCCCATGATCGTGCCGATCGCAAGACGCCCGCCTTTACCCGAGCGGATTTCCGCCAGGTCCTGGCAGAGCGACGTCAGATCCGTCGCGAGGAGTCGCGCATAGCGAATCACGCAATGCCCGAACTGATTCGGAATGAGGCCGCTCTTCGCGCGCTCGAAAAGCGGCGCTTCAAGCATCGATTCGAGCTCATGCAGCGCCTTGCTCGCCGCTGACTGCGTCATCGACATCGCACCCGCCGCCTTATGCAGAGACTTGTGATCGTCGAGCGCGATGAGCAGTTGCAGCTGTCGCATCCGCAGCCTCGACATCAGCACGTTCAGGGTGTTCTTCATGTGAGTCGCAAAAGTGATCGCCGCCTGGAAACGATTCACTATACCGCGCGGGGAAGCGGGCCGTACACCCGTGGTCGTGCGGTCAACCCACGCTCAACACTCGACGATCGCCTTCACCACACCCGCCTTCGCATCGAGCAAGCCTGGGAATTGCGAAGGCACGTCAGCCAGTTGCAGACGATGTGTATTGAGCGCCGCGCCCGGCACCTTGCCCGCGCGCATCGCCGCAAGCACTGTTTCGAAGTCTTCGGCTGTTGCATTGCGGCTGCTGAGCAAGGTCGCTTCCCGCTTGTGAAACTCAGGGTCGGAAAACGAGATGGTGTCGCGCACGATCGAGATCAGCACATAGCGCCCGCCGTGCGCGATGAATTCGAAGCCGCGTTCCATCGCTTTCGCATTGCCGGTGGCATCGAACACGACGTCGAAGAATTCGCCGTCGGTCAGCTGCGAAAGCTCGGCCTTGTCGTTGTCTCCGATGCACACCGCTGCGTTCACGCCCAGTTCGCGCCTGCAGAAGTCGAGCCGGTCCTGGCGCGTATCGAGTGCAGTCACGTTCGCGCCGCGCAAACGCGCAAACAGAATTGCGGCCATGCCGATCGGCCCCGTCCCGACAACCAGCACACGCTCGCCGGCCTTCACGTCGCCGCGCCGGGCCGCATGGGCGCCGATCGCGAGAAATTCGACCATCGCAGCTTCGTCGAGCGATACGCCTTCGGCCTTGTGCACGAACTGCGCAGGCAGGCTCAGATACTCCGTGAATGCGCCGTCGCGATGGACGCCGAGGACCTGGATATTCACGCAGCAATTGGTCTTGCCCTGCCGGCAGGCGACACAGTGACCGCACGACAGATAGGGCATGACATAGACAGGGTCTCCTGCGCGCAGGCCGCTCTCGGCGTCCGCCTCCTCCACTACACCGGACAGCTCGTGCCCCATCACGCGCGGATACGCGAGATACGGCTGATTGCCCGTGAAAATATGCAGATCGGTGCCGCATACGCCGACGCGCTTCACGCGCAGCAGAACCTGGCCTTGTTCACGTTGCGGCTTCGTACGGTCTTCGGCAACGAGCTTGCCGGGTGTTTCGCAAACGACAGTCAGCATGGCATTCCTTGATGACCGGACACGCGCCGGTCGCTAATCGATGACGAAGGCAATTTAGCGAGAAGCAGACAATCTGGTCAAGCCAATTTATTAAATCGTTTAATTGGCCTGACCTCAGAACCCTTGCTTCGGTCCTGTGCCCTCATCGCCGGGAACCGGTGTAGGCCGCCTTGCAAAAGTTGAGTAACATAGCCGCGCATGCCATCACTCATCTCTCCATGACAGCCAACCCACAGGAATTGACACCGGAAACGCTTGTCGCCTTGCTCGAGCGAGTCGCCGGTGAAGATGCGTCGGCGTTGCGGGAGCTCTATGACGTCGCGTCGCCGAAACTGTTTGGCCTCGCGCTCCGTATATTGAGCAAGCCCGAATGGGCCGAGGAGGTGCTGCAGGACAGCTTCGTCAATATCTGGCGCTTTGCGGGCGACTACCGCCGTGGCTTGTCAGCGCCGATGACGTGGATGTCCGCCATCGTGAGAAACCGTGCCTTCGACCATCTGAGGCGGGTCAACGCGACGGAAACCGAATGGAGTGATACGTTGGATGACCTTGTCGCGTCAGGCGACCCGACTCCCGAAGAACTGTCGTCGATGAGCGCCGAAGCGCGCCAGCTCGCGCGCTGCATGGAGACGCTCGAACCGGCACAGCGGCAGGCGGTGGCGCTCGCGTATCTGCGCGACCAGAGCCATAGCGAGATCGCCGAGGTTCTGACCGTGCCGCTCGGCACCGTCAAGTCGTGGATCCGGCGCGGCCTCCAGAAGCTCAAGACCTGCCTCGGGGGTGTCTGATGAATCTGCATCGGTATCCCGAACTGGTGGATCGCCTCGCCGCTGAATTTGTGATCGGCACGCTGCGCGGGGGCGCCCGCCGCCGGCTTCAACGCTATGCCGACCACGATCCGGCGATCCGGCGCGCACTGCAGGACTGGGAACGGCGGCTCGCGCCGATAGCCGAACTGGGGCCCGCCGCCACGCCGCCGACGCGGGTCTGGCAGGCCATCGAGGAACAGCTGGGATTCGCCGCACGTCGTCAGCTTGAGTCGCGCGCGGCCGAAGCTGCGCGTCCAACGCCACCCGTGCTGCCCGAACGGCGCCCATGGTTTGAAAGTCTTTCGTTCTGGCGCGGCTGGGCGATCGGTGTCACCGCACTCGCCGCGATTGCTTTCGTGCTCGTGGTGCGTAGCATCCTGCCGCTTTCACCAACCCAGCCGACGCCGCCTACCGTTGCGCAACAGCCTGAAAACGAGATTTCGCACGTCGCCGTGCTGGACAACAAGGAAGCGCAGGCGGTCATGCTGATCTCGTGGGACGCAGTCCACGCGAAGGTCAAGCTGCACCGGCTCACCGACGCCGCGCCGCCGGCAGGCCGCTCGATGCAGCTATGGGGCTTGCCGGTGAATGGCCATCCGGTGTCGCTCGGGGTGATGCCGGATCACGGCGACGCCACGATGCCGGCCGGCGAGCAGCAGCCGCAGCAATATCCGGTGCTGGCGGTGTCGATCGAACCGTCGGGCGGCTCGCCGAATCCAGATGGACCGACAGGACCCGTCGTGTTCACCGGCAAACTTCTGCCGGTTTCCTGATTACCTGAAAATGACCGGCGCTGCCATACGGCGCCGGCAAACCAATCCTATGCAAAGCTATTACGAAGCAACCGTCGCTCGTCCTGCACGGCCGCCGCTGACTGGCAAACGCAGCGCCGAGGTGTGCATCGTCGGTGGGGGTCTCGCCGGTCTGTCGACTGCGCTGGGTCTTGTCGAGCGTGGCGTGCGCGAAGTGGTCGTGCTCGAAGCGAAGCAGGTTGGCTTCGGTGCGTCGGGACGCAATGGAGGCTTTGTCTTCGGCGGCTATAGCCTCGACTGCGCCGACCTGCTGAAGGCGCTCGGCCCGCAACGCGCGCGCGAACTCTATACGCTCACGACCGATGCGGTCGATCTGATGCGCAAGCGTATCGAGCGCTATCGCATCGACTGCGACGACACGCACGCCGGCGTGATCCTCGCGAACTGGTTCGATGAACCCGCGCGCCTCGATGCGCAGAGGCGTCTGATGAAAGAGTCATTCGGGGTCGACTGGGAGCCGGTGGCCGAAGCGGAGCTTGCGGAGCGGCTGAAGACACGCCGCTATCACGGCGGCCTGCTCGAACATAACGCGTTCCATTTCCATCCGCTGAAATACGTGCTTGGCGTGGCGAGAGCCGCTGTCGACGCCGGCGTCGACGTCTACGAGCAATCGCCCGTCACCGGCCTTCATCGGCAAGGCAGCGGCTTTCTGGTCGAAACCGCGAACGGCGCGATCGACGCGAAGCACGTCGTCATGGCAGGCGGCGGCTATGCGCGCAACGTCTATCGACGCGTGGAACGCGCCGTGCTGCCTATCGCAACGTATGTGATGGCCACTGAACCGCTCGGCCCACGTCTGAAGGATGCGATCGATTGCGCGTCGGCAATCTACGATACGCGCTTCGCTTTCGACTACTACCGCCCCCTGCCCGACACGCGCATCCTGTGGGGCGGCCGCATTTCCGTCCTCGACCGTCAGCCGGAAGTCATCGCGCGCCTGCTGCGGCGCGATCTGCTGAAGGTGTATCCGCAACTGCACGACGTGCGCGTCGACTACGCGTGGGGTGGCCTGATGAGCTACGCGCGGCACAAGATGCCGCAGATCGGCCAGAGCGCGGACGGCGTCTGGTATGCAGTCGGCTTTGGCGGACATGGCATGGCGCCCACCACGGTGTCAGGCGAACTGCTGGCAGCTGCCATCTCCGGCGAGCGGCCGGTGCCCGAAGCCTTCGGCAGTTTTGGATTGACCCGCACCTTCGGCGCGCTTGGCCTCGCGGCTGCACAGCTCACCTATACGACGATGCAGACGCGCGACGCGCTCGCCGCACGGAATACACAAAACAGGCAGACATCCTGAAAGCAGGCGCGCCAGACGCGCGCAGCCCGACGCCCGTTTATGCCGGAAACCCGCGTCTAACGGGGCGCCTGGCGGGGATTTGGCCATGCTAGAATGATCCGTCATCGCCGCTAATACGCAAAATGAAAATGGGAAGCAAGGCCGCTGAGCCCGACAACCACGGCATCGTGTCCGAAGCCCGGCGCAAGTACGATCCCGAAGAGACAAAGCGCAACATCCTCGACGTCGCCACGCAGGAATTCTCCGCGATGGGTCTCACCGGCGCCCGCGTCGATGCTATCGCGGAGCGCACGAACACCACCAAGCGCATGCTCTACTACTACTTCGGCAGCAAGGAAGGGTTGTACGAGGCTGTGCTCGACAAGGTGTACGGCGACATCCGCGCGCTGGAGCAGGATCTGCACATCGATGAACTGGATCCGCGCGAAGGCCTGCGCAAGCTCGTCGAATTCACGTTCGACTATCACGACAAGCATCGCGATTTCGTTCGCCTCGTCAACATCGAGAACATTCACGGCGCGAAATACATCGAGCAGATGAAGACGTTCAAGAGCCGCAATGCAAGCGTGGTGAGAACGATCGAAGATCTGCTCGGACGCGGCGTGGCGGCGGGACAGTTCCGCAGCGACGTCGATGCCATCGATCTGCATCTGATGATCAGTTCGCTGTGTTTTCACCGCGTCGCGAACCGTCACACGTTCGGCGCGGCGTTCGGCCGCGACCCCTCGCATCCGCGTCTGCGGGCGCGGCATCGGGCGATGATCGTCGATGCGATACTGCGCTTTGTGAAGCAGGAAAACTAAGAACAAACCGGCGCGTTCGATACTGCAACGCGCCGCTGTGCCGGTTCAATCAGCGTGCGGATGAGCTTCAGTCAGCACGATCCGCTTGATATCGCCGACGATAAAGATATACGACAGCGCGCCGATCAACGCGACCACGCCGATGAACACCAGCGCGCCGACGAACGATCCCGTCGCCGAAACGATGAAGCCGACCACAAGCGGCGTCACGATCCCGGCCAGGTTCGCCGCGAAGTTGAAGATGCCGCCCGTCACGCCGAGCAGGCCGTCCGGTGCGATATCGGACACGAGCGTCCAGCCGAGTGCCGCCATCCCCTGCGCAAAGAACGCCACCGACAGGATCACGATGACCGCGACATTGCTATCGACGTAGTTGGCCAGAATGATCGTCGAGGCAAGCAGCAGGCCGGCGATGATCGGCAGCTTGCGCGCCACGTTCGGCGAGACACCGCGACGCAGCAGCCAGTCGGAGAACGTGCCGCCGAACATCACGCCGACCGAAGCCGCAATGAACGGCATGATCGCGAAGAAGCCGATCTTGAGCCAGCCCATGTGCCGCTCGGTCGCGAGATAGGTCGGGAACCAGGTGAGGAAGAACACGAGCGTCGAGTTGCCGGCGAACTGGCCAAGGCAGATGCCCGTCAGTTGACGATGCTTGAGCAGGCGGCCGATCGTGCGCCATTCGAAGCCGCTCTTCTTTTTCTGGCCGGATTCCTTGTTGGCGTGCGTCAGCCCGCCACCCTCTTCGATATAGGCGAGTTCAGCGGCATTCGCGCCCTTGTGATCGAGCGGCTCGCGATAGAACATCCACCAGATCGCGCCGAACACGATGCCCACCGCGCCCACCACATAGAACAGCGAACGCCAGCCGAAGGCGCCCATCAGTGCAAACAGGAACGGGCTGAAGAACGCGAGGCCGATGTATTCGCCGACGGTGTACGTGCCCGTCGCCATCGCGCGTTCGCTTTGCGGGAACCATGTCGCGACGACACGGCTATTGGTCGGGAAGCACGGCGCCTCAGACACCCCTAGCCCGAGACGGAACGCAACCAGCCCGCCGATGCCATGCACGAGCCCCTGCGCCAGCGTGCACAGCGACCAGAACGTCATCGACAGGAAATAGGTGACCTTGCTGCCGAAGCGGTCGAGGAACAGTCCGCCTGGAATCTGCGCGAGCACATAGCTCCACGAAAACATCGAGAAAATCACGCCCATGACGGCCGCACTGATGCCGAGTTCTTTCGTCAGCTGCGGCGCGGCGATGCCGAGAATCGTGCGATCAAGGTAGTTGATCATCGTCCCGATCGCGAGCAGTGCCAGGATACCGTAGCGCGCATTCGAACGACGCATCCCGCCGACGCCGGCTGCAGATCCTGCCGGTGGCGACACCGGCGTTTTCGGCCGGGTTGCTTGAGAGCTTTGCGACATTTTAGTCTCCACGTTTTGTAGTGTATTAACGGCTCAACAGCGACTGAAAGTGCATAAACATGCGTTCGGCGTCAGGCTCGAGTCCGGTGAAAAGCCGGAACGCGTCGACAGCCTGATAGACCGCCATCCCGCCACCCGTCAGCGTGCGGCACCCCACCGCCTCGGCGGCCTGCAGGAGCGCGGTGCGAATCGGGAAGTACACGACATCGGCAACCCACAGGTCCTTGTGCAGCAGTTGCGCCGGCAACGGCAGGCCAGGGAGCTTGGCCATACCAGTCGGGGTTGCGTGGATCAGGCCGGTCGCGGCCGCCATTGCGTCCGGCAGCGAACCGCCCGCCTTGACCGTTGAAGCGGGGAACCGCTTCTGCAATTCATCCGCCAGTGCGCTGGCGCGCGCGGCATCGACATCGAACAGCGTAAATTCGCGCGCGCCCATCGTCATGGCGGCATGCGCCACGGCTGCGCCCGCGCCGCCCGCACCCAGTTGCACCACATGTTCGAGCGACACATCTGGCAAGCCGCGCCTGAATGCGCGCGCGAAGCCGGACCAGTCGGTGTTGTGGCCGATGCGACGTCCGTCCTTCAGCAGCACGGTATTGACTGCACCCAGCGCGCGCGCATCGTCCGACAGTTCGTGCAGTAGTGGAATGACGCTCTGCTTGCAGGGATAGGTGATGTTCAGGCCGTTAAAGCCCATCCGCTCGGCGGCGAGCAACAGATCCGGCAATGCGGATGTGTCGAGCTTCAACCCTTCGAGATCGATGCGTCGATAGACGTAGCTCAAACCGAGTCGCCGCGCTTCTTCTTCGTGCATCGCCGGGCTCAGCGAACCGCCGATGCCCGAGCCGATCAGACCAACCAGATAAGACGATGACGCGCTCATTTCAGGTTCCTTGCGTTCAGTATCGTGGCCATCCGCTCCAGCGCGAGCACATAGCCTTGCGTGCCGCACCCGCAGATCACCGCCTCCGCCAGTGCGGACACATACGAGTGATGGCGGAATGCTTCACGCCTGTGAATGTTCGAGATGTGGACTTCGATCACCGGCTTTTCGATCGCGATGATCGCGTCGGCAATGGCGACCGACGTGTGCGAGTACGCCGCCGGATTGATCACGATGCCCTGCATCGTCGTCCGGGCTTCGTGCAGCCAGTCGATCAACTGATGCTCAGCGTTCGACTGACGGAAATCGATTGCAAGATTCAGCCGCTTGCCGGCTTGGCGGCAAAGCTGCTCGACGTCGGCAAGCGTCTCCGAGCCGTAGATCGCCGGCTGACGCGTACCGAGCAGGTTGAGGTTGGGTCCGTTCAGGACCAGCACCGAAGCAAAACTCATGAAATACCACTCCAGAAGAAAGCACGCGGAACTCACCGCAAGCCGGGCAGCCTTCCCCGACGGTAGCGCAGTGTGCGCCCGATCGCGCATGATGTCTTTCCGGGTTTATCCGAATTTGTACCATCTAGTTAGTTTGTATAGAATCGCGCCAACAACTGAATAAAGTGCCAAAGTCTGTGGCCCAGATATGTAATTGACGGGTAAGCCGACGGGTCACGACGCTACGCACAGCTCGCTGCCGAGGTACGCCGTCCGCGTCTTTTCAGCCAGCCCCTTTCCCCTCGCAGGAGCCGTTTCATGCAGCGTTCGATTGCCACCGTGTCCATCAGCGGGACACTCGTTGAGAAGTTGACCGCCATTCAGGCGGCCGGCTTCGATGGCATCGAAATCTTCGAAAACGACCTGTTGTATTTCGACGGCTCACCAGCCGATGTCCGGCGCATCGCCGCCGATCTTGGCTTGAGGATCGTGCTGTTCCAGCCGTTCCGCGATTTCGAGGGCGTCAGCGCCGGGCGTCTCGCGCGCAATCTCGATCGTGTGAAGCGCAAGTTCGATCTGATGCACGAACTGGGCACCGACCGCATTCTGGTTTGCAGCAATGTCTCGCCCGATTCGATCGGAGACGACGCGCTGATCGTCGATCAGCTCGGCGCGCTTGCACGCGCGGCACAGGAAGCCGGCGTCATCGCGGGTTATGAGGCGCTCGCGTGGGGGCGGCATGTGAATTCGTACCGGCACGCATGGCGGCTCGTCGATGCGGTGAACCACCCTAATCTCGGGCTCGTGCTCGACAGCTTCCATACGCTGGCGATCAACGATCCGGTCGCCGAGATCGCCACCATTCCCGGCGATCGCATCGTGTTCGTGCA
The DNA here is from genome assembly GCF_050435685.1 of Paraburkholderia sp. GAS448. NCBI lineage: Bacteria > Pseudomonadati > Pseudomonadota > Betaproteobacteria > Burkholderiales > Burkholderiaceae > Paraburkholderia > Paraburkholderia sp. GAS448. Next base: position 75,225 of record NZ_JBNDKT010000004.1, read on the forward strand.
GATCGCCGACGCGCCGAAACTCACGATGGACGTGCTCGAATGGAGCCGCCACTACCGCTGCTTTCCTGGCCAGGGCGACTTCGACCTTGCGGATTTCATGGCACGGGTGATCGAAGCGGGCTATCAGGGGCCGCTGTCGCTGGAGATCTTCAACGATGGATTCCGCGCGGCGCCCACCGCTGCGACCGCGGCTGACGGCTATCGCTCGCTGCTCTATCTGGAAGACGAAACACGCGCGGTATTGAAACGCGCGGGCACAGCGACGCATCAGCTCTACGAACCACCGGCCGCGCCGGAACACGTCGGCATCCAGTTCCTCGAATTTGCCGTCGACGATATCGCGCGCAACCAGCTGGTCGACTGGCTCACGCGTCTGCGTTTTCGTCCGGCCGGGCGGCATCGCTCGAAAGACGTCGCGTTGTATCAGCACGGCGCGGCGTCGATCGTGCTCAACGCAGAAGCGGATTCGTTCGCGAGCGCTTTTTTCATGCAGCACGGCCTGTCGCTGTGCGCCTCGGCATTTCGTGTCGACGACGCGAAACTCGCGTTCGAACGCGCGGCAGGCTTTCGCTACGCGCCGTTCTCAGGTCGCATCGGGCCGAACGAACGCGTGCTGCCAGCCGTGCAGGCGCCGGATGCCAGCCTGAATTATTTCGTTGACGAAGCGCCCGACGAACCCACGCTCTTCGAAGCCGATTTCGTGCTGACGGACGTGAATGGGCCAAGCGAAGTCGGCCCGCTCTCCGGTATCGATCACGTATGTCTGTCGCTTCCGGCCGACTCGTTGAACGCCTGGGTGCTCTACTTCAAGACGGCGTTCGGCTTCGAAGCCGAAGCGGACTGGCTGGTGCCCGACCCATACGGTCTCGTACGCAGCCGCGCCGTGCGTAGCCGCGACGGCTCGGTGCGGATCGCGCTGAACGCGTCGCTGGACCGGCATACCGCAGTGGCCGAATCGCTGTCGATGTATCGAGGCTCGGGCCTCAACCATGTCGCATTCGGCACGAACGACATCTTCAGCGCCATCCCGCAGTTCGTTGCCGACGGCCTGCCGCTGCTGCGTATTCCAGGAAATTATTACGACGACCTTTCGTCTCGCTACGCACTACCTGACGAAATTCTTAAGGCGTTGCGTACGCACAACATCCTGTACGACCGCGATGATCGCGGTGGTGAGTTTTTCCACGCTTATACGGAACAATTGGACCAGCGCTTTTTTCTCGAGATCGTGCAACGGCGGGGCGGATACGACGGTTACGGTGCAACCAACGCCGCCGTCCGCCTCGCCGCCCAGGCTCAACATAAAAAACACGCAGCGCGCTAAGTGTTTTTCTTGTTTGACAAGGAAAACGGTTTCCCCGAACATGCTTGACAAATAAAAACCGAAATCCGGTTTAAGACATTCTTTTCTCGCCTCGCAACCGTATGCGAAAACAACGAAGGAGACTGCAGATGAAATCTGGCGGCACACTCAAGAAGGTCCTTATCACGGCCGGCGCGGCGCTCGTCGCGGCACCTGCTTTCGCGCAAAGCAGTGTCACGTTGTACGGCATGGTCGACGATGCGCTCGTCTACGTGAATAACCAGAAGGGCCATGCGAACTGGTATCTGCGTCAGGGCAACCTGTACGCGTCGAAGTGGGGCCTGCGCGGCGCTGAGGACATCGGCGGCGGCACCAAGGTCATCTTCGATCTGCAGAACGGCTTCGACCTGAATACCGGCGCGCTGTCGTCGTCCACGCAGATCTTCAACCGCCAGGCCTACGTCGGTGTCCAGAACAACACCTACGGCACGTTCACCGCGGGCCGCCAGTACACCCCGTACTACCAGTTCGTCGGGCCGCTGGCCTCGAGCAACTGGCTGACCGGCGCGACCGGCGCACACCCGGGCGATATCGACGGCCTTGATACGACGATCCGTATCAACAACGCGATGATCTATTCGACGCCGATCTGGAACGGCCTCCAGGCCAGCGCGATGTACGCGCTCGGCGGCATTGCCGGCCGCACCGGCGCAGGCCAGACGATCAGCGGCGCGCTGCGCTACTCGAACGGTCCGGTCGGCGTGGCCGCGGGCTACCTGAAGATGGACAACGCGCAGACCAACCTGCCGCTGGCCCCGACCGGCACAGCGGCGTTCGATCCGGCCTCGACGGGCAGCTTCGGCGCTTCCGCGCTGAACAACGGCTACCTGACCGCGGCGTCGGTCGAGCATGCGTCGGTGGCCGGCAACTACACGCTGGGCGACCTGATGCTGGGCCTGAACTATTCGAACGTCAAATACGTGCCGAACGCCCGCTCGATCTTCACCAATACGGCGGTCTTCAACACGTATGCGGCGCTGGCGGTGTACCGCTTCACGCCGGCCTTCGATGTGGCCGGCGCGTTCGCCTACACGCTGGCTTCGAAGGCGAACGGCATCAACGACGCGGCGCATTACCAGCAGTACTCGCTGAAGGAGGCCTACCACCTCTCGAAGCGCACCACGCTCTACGCGCTGCAGGCCTATCAGCACGCAAGCGGCCAGACGCTTGGCCTCAAGGGCGCGGGCAACATCATCAATGCTGCCCCGGCAGTCGGCGACTCGCAGAACTCGACGCCTTCGTCGACGAGCGGACAGTTCGTCGGCATGGTGGGTATGGCGTTCACGTTCTAAGGTCCGCCTGAACCGATGGCCGCCGGCACAGTCCGGCGGCCATCGAACTTCTTCTCCAGAACCGTCGACACGACCCGGCAACTGGGTCACGACCGGACAGAATACGGCCGGAGACAGGCCATCATCCCGACACAGACAAGCCCTGGGCAGGCCGCCTCCCCGGCCGGAAATACCGGAGCCGATATAATGGCGGTTAGTCCGCACTACCGCGCCTGTCTGTGTTCTCGCCGATAGCGGCATTATTCTGGCGCCATCCTGGCGTCGCGAGCACAGCCCGCGCGGGTTCGAAATGCCAGGAGAGTCATGAAGAAATTTGCTGCAACGCTGTCGATTCCGTTCCTTCTTGCCGCTTGCGCGCAGTTCCAGAATCCGGACGCGGGCGAACCGGTCTCCGATCACCCCACCCAGCGCTCGGTCAACGATGTCGTCGAATGCATGACGCAGGAAGCGGCCAAATACGACGCCAGCTTCAAGACCACCGCCATCCCGCAGGGCTCGATGCTCGACTTCGGTGATTCGAACATCGTCAAGGTCCGCAGCGACAACGGCGCGACGCAGTACCGCTTCTACGCAGGCAAACGCCATGCATCGAACCTGTGGATCGAAGGCGCCAGCAAAACCTGCGCGCCCTGACGGCCACAGTATGAAAGACGGCTGCAAGGTTCGGTAATTCTTTCCGGTCGCATAGGACAAGTCTTAATCATTCTTTAAGACTTCGCCCGTACGATCCTCTCGACGCCAACGCACAACGAGGTGCGCCCATGGGCCAGCCGAACCCGAAGAACATGAACACGAAAGAAGTCCCGGCTTCCGCGAAGCGGCCGACAATCCTGCGCCGCCTGTTGAGCCATCACGAACTGGCGACGCTGCTGCTGTTGCTGCACGCGCCGGTTGACGCGATGGCAAAGCCCGAGATTCCGATGCTTCAGGAGGCCGGGCTGGTTGAAAGCGTTTCGTCGGAAGCCGGCGCTCCGCGAATCCGCCTGACGTCTGAAGGCAACGCGATCCTTCGCGGACTCGGCGTGAAGTGATGCACCTGCTGACTCTAAGGCGGTGAGGCGACGTCACCCATTCGCCTCGTGCGTCGTCTCCGTTTGGCCCCCTCCGGTTTGCCCCCTCAAGCCTGCCAGACTGCATATCCTGCCTCACGCAGTCCGATTCCCAGTTCCACTTCCATGTCTGCCGCGCCGTCATATGGCATCGGATTGAACACTTCATACAACGCCGGCAAGAGACGCAAACCGTAGTCGCGTACGAACCGGTTCGCCTGAATGCCCGCCTTGTGCCGGTCGAAGCGCACGTCGGGGTCGAGTCCTGTCATCCCTACGTACACGCACGGCTTGTCGAAACGGTAATCCGGGTTGGCACGGCGAAAGCGCGGCTCGTTCCACACCGTATCGTCAAGTTCGACGACATAGACGAAGTAGTGGTAACGCTTCTGGCGACGCGCCATGTGCCGCCGCTTCAGCTGCGCGCGGTGCCGTGCAGCAGCATCCGGTACTCGGTCGGCGTAATGCCGACGGTCGCCTTGAACTGCCGCGTGAACGCGCTGTGATCGGTGTAGCCGCATAACGCGGCGACGTCGGTGACTTTGTCGTGCGAAACGAGCAGCGCGGTGGCCGCGTCCAGTCGCGTTTTAAGCAGAACCTGGCGCGGCGTCAGATGAAACACCTTGTGAAAATACCGCTCAAGCTGTGCCACCGACATGTCCGCCATTGCGGCGAGATGCTTCAGGTTAAGCGGCTGAACGTAGTTGTCCTGGATGTACTGGACCACGGTCGCGAGCCGGCTGTATGCGGGATGGCCGCCCTCGTCCGCTTTCAGGTCGCGGGAAATGCCGGCGAGCCCGACGATATGGCCTTCCGGATCGCGCAGCGGCTGCTTGTTGGTCAGGCACCAGCCCGGCTGGCGGCCGGGATACAGATGCAACTCCAGTTGATCGACCAGCTGGTTGCCGACGCTGACGATCGCCTTGTCCTGTGCGGTGTAGACGCGCCCGAAGCGGCGTGGAAACACGTCTTCGGCAGTTTTGCCGAGCAGCGCCTCTTTGTCCTTGTAGCCGCAGCGCGAAGCCAGCGTCCGGTTCACGAGCACGTAGCGCGCCTGCGTATCCTTGATGAAGAAGACCACGTCAGGCATCGCATCGAACACCGGTTCCAGCAGCGTGAAATGCGAAAGCATGCCGGTCAGCGTGGCGGCGCCCGGATCGAGCGGGTGAGCCAGCGTATTCATCGTGCGTGTCCAGGTGTCGGTTGCCAAGCGGTTGTCGTGTGCGGTCGATTATAGGGCCGCCCAGCAGGCGAAGAGAATCCGGATACGCCGCCGGGATCCGCTGCGGGCGGTCCGGGTGTCCGCATCCATCCCCTCACCCCACTGGTAAGCTCAGTCAGCGCATGCGCCGTCGTCCGGACAGGCAGCCATCAACGTACCGATCTGTGCCGGACTGAACGGCGGACGCGGCTGCGCCACATCCCAGCCGAAGTACGTGTGCGCTGCCGTGCCGCAGATTCGCCCCTGACACGCCCCCATGCCGCATCGCGTGTGCAGTTTGGCGTCCCGCCACGTCGGATGGACGCGCACGTCGCCGACCGTTACGTCTTCGCAGCGGCATAGCAGGGTTTCGTCGGACGGCATCGCAAGTGCGGCCCGCGTCAGCGAGAAACTGTCTTCCAGGCGCGCCGCGAAGCGCCGCCAGCGCATGCGTTGCATGCGCAACGATATCGCCTGATGCGGTGCGCCGCTTGCCACGAGTCCGGCGATTTCCCCCTCGACGCGCGCCAGTTCCATTCCGCCGATGCCCGTGCATTCGCCAGCCGCAAGCACGCCATCGACCGATGTGCAAAGCGCGTCGTCCACGGCAATCGCGCCGGCGTCGTCGAGCGTGCATCCCAGCGCCTGCGCGAGCGTCACATTCGGCACAAGGCCGTAACCGCACGCGACGCGATCGCAGGCCAACGTCACGTCACGCGCCCCTCTGCGGATGACCACCTCTTCAACGCGACCGTCGCCGCGCACTTCATGCACCGTGCTGTCCGTCCAGTATCGCAGGCCTGCAAAGCCTCGCGTGAGTCGTGCGGCCTGCAGCAACTTCGACGGCGTCGCAACGAGCGATGCCCCGAAGCGCGCCACAGCGGCCGCCGGCGCCTGCTCGACCACGGCAAGCACCTGCGCACCAGCTTCGCGCGCAGTTGCAAGCGATGCCAACAGCAACGGCCCGCTGCCCGCGATCACGATCCGTTCACCGCGCACCGGCACACCGCTTTTGATCAGAGCCTGCAGACCGCCCGCGCCCGTGACGCCGGGCAAAGTCCAGCCCGCAAACGGTAACAGGCGCTCGCGAGCACCCGTCGCCAGAATCAGGCGGCCGTAGCTCAGGTTGAACCCACCGTGCTCCGCCGATTCGACCAGCAGGCCGTGTTCAGGCAGCGGGGCGATGACGCGTGTCGAAGTCAGCAGCGTGACGCTGGAATGTTCGTGCAGACTGGTCAGCAGTGCAGACAACATTGCCTTCGGCGGATGTGCCGGCCCTTGACGCCACACCTGGCCGCCTGCGAGCGGATTGTCATCGAGTACGGCCACGCGTGCGCCCTGCTTTGCCGCCACCCACGCCGCGCTCAGTCCCGCCGGACCGGCACCCGCGATCGCGATATCGAAGTGCCGGGTCATCGGGATCCTGTCGTCTCAATGGTCTGCCCGTCCCGGCAGAGGGTCTGGCACGCGAGTACGTGGGCGTGCCCGTCGACCGTGACACGGCATTCCTGGCAGACGCCCATGCCACACAGCGGCCCGCGCGACTGGCCGCTCACCGACGTGCGCGTGGTGCGCACGCCGCTTATTGCAAGAGCCGCCGCGACCGTGAGGCCCGCTGCGACTTCCCTGATGTCGCCATCGATCGTCACACGGACCAGACCGGAGTTGGCGCTAGACATGACAGATTCCCTCCGCAAAGCGAGCCGGCAGAAAGGGGGCAACCGGAATGGCGGCGTCGCTCCGCGTGATCTGCGCGGCGAGGAGCTTCGCCGTCGCAAGCGACGTGGTCACGCCAAGACCTTCGTGGCCGACCGCAAGCCAGATGCCCGGCGCGGTATCGCCCGCCGGTCCGATCAATGGCAGGCCGTCCGGCGATGCCGCGCGAAAACCGGTCCATGCGCGGATGCCGTTCAGCTTGGGCAGCGCGGGCAGGTAACGGGCCGCACGCTGCAGCATCTGTGCGAGCACGGGCATTTCGACGGCGGGATCCGTCGTATCGAACTGACGCGATGAACCGATCAGCAACTGCCCGGTTGGCCGTGGCTGTGCATTGAACGCGACCGACGTTCCTGTCGCGTGATGCGCGCTTTTGATGTAGCCCAGTTCCAGAAGCTGGTGGCGGATGAAGCCGGGGTAACGGTCGGTGATCAGCAGATGCCCTTTTTTTGGCTGCAATGACACCGACGGCACCAGCCGTTGCGCGCCAATGCCGTTCGCCACGATCACGTGCGCCGCGCTCACGCGCTCGCCGCTCGATAGCGTCACGTGCTGCGCGTCCACCCTGGCGACTTCCGCATTGAGTCGCACGCGGATGCGAGCTGCGTGAGGTGAGTGCGCGAGCAACCATTCAGCCGCCGTCGGCGCATAGACGATGCTGTCTTGCTCGATCAGCAGACCACCTGCCATAGACGGCGCGAGTGCGGGTTCGCGGGCACGCAACGCCGCAGCATCCAGCATTTGCGCTGCCACGCCCTGCGCCGCAAACGCGTCGTGCATGGCGCGAGCGGCCTCGCATTCCTCATCGTCGGTGGCGACCCACAGCGTGCCGCAGCGCGCGAACGCGTCGCGCTCGCGCAACTGCGGCGCAATCTCCAGCCACAGATCTCGCGAGTACCGGCTCAACGCGAATTCGGCCGGCGAATCGTTCATCACGACGATATGGCCCATTCCTGCCGCCGTCGCGCCACCGCCGATGCCGCGCGAGTCGATCACCTGTACCTGCATGCCGCGCGCCGCGAGTTCGGCCGCACATGCCGCGCCGACAATACCCGCCCCCACGATCACTGCATCCGCTGTCATACCGTCCGGATACCCCAGGCGAACGGATCGCGCTCGTCGAAACAGAGCCGTCCTTCGGACATGATGTGCGCGCGGCCGGTGATGGTGGGCACCACCGTCGCGCCGTCGCCGCTGTAGCGATAGCTCGCCTCGAACACGCTGCCGATGATGCTTTCCTGGCGCCACACGGCACCTTCCGCGAGCTTGCCGTCGGCCGCGAGGCAGGCGATTTTCGCACTCGTGCCGGTGCCGCACGGCGAACGGTCATAGGCATTGCCGGGACACAGCACGAAGTTGCGGCTGTCGATGCCTTCCCGCGACGGCGGCCCGAAGAGTTCAATGTGATCGATCAGCGCGGCGTCGGCGCCGGTGATGTGCTGCGCGCTCAGCGCGTCGCGTATCGCAGACGTGAAAGTCGTCAGTTCCGCGATATTTGCCGGCACGAGCGTGCGGCCATGATCGGCGACAAGGAAAAACCAGTTGCCGCCCCACCCGATATCGCCCGTCAGCGTGCCGTAGCCCGGCACGTCGACAGAGACCGCCTTGCGGAACCGGTACGCGGGTACGTTACGCACGGAGACGCTGCCGTCGTGGTTGAGCGTCGCCTCAACAATGCCGACTGGCGTTTCGATCCGGTGCTGCCCCGGCCCGATGCGTCCCATATGGGCGAGCGAGACGACGAGCCCGATCGTGCCGTGTCCGCACATGCCGAGATAGCCGACATTGTTGAAGAAGATCACGCCGGCCGCGCACCCGGGATCGTCCGGCTCGCACAGCAGCGCGCCCACCACCACGTCGGAGCCACGCGGTTCGGTGACCACACCCGCGCGCCAGTTGTCGAATTGCGTGCGGAATACGTCGAGCCGTTCGGCTAGCGTTCCACTGCCGAGATCGGGGCCGCCCGACACGACCAGACGGGTCGGTTCACCGCCGGTGTGCGAATCAATCACGTTCAGGGTTTTCATGCCGCCATGTTAGAAACGCGGCTGATACGAGTCTTGGTGACATTACGCGCGGATTGTGACGATTTCCGCATAGTCAGCCTGAATGCGCCGCGAACCTTTCATTCATTTCCCACTATGTCGATAACGTCATCTGGCCGCACGCATTACTGCCACTTCGAGGACACCATGTGCGTTGCGCGCCATCTATCAGATTTGCACCGGCAACACCTGACTCAGCAAGACAGGTCAGCACATTTATTGGTGTTGACGTGCACAGTCGCTGTGCCGAAATCGTCATCCGGCACGCGCCAAACGCGCAAGACGGGGGATTTATACCTGCTTAAACTGCGTTCAATTCATCACACTCAGGAGAGCAGTCGTGGCGCATATCTGGGAAGGCGTTTGGCCCGCAGTCACCACCAAGTTCAACGCGGATTTCAGCATAGATCGCACATGGACGAAAAAGAACATCGAGGCGCAGATCGATGCGGGTGTCGACGGGATCATCGTGTGCGGCTCGCTCGGCGAAGCCTCCACGCTGTCGCTCGATGAAAAGCTGGACGTGCTGGACATCGCCGTCGACGCGTCTCGTGGCCGTGTACCGGTACTGCTGACGATCGCCGAAAACAGCACGCTCGACGCCTGCCGTCAGGCGGAGGCTGGCGTGAAGCGCGGCGCGGCTGGTTATATGGTGCTGCCGGGCCTGCGCTATCTGTCGGATCGTCGCGAGACGCTGAACCACTTCCGCATGGTCGCTAACGCCAGCGCGCTGCCGCTGATGATCTACAACAATCCGCTCGCCTACGGCGTCGACATGACACCGGAGATGTTCGCCGAAATCGCCGACGAAAAGAAAATCGTCGCGATCAAGGAATCGTGCGGCGATGTGCGGCGCGTGACCGACCTGATCAATGTCGTGGGCGACCGCTTTGCGATCCTGTGCGGTGTCGATAACCTCGCGATGGAAGCCATTCTGATGGGCGCGCACGGCTGGGTAGCAGGACTTGTGTGCGCGTTTCCGCATGAAACCGTCGCGATCTACAAACTGCTCAAAGCTGGACGGATCGAAGAAGCGCGCGCAATCTACCGGTGGTTTGCGCCTTTGCTTGCATTGGATGTGTCGGCCAAGCTCGTGCAGAACATCAAGCTTGCTGAAGCGATCGTCGGACTCGGCACAGAGCCCGTGCGTCCGCCACGGCTGCCGCTCGCGGGCGACGAGCGCAAGGCTGTCGAAGCGTTGATCCGCCGCTCGATCGAAACGCGCCCGGCGCTGCCGAAACTCTAAGCCTCAGGCGCGAGGCTCAGACAGCGCAGCAACCGCGTTTCGGCGCGGCCGCTGCCTGTCGTTATTGCAACAGGAGGGTGACTCGCGCGGCCTCGTGCTTTTCCGACAGCACCCACTGATGCTGGCCCGCTCACCCTGTCTCCGATCCCCTACGAGGCGTAGCAGACGAACCTACAGCCCCACGTCACCATTCCTGGCACGCTCAATGGCATACGTGACGGCGGTCTGCATGGCGTCGTCGCGACTGGCGAATTTCTGGGGAATCTTGTGCCTCATGACCTGCACGAATGTCCTGGCGAGATCGCTCTTGAGCTCGAACAGCACCGATGCCTCCCACTGCCCGGGCGATGACTCAAACACCGTGCAATGTCCGACGTAGCCGCCCTCTTCAAAAACAGTACAGTCCGTCATGGCACTCTCCTTCGCCAGGAACGTCAATCGGTGTGGGCCGGCTTGTCGTGTCTCGGACCCTGTCTGCCGCAAGCGATTCAGACGCCGATATCGCGCACGTGATCCCGGCCGCCCCCGCCACCTTAAGTATCGAAGTACAGGTAAAACTCCCATGGATGCGGACGCAGCTTGATGCTGTCGATTTCGCGTTTGCGCTTGTATTCGATCCATGTCGCGATCACGTCTTCGGTGAATACATCGCCTTTGCGCAGAAACGCGTTGTCGGCTTCGAGCGCCGCGAGCGCCGCGTCGAGTGAGCCTGGCACCTGCCGTATATTGCTGGCTTCTTCGGGCGGAAGGTCGTAGATGTTCCGGTCGAGCGGGTCGCCCGGATCGGTTTTGTTTTCAATACCGTCGAGACCGGCCATCAGCATCGCGGCAAAAGCGAGGTACGCATTGGCCGACGGGTCCGGACAGCGGAATTCGACGCGTCGTGCATTCGGCGAGTCCGAATACATCGGGATGCGTGCCGCGGCCGAACGGTTGCGCTGCGACATCGCCAGATTGACGGGCGCCTCATACCCCGGCACCAGACGCTTGTACGAATTCGTCGTCGGCGCGCAGAAAGCCATCAGCGCGGGTGCGTGTTGCAGCAGGCCGCCTATGTACCAGCGGCACAATTCCGAAGTCAGCGCCCAGCCGTTTGCGTCGTAAAAGAGATTCAGTCCGTCTCTCCACAGGCTCTGGTGGCAGTGCATGCCGCTCGCGTTGTCGGCAAACAACGGCTTCGGCATAAAGGTTGCAACTTTCCCGTGCCGGCGCGCGACGTTTTTGCAAATGTATTTGTAGATCATCACGTTGTCGGCCATGCGCGTGAGCGTCGCAAAACGCATGTCGATCTCGTTCTGGCCGGCGGTCGCCACCTCGTGATGATGCACCTCGACCTGCACACCCGCCTGCTGCAACGTCAGCGCGATCTGCGAGCGGATCTCCTGGAGCGTGTCGTGTGGCGGCACCGGGAAGTAGCCCTCCTTATAGCGCTGCTTGTAGCCGAGATTGCCGCCGCCATACGCGCCCTCGTCGCGACCAGTGTTCCAGTCGCCCTCGGCCGACTCTACGTAGTAGTAGCCGCAGTGCTGATCCTGTCCGAAGCGGATCGAGTCGAAGATAAAAAACTCCAGTTCGGGCCCGACGTAACAGGTCGTCGCGATGCCCGTCTGGCGCAGATAGTTCTCGGCCTTTTTCGCAACGAAGCGCGGATCGCGCGAATACGGTTGCTGCAGCACCGGATCGACCACGTCGCAGATGATCGACAGGGTCGGCGTATCGCAAACGGGATCGACGAAAGCAGTCGCCGGGTCGGGTCTCAGCAACATGTCGGACTCGTGGATCTCCTGAAAGCCTCGGATCGACGAGCCGTCGAAACCGATCCCGGCGCTGAACAGGTCTGCGTGGACCTCAGGGAGCGTAATCGAGAAGTGCTGCCACAGGCCGGGCAGATCGGTGAACTTCAGATCGACGATCTGGATATGGTGTTTCCGCAGCCAGTCGATCACATCGCTCGCACTAGCCGGTCGCGTGACGCCGTAGCTGCCTGCTTCGACGGATACAGCGAAAGGCGATCCGGAAGCGTCTTGAGTACTGGCCATGGACATCCTCCTCTTTCGGCCCCTTGAGCTTGATCCCACCCTCGTACGTGCACGTACGACAACGGCAGACCTGTGCGCAGCTAGCGGTCTTCCGCGAGGGCTTTCAGATGGGCGTCGCCAGCGTCCTGCGCAGCGGCGCGCGTGGTATACGACTCGTCCGAAACGAGCGAGCGCTTGACCTTCTGGGCGCCGAAGTCGACCAGCGTGATGACCCATACATAGGCGCCAGCCTGCTCAGCGGTTTGCACGAAAGCGCGCACGTCGCCGCTGTCGTCTGTTTTCATCGTGACCTCCCAGGAAATGTGTCGGGATTAAGACGCTGGCGGCGCCGCACACGCAAATGCGCTCGTGTGGCCGGAACCGTTCTTCGCGTAACTTGATTCTAGGCAATGGCGCCGGGTGCTGCGGGTTGTTTGTACGCTTCTCCTGACGATGGCTTCAGATTCATCCTTACGCGCGCCAGACTGACTTCAACCGGCCAAACTCGGCGGGCCGGGTATATGACCGATATAGTTCGCCGACCGTGCCGAACGCCAGGGCTGGCTTAAGCGTTGCGCCGGGGAGAACCCGTGTAATCCAGTCGTATGCGTTCATATCGCGCTGCCCGGCACGCACTGCGTCTGTCAGCGCGATGAGCGCCTTGTCCGCCGAGTGCCCCCCAAAGTCCACGAAAAGATGCTCTAGCGGATGTCTCGCAGCGGTTGTAGCGCGCAAAGCAGGTGTTGCCGTCGTCAAGTTGCTCTCCTGCGTGGGTTGGTTCTTCCGTATAGCAAAGCCATGTGACACGACAGTCACTTCCGTCAATCAAGGTTTCGAAAGGAACTTGAAAGTTCTCCAGGGAGAATTCCGCCTGATCCTGCACGCGGTATATACCGCAATATTTAAACCCGCAATCACGGGTAAACGATGTCTACAAATCAGGCATTTCGGTAAAAATCGCGGTATATACTGCGGCACATCGCACTGACCGGGCCAGGCGGTACGACCCCACAGAGTCTTTCTATCCCCAGGAGAATTGCATGAACATGTTTTCAGGCTGGAAGAGCGGTGCATTGACGCTGGCATTGTGCGCGGCGAGCCTGTGCGCCCACGCGGACGACCAGCTGGCGAACGTCAGAAAGGCCGGCGAGCTGGTGGTCGGCACGGAGATGCAGTTTGCCCCGTTCGATTTCCTCGACAACGGCCAGCAGGCTGGCTTCAACAAGGACCTGTTTGCCGAAGTCGGCAAGGAACTGGGCGTGAAGGTGCGCTTCATCGACCTGCCGTGGCCGAGCGTGCTGCCCGGTCTGGAAGCAAAAAAATTCGATATGGTCGGCGGTCCGTTGACGGTCACGAAGGCGCGCATGGACCGCTATGCCTATACCCTCCCCATTGCTGATGCAACCGACGCCCTGCTCAAGCGCACCGGCGACAACTCCGTCAAACAGGCGTCGGATATCGCCGGCAAGACGGTCGGTGCAGGCAAGAGCACCGCGCAGTACGAGCAGTTGAAGAGCTGGGCTGCCACGCTGCCGAAGCCGCCTGAAATCCGCGAGTACGTCGACTTCAATCAGGCTTACTCCGATCTCGCCGCCGGTCGCATTGTCGCCGTCGCGAACTCGGTGACCAATATCGCCTATGTCGCCAAAGAGCGTCCCGACACGTTCACCGTCGTGCAACCGGCGTTCGGAGCGAAGGTCTATTACGCCTACTGCATGCGCAAGGATGCGGACAGCAAATCGCTTCTTGACGCATTCGACGCCGCGCTCGTGAAAATGCACAACGACGGACGCCTCGCCACCCTGCAGAAGAAGTGGCTTGGCGTGGCGATGGATACCCCCACCACACAGCCCGCACCGAACTATTGAGCGAGCCTGCACGCTTCACCGGACGTATGCGGCGGCTCGACAGCCCACACGTCCGGTCTGCCTCACCGCCCCCTCTTTTCAACGCTCTCGACCATGTTCAGTCCGACTGTGTTTGCGCACGCATTCCCCCTGTTGCTCCAGGCGGCAATTGCGACAGTGGGTATCTCGCTGACCGGCCTCGTGATCGGTTTCTTCGTGGCGCTCGCTGTCTGCGCCGCGCGCCTCTCCGCCCGTCGAACCATGCGCGCATCCGGAAGCGCGTACGTGTTCTTTTTCCGCGGCGTGCCGCTGCTGGTGCAACTGCTGCTCGTGTACTACCTTCTGCCGTTCGTGGGCATCAACGTGCCGCCGCTTGTCGCGGCCATCAGCGCGGTGTCGCTGTGCTCGGCGGCGTATATCGCGGAAATCCTGCGCGGCGGCTTTCTGAGCATTGCGCACGGACAGATCGAGGCCGCACGCATGCTCGGCATCCGGCCATTCGACATGCTTCGGCGCATCCAGGTGCCGCAGGCATTCCGGCTTACCCTGCCATCGCTCGCCAACGAGATGGTGCTGCTGATCAAGGCATCGTCGCTGATATCGGTAGTCGGTGTTGCTGAAATCACCCGTACCGCGCAGAACATTGCCGCCGGCACCTATCGGCCGCTCGAAGCGTATCTGGCCGCCGGCCTGATCTATTTCGTGATCAACGGCACGCTCGCGGCGCTCGCCCATCTGGCCGAACACCGGCTCCACGCATGAGGCCTCACGATGAAACAGTTCGATCTCACCGTCATCACGCACAACCTTCAGCCGATACTTTCCGGTCTCGCCAACACCATCGGCACATGGACGGCCGGCGTTGTGATCGGCATGGTCCTCGGCTTCCTGATCGCCGTCCTGCAACTGTTCAGCGGTTCGCTGGTGCGTGGCGTATTGCGCGCCTATGTCGAGTTTTTCCGCAGCACGCCGTTTCTCGTCCAGCTCTTCCTGCTTTACTACGGTGGTCCGTCATTCGGCGTGACGCTCGAACCCATGACGGCGGGCGTCATCGGGCTCGGTCTCTATGGCAGCGCCTATTTTGCTGAAGCCTTCCGCTCCGGATTCCGCTCGGTCCCGCGCGGCCATCTCGAAGCGGCCCAATGCCTCGGACTGACGCGCTGGCAGATGGTACGGCGGGTCCAGCTTCCGCAGATGCTTGTCCTGATCGTGCCCGCACTCACGAATCTGACGATCGTGTTGAGCAAGGAAACCGCCGTCCTGTCGATCGTCACCGTTCCGGAACTCACGTTCGTCCTGACGGGTATCGGTTCGGCAACGTTCGCCTTTATGGAAACGCTGCTCGTATTGTGTGTCTGCTATCTCGCCCTCGTCGAACTCACGGCGCGCGCCGGCGCATGGGCAGAAACACGTCTTGCCCGCTTTAGCGTCTGACAGGAATTCCCAGCCATGAATGCCATTACCGATATGCCTGTCTCCTCTACTCCGAACGCCGCTGCTTCCGCGCGTCAGCCTCTGATCGAGGTGCGCAGGCTCGGCAAGCAGTTCGGTGAAATTGAAGTGTTACGAGGTGTCGACCTCGAAATCGACAAATCCGAAGTGGTCTGCATCATCGGGCCGTCCGGATCCGGGAAAAGCACGTTGCTGCGCTGTGTCGCGGCGCTCGAAACCTACGACCGGGGCGAGGTGCTGATCGAAGGCGAACTGCTCGGCTACACCGAACGCAACGGTCGCCGCATGCGGGCGTCGCAGGGCGAGATCAACCGGGTGCGGCGCAACGTCGGCATGGTGTTCCAGCAATTCAACCTGTGGCCGCACATGAGCGCGCTCGGCAACGTCATCGAAGCGCTGCAGCGTGTGCGCGGCCTGTCGCATGGCGAAGCGAAACGGCGCGGCATGGCGATGCTGGAGACAGTCGGTCTCGCGCACAAGGCCGACGCTTACCCGGCCAAACTCTCGGGCGGCCAGCAGCAGCGCGTCGCCATCGCACGCGCGCTGGCGATGGAACCGCACATCATGCTGTTCGACGAGCCCACCTCGGCGCTCGATCCCGAACTGGTCGGCGAGGTGTTGCAGGTGATGAAGCAGCTCGCGCGGGACGGCATGACGATGGTTGTCGTGACCCATGAAATGGGGTTCGCTGCCCAGGTCGCCGACAAGGTGGTGTTCATCGATCAGGGACGCATCGCCGTGCAGGGATCGCCGCAACAGGTGTTTCATGATGCAGCCAATCCGCGCCTGCGCCAGTTCCTGCAGAACTACTTTGATCGCAACGCGTTCTGGACGCGAAACAACGACACGGAGCCAGCATGACCCCAACCGATGCGCTGATTGGCGCGCTTCGCCCCGAAGTGCGCGAATTGCCCGCCTATAACGCGGGTTTGTCCGCGCGACATGTCCGCGAGCAGTTCGGTGTGACACGCGTCGTCAAACTCGCCAGCAACGAAAATCCGCACGGCGCGAGCGCAAGCGTGACCGAGGCACTGGCGCAGGCGCTCGCCGACGGCGTCGGTGTCTATCCGGACCCGACCTGCGGCGCGTTGCGGGCAGCGCTTGCGGAACACGTTTCTGTCGATGCTGGACAGCTCGTTTTCGGCAACGGCTCCGAAGATCTTCTCTCGGTGGCAGCGCACACGTTTCTCGCACCCGGCGACGAGGTCGTCACCGTCGTGCCGTCGTTCGGCCTGCACGTCATCTGCCCGCAGAGCATCGGCGCCACCGTCAGGACCGTTCCCATGCGCGGCTTCGAATTCGACGTCGACGCGCTCTGCTCCGCGCTCACGCCACGCACCCGGATGCTGATCGTGAGCAACCCGTCCAATCCGGTCGGCTGTGCGATGGACGGTGCGCAAATCACACGGCTGTTGTCCTGTGTGTCGCCTGGCACGCTGGTCCTTTGGGACGAAGCGTACTACGAGTATGCGATGGCCACACCCGGCTATGCGGACTGTCTGGCGCTGCTGGCGGCGTCCGGCCTGCCATGGCTGGTGCTGCGGACCTTTTCCAAAGCGTATGGTCTCGCCGGCTTGCGGATCGGATATGGCATTGCGTCCGACCCGCGACTCGCCGATCTGATGAACCGGGTTCGTACGCCGTTCAATATCAATCATTTCGCGCAGTGCGCCGCCGTCGCGGCATTGTCCGACATGGAACACGTTGCGCAGAGTGTCGCGCACGTCAGTCATGAACGCGAGGCGATGCGTGCTTCGTTGATCGCCCTTGGCTATTCGCCCGCGCGATCCTGTGCGAACTTCCTGTTCTTCGATACACATGAGGACGCGGTCGGGCTGTCGCAGCGCCTGTTACGCGAAGGCGTAATCGTCAAGCCGTGGCGGGAACAGGGTTACTCCAGTTGCATCCGCGTATCGATCGGCAGCAGCGACGACAACGACCGGTTTGTTGCGGCGCTCACCCGCCTCTCGCGTGATACGGAAGCGAGGGACACAAATTGAAATCCGCCGAACGGACCAGGTCATCCCCGGCGAAGGGCCTCGCACACCAGCCTCGCGCCTCGACCAAACACGCTATCCAGGGAGCGGCAACGCCCGCAGTGTCGAGCGAAGGCCCGGCCATCGCCCGCTACGAGCGAGTCAAGACCTACATCCGCACCACCATCGACTCCGGCACCTGGAAATCGGGAGACCGGATACCCTCCGAGCTCAGTCTGGTCGAAACACTCGGTGTGTCGCGCATGACGATCAATCGGGCATTGCGCGAGCTGAGCGACGAAGGCCTGCTCACGCGGCTGTCTGGTGTCGGCACCTTCGTCGCCGAATCGAAACCGCAATCCACGCTGCTGATGATTGCGCATATCGGAGACGAAATCCGTTCGCGCGGTCACGAGTACAGCTACGCAATCCTGCTCCAGAAGCGGGAAACGGCTCCAGCATTCGTGTCGAACGCTCTTGGACTTGAGCCTGGCGCATCCGTGTTCCACGTGATCTGCGTGCATCGTGAAAACGGCCTGCCGGTTCAGCTCGAAGACCGCTATGTCAATCCTGAGGTCGCGCCGGAATTCCTCGGTCAGGACTTCAGCAGCAAACGTCCATCGGCCTATCTGTTTAGCACCGTGCCCCTCGATGAGATCGAACACGTGGTCGATGCGGGCCTCGTGACAGCGGCCGAGGCGCAACTGCTCGACATCGCCGACGAGGAACCCTGCCTCACCCTGGTGCGGCGAACCTGGACCGCAGGCGTCGCTGTCACCTTCGCGCGCTTCGTTCACCCGGGTTCGCGCTATCGGCTTGGGTGCCGCTTTACGCCCGATGTCGCTCGACGACAAAGCTAGCGCCCCCTGCAATCTCTTCGCTATTTTTTAACATCGGACAGTCATGACTCAAATCGAAAACGTTGTTACCCTCGTGCCCGGCGAGGTCAGGCTCGATCAGTTGCGCAGGATCCTGCGCGACGCCACGCCGGTTGCGATCGATGCGCGTGCGTTTCCAGAGGTCGACCGCAGCCACGCGGTCGTCGACGATGTGATCGCGCGCGGCGCAGTGGTCTACGGAATCAACACCGGCTTCGGCAAGATGGCGCAAACCGTGATCCCTTCAGACAAGCTCGCCGAACTGCAGAAGAATCTGGTGCTGTCGCACAGCGTCGGCACGGGCACGCTGCTCGACGACAGCACGGTGCGCCTGATCATGACGCTGAAGGCGATCAGCCTTGCCCGCGGTCACTCCGGCGTGCGGCCGGAAGCGATCCATGCGCTCGTGCGTCTCATCGATGCGGGTGTCTATCCGTGCATTCCGGCCAAAGGATCGGTGGGCGCTTCGGGCGACCTGGCGCCGCTCGCGCATATGACGTCCGTGCTGATCGGCGTCGGTCATGCACGCGTCGGTGGCGAACGTGTCAGCGCGATCGACGGATTGCGCCACGCCAGGCTCGAGCCCCTGCAACTCGGCCCGAAGGAAGGACTTGCGTTCCTCAATGGCACTCAGGTTTCTACTGCCCTGGCACTGGTGGGTCTGTTTGCTGCTGAAGACGTGTTCGCGTCCGCGATACTTGCAGGCGCCTTGTCGCTCGAAGCGATCAAGGGCTCGCTCGTGCCGTTCGACAGCCGCATCCACGCGGCGCGTGGGCAACCGGGGCAGATCGATGTCGCCGCGGCTTACCGCGCGCTCCTCGCGGAAAGCCAGATCGTTTCATCACATCAGGATTGCGGGCGTGTGCAGGATCCGTATTCGATCCGCTGCCAGCCGCAGGTGATGGGCGCGTGCCTGGATCAGCTGCGTCATGCCGCTGAAGTATTGCGTATCGAAGCGAATGCGGCCTCGGACAATCCGCTTGTATTCGCCGAACAGGGCGACGTGCTGTCAGGCGGCAACTTCCATGCCGAACCGGTCGCCATCGCGGCAGACAACATTGCGATAGCGATCGCTGAAATCGGTGCGATATCCGAACGTCGTCTCGCCTTGCTGCTCGATTCGAATCTGTCGGGTTTGCCGCCGTTCCTTGTGAGCGACGGCGGCCTTCACTCGGGCTTCATGATTGCGCAGGTGACCGCCGCGGCGCTCGCCTCGGAGAACAAATCGCTCGCTCATCCGGCCAGCGTCGATAGCCTGCCGACATCCGCCAACCAGGAAGATCACGTGTCGATGGCGACGTTTGCCGCACGACGCCTCGGCGACATGGCGGAAAACACCGCTGTTGTGGTCGGTATCGAAGCCATGGCGGCGGCGCAAGGTGTGGACTTTCATCGCCCCCTGCGCTCGACCGATACGATCGAAGGCGTGATCGCGGAGATTCGCCGGAACGTCGCATTTTACGAAAAGGACCGCTATCTGGCGGACGACATCGAAGCGATGAAAACGTGGGTGAGGACCATCGAGGCGCCCGCTTGCGTGGCAAAGCTTTTGCCCAGTGCGGCGCGCCAGGCGTAGGAACGAAAGGATGGCGACCCATCTGATCGCGGCACCTTCCGACACATCTGGGGAGGAGGAAACGCCGTTCTGGACGCCTGCGGCTGGCGTCCGCCGCCCATCGGGGGTCGCCGCTCAATTACAGGTGCGCGACAATGCGCAGCGCACCCGTTTTGTCCTCGTGTGGAGCAGCGCCGACGGGCAATCGGTGACATCTGCGACAAGCCGGACTTTCCGCACCATCCGCGAGGCGGTGGCCGAAGGCGTCGCGCGCTTTGGCGTTCTGCCGATACGCCAACGGCAGATCACGGGGCTTTGATAGTCATGTGGCGGGCCTGAAGGATCGCTTCAGCGAGGCGCTCGTCGGCCCGTGCCGGTTTACGCCCGGTGGCCCACGCCAGGTTGTGTCGGCTGCCTGACAACCAGAACGGGAATGGCACTGTGTGTCAGGACCTTCTGGGTTTCACTGCCGAGCAACATGGCGCGCATACCACCCCGGCCATGGGATGCCATCACAATGAGATCGCAGTCTCGTTGCTCTGCAACGCTGATAATCGCCTCATACGGGTGAGCGTGGTTCCTCGCAACCGTGTCGCACTCGACGCCGGCCTGCGTGGCGGCCTTCGTGACCACCGCGAGATAGTTCTCCGCATGCTGCCGGGTAACCTGAATGAATCGGTCCTCGGTGTCCGCAAGCATTTCGGTGCCGTACGCGAGGACGTGGAATTCCGGGATGACATGGAGCGCCGTCACTTTGGCTCCGCTTTCCCTGGCGAGTGTCACCGCCATCTGAATAGCGGCGTCGGAGAGTGCCGAACCGTCGGTCGGCACCAGCAGATGCTTGAACATACCTTTCTCCCCCCGGACAGACCTGTTCGCCTTGACGTCCTGTTCGGGGCCAACGTTTGACCCAGGCGAGCCCGAATCAGGACGATTCCTTTCAGTATAGTCAGCGCGAACAAGACCTGCTCCTCCTGATTCGCGAAAGCCGGCATCGACGGCGCCCAAACCCGCGGGATCGTGACGATGTTCCTGCATGATCTGGCGTCACCGCGAAAAAGTCAGACGAGCAGGCGCAGGAACCCTGGCGGAGCATCCTGTCTATACAGGTTCAGCGAGATCAAAGCTGTATATACAATATGTCTTGATTACGCGTATACCCATCCCCGACTCCCCCTCTCCACGTAACGATTCCGTAATTTCAGGCCGTTGCACGGCCACTCCGCGAGAAAACCCTAGTTGCGATCCACAATGTGGATCAGCTATCTTGTATGTACAAGTTGAAGATTCAAGTGGCTGACGTAGCATTCGAACGCGATATGCCTATACAACATTGATTTTCTGCCTTCGGCGCTGTGGGACGCTCCGCATCCTGTGGCACTTAGCATCACGAAGTACCTCTCTGGAGATTCCATGAAGAAACTCGCTCTGTGTATCGCCCTCGCAGCCATCGCCACCGGTGCCTATGCAAAAGACTGGTCCACCATCCGGTTCGGGGTCGACGCAAGCTACCCGCCGTTCGAGTCGAAGGGCGCCGACGGCAAGCTGTCCGGTTTCGACATCGACCTCGGCAACCAGATCTGCGCGCGCCTGAAAGCGAAGTGCGTGTGGGTCGAAAACGACTTCGACGGCATGATCCCGGCGCTGAAGGCGAAGAAGTTCGACGGCGTGCTGTCGTCGATGTCGATGACGCCGCAACGTGCGGAGCAGATCAGCTTCTCGTCAAAACTCTTCAACACGCCGACACGCCTCATCGCGAAGAAGGGCTCGCCCCTCGTCCCGACGCCAGAATCGCTGACGGGCAAAGCGATTGGCGTCGAACAGGGCACGATCCAGGAAACGTACGCCAAGACCTACTGGGAACCTAAGGGCGCGAAGGTCGTGTCGTATCAGAACCAGGACCAGGTCTATACCGACCTGCTCTCCGGTCGTCTGGACGGAGCGTTGCAGGACGCGGTACAGGCGGACATCGGCTTTCTGAATACGCCGCGCGGCGCGGGCTTCCAGTTCGCCGGCAAGGACATCATCGACGCGAAGATCCTCGGCAATGGCGCGGGCATCGGCCTGCGCAAGGACGATGCCGATCTCAAGGCGAAAATCGACAACGCGATCGCCGACATGATCAAGGATGGCACCTACAAGACGATCGAGAAGAAGTACTTCAATTTCGACGTCTACGGTAGCTGAGCGCTTTCCGTCGATTCCTCCGCAGCGTGTGTGCCCCGGCGCGGTTTCATCCGCCGGGCGGGCACGCATCAGCGGCGCTGAACGGGCGCAGCACAATCAGGCGCCGGGTAATCAAGGGTACGAATACATGTTCTTCCACGGGTACGGCCCACTCCTCCTTGCGGGCACTTGGGAAACGGTCAGGCTGGCAGTGCTGTCGCTGGGGGCATCCTTTCTGCTGGGTCTTGGAGGCGCCGCGGCGAAGCTCTCGCGCAACCGGGTGCTCTCTAGCGTCGGCACGCTCTATACGACGTTGATTCGCGCAGTTCCTGATCTCGTGCTGATGCTGCTGCTGTTCTACGGCATTCAGATCCTGCTCAACAATCTGACCGACTCCCTCGGTGCCGCCCAGATCGACATCGACCCGTTCGTGGCCGGCGTCATCACGCTCGGCTTCATCTACGGCGCGTACTTCACCGAGACGTTCCGGGGCGCTTTTCTTGCTGTTCCTCGCGGACAGCTGGAGGCCGGTTACGCGTACGGCATGAGTTCGTGGCGAGTGTTCAGCCGCATCATGTTTCCGCAAATGATGCGCTTCGCGATACCCGGCATCGGCAACAACTGGCAGGTGCTCGTCAAGGCAACGGCGCTCGTATCGATCATCGGCCTCGCCGACGTCGTCAAGGCCTCACAGGATGCAGGCAAGAGCACGCTCGAATTTTTCTTTTTCACCGTGACGGCCGGCGCGATCTATCTTGTGATTACAAGCGTGTCGAACCTCGTGCTGGTCTGGCTTGAAAAGCGCTACTCGGCAGGCGTACGGAGGGTCGCATTGTGATCGAACTCGTCAGGCAATACTGGCAAAACTTCCTCTTCACCGACGGATATCGCTACAGCGGTCTCGTCATCACATTGTGGCTGCTGGTCGCCTCCGTGGGTCTGGGGTTCCTGCTCGCTGTTCCGCTGGCGGTTGCCCGCTCGTCGAGCAACCGCTTCATCTCCGGACCCATCTGGCTCTTTACGTATGTCTTTCGCGGTACGCCGCTGTACGTACAGTTGCTGGTTGTCTATACGGGGCTCTACAGCCTTCACTTCGTGCACTCGCACGCAGCGCTCGACGCGTTTTTCCGCAGCGCGATGAATTGCACGTTGCTCGCCTTTGGGCTGAACGAATGCGCCTACGTCACCGAGATATTTGCCGGAACGATCAAGGCGACACCCTATGGCGAGATCGAGGCCGCGCAGGCCTACGGGATGTCGAAGTACAAGCTCTACACGCGCATCATCCTGCCGTCTGCGTTGCGGCGCGCGCTGCCCAACTACAGCAACGAAGTCATCCTGATGCTGCATGCGACGACGCTCGCATTCACGGCGACCGTACCGGACATCCTGAAGGTGACGCGCGACGTCAACTCTGCAACCTATGCATCCTTCCAGGCCTACACCATTGCCGCCGTCATGTACGCCTGCATCGTTTTCGCGCTCGTATGGGCGTTTCGCCGGATGGAAACACGCTTGCTGGCCTTTTTGAAGCCGCAAGGGCATTGAACCTGGCTGTCTGCAGCCAAGATGGAGTGTATCGAGAATGTACAAGCTGACTGTCGACGACCTGCACAAGAAATTCGGTGACAACGAGGTTCTGAGAGGCGTATCGCTCAAGGCAAAGGCTGGCGATGTCATCAGTATCATCGGTTCGAGCGGCTCCGGGAAAAGCACCTTTTTGCGGTGCATAAATTTTCTCGAGCAACCTTGCGCGGGGCGCATCACCCTCAACGCGGAAGAGGTCCAGACGACGCTCGACAGAAACGGCGCATTGCGGGTTAGCGATCACCGCCAGTTGCAGAAAATGCGCACCAGGCTTTCGATGGTGTTTCAGCACTTCAACCTGTGGGCGCACATGACCGTGCTGGAAAACATCATCGAGGCGCCCCTCAGCGTGTTGGGTTTGAGTCGCGCCGAGGCGGAGAAGCGAGCCCGCAAGTATCTGACCAAGGTGGGCCTCACGGCCGGCATGGAAAGCAAGTACCCGTCCCATCTGTCAGGCGGCCAGCAACAACGGGTGGCCATTGCACGCGCGCTGGCGATGGAGCCCGAAGTCATGCTGTTTGACGAACCCACGTCCGCGCTCGATCCGGAACTGGTCGGCGAGGTACTGAAAGTGATGCAGTCGCTGGCTGAAGAAGGACGCACGATGATCGTGGTCACGCACGAGATGGGATTTGCGCGCAACGTGTCGAACCATGTGATCTTCCTGCACAAGGGAAAAATCGAAGAGGAAGGGCATCCTCAGGAAGTGCTGGTCAAGCCGAAAAGCGAACGGTTGGGTCAGTTCCTTGCCGGGAACCTGAAATGACAACGGGCCTCGACCCGATTCAAGGGGCTGCTCAGGACTGGAGTGCCGGATGCGGACCGTAGTACGCGGTCGGTTCGGCGCTATGTCCATCTTCCTGCGCACGGCGTCTGCGATACTTCCAGGCATCTCGTCCAGCGGACACGCACAACGCAACACGGTCTAAATCCATGCAAATCAAAACACACCCGCTCATCTCGCCGACGCTTGGTACTGAACGCCATCTGACCAGTTTTCACTATGGATCGACCGGCGGTCAGAAAATTTACATCCAGTCGTCGTTGCACGCTGACGAACTGCCAGGCATGCTCGTCGCCTGGCGCCTGCGCAAGCATTTCGCCGACCTCGAAGCTGCAGGCAAGCTGCGCGGCGAAGTGATCGTCGTGCCCGTCTCGAACCCGATCGGCCTCAACCAGTGGATTCTCGGCTCGCACATCGGTCGCTTTGAAGGCAATACGGCGCAAAACTTCAACCGCCACTTTTATGACCTGACGGCCCTGGTCATGCCCCGCGTCGAAGCGCGCCTGACGGGTAATACCGACGAGAACCGGCAGGTGGTGCGCGCCGCCATGCGCGAAGCACTTGATGAACAGACACCACGCACCGAACTCGATTCGCAACGGCTTGCATTGCAAAAGCTCTCTTACGACGCGGACATCGTGCTTGATCTGCATTGCGACTGGGATGCCGCGATGCATTTGTACACCAATCCAGATACCTGGGAGGAAGTGGAGCCCCTCGCGCGCTATATCGGCGCCAAGGCGTCGCTGCTGGCTCTGAACGCGGACGGCAATCCGTTCGACGAGATTCACAGCTTCTGCTGGTCCAATCTGCGTGCGCGTTATGGCGAGCAGCATCCGATTCCCAATGGCAGCGTTTCGGTGACCGTCGAACTGCGCGGCCAGCGCGATGTGTCGCATGAGTTCGCCGAACAGGACGCTCAGGCGATCGTCAATTACCTTTGCCATCGCGGCTTCATCGATGCAAAAGCCGAGCCGATGCCAGCGCTGTCGTTCCCCGCCACGCCGTTCGCGGGTGCGGCAGCGGTCACTGCGCCAGTATGCGGCGTGATCGCCTTTCGCGCTGAACTCGGCGCATGGATCGAATCCGGCCAGCCCGTCGCCGACATCGTCGATCCGCTTACGGACCAGGTGACCACGTTGAACGCGCCGACGGCCGGCGTGCTGTACGCGCGTCACTCACTCCGGTTTGCATCGGCCGGGTTGACGATCGCGCACGTCGCTGGCGCGACAGCGTTTAGAACAGGCTCTCTGTTGCCGCTTTGAGTATCTAGACGGCCTTGTCACGGTTACGCGTTGCCCAGAGCCGACATGGATCTCCGACGAACAACGTCTGGCAGGTGATCAGTTCGGGCAGCGGAGCAACCGTGTTTCAACGCCAGCGCTGCCTGCGTTTGTGACGCAAGGAGGGCGACTCAGGCAGCCTTATGCTTTTCCGACTCGCCTGTGCGCAGGGACAGCAGCCGGTAACCGCTTCGGTACACTGGCTGCAACCGGAGCCCATTGCGCGCCTCGATCTCGAGCAAGAGACGCAGCCGCGACACATGGCTATCAATCGTACGCGTGGCCTCACGAAATTCCCGTCCCCATACCATCGCAAAGATGTGATCTCGCGTCAGCACACGTCCGATATTCGAAAAGAACAGCGACGCAAGACGATACTGCGTGCCTGATAGGTGCACCGGCGCGCCGCGCAGCGTCACCACCTGGTGGCGGGCATCGAAATGGTAAGGACCGACATCGAAACGCACCGCGCTCTGCCTGTCTGGATACGCGCGCCGCAGCAGTGCAGTCACCCGCGCGCGAAACTCCGCGGGACGGATAGGCAGTTGCACGTAGTCGTCCGCGCCGTGCGCGAATGCGCGCACGATGGCTTCCTCCGAACCGTCGAGCGACGCGAAGATGACCGGTATCTGCTCCGCCCCCACCCATCGCGCGGATCTCAGCACCTCGCCGCCCGACAAACGGAGGCCCTGCCAGTCCAGCACCAGCAGGTCTGCTGTAGAAAGCGCCAGTGACTTCGACAGGATCAGCCCGTCCTGATAGGTCACGCACGTATGTCCCGCTTCGTTGAAGATTGTTTCGATCGCCTTGCTCTGGACCGGATCACGCTGGAGGATGGCAACACGCATTAGGAGGACTCACAACAGATTGACTCGCAAGTGATTCTGTTTGGACGTCGTGGTACCGCCTATAAGATGAATCTGAATATGGAGGTGACGTACCGTGTTGCTATCGGAACGCATGTGCAGCCACGCCGCACCGAACGCCTGCGCCTCCTGCCGGCTCGCGGAGCCCCCAGAGCCTCGATCTTTCATCCTGTAAAATAGCCGGTTGGCATAAAAGTCGTCAGCACGCGCGCCCTTATCCGGGCGGCCGTGCCTCGTGTTCCGTGCTCTACCCAGCGCCCCGCACTTCTCGTCCGACGACGGCCGGTATCCACGCGCTACGCGTGGCGTTCAATCCAAAAAAAACACATCGCAATGCAAGCTACGGATCTGGGTAGGGCACAACCCGTCACGACACGCGCCCTCAAGGGCAGCGACTACAAAACGCTGGGACTCGCGGCACTCGGTGGCGCACTCGAGTTCTACGACTTCATCATCTTCGTGTTCTTCGCTCCGGCGATCGGACAGCTGTTCTTCCCCGCCTCGATGCCCGACTGGCTGCGCCAGTTGCAAACCTTCGGCATTTTCGCGGCGGGCTACCTGGCGCGCCCGCTCGGCGGCATCATCATGGCGCACTTCGGCGACCTGTTCGGCCGCAAGCGCATGTTCACGCTGAGCGTGCTGCTGATGTCGGTGCCGACGCTGATGATGGGCCTGTTGCCCACCTACACGAGCATCGGCGTGCTCGCGCCGGTGCTGCTGCTGGTGTTGCGTGTGCTGCAGGGCGCGGCGGTCGGCGGCGAAGTGCCGGGCGCATGGGTGTTCGTCTCCGAGCACGTACCGCAGCATCACGTCGGCTATGCGTGCGGCACGCTCACCGCGGGTCTGACGGCCGGCATCCTGCTCGGCTCGCTGATTGCGGCGGCGGTCAACCGTCATTTCGCCCCCGCGGAAATTGCCGGCTACGCGTGGCGTATCCCGTTCCTGGTCGGCGGCGTGTTCGGGCTCTTTTCGGTCTATCTGCGCCGCTGGCTGCACGAAACGCCGGTGTTCGCCGAACTGAAGCAGCGCAAGTCGCTGGCAGCGGAGATCCCGCTGAAAGCCGTGCTGCGCGACCACGGCCGCGCGGTCATCGTATCGATGCTGCTGACGTGGATGCTGTCGGCGGCTATCGTCGTCGTGATCCTGATGACGCCGACGTTGCTGCAAAAGCAGTTTCACATCGACCCGGCTACCGCGCTGCTTGCAAACTGCGTAGCGACGCTCTGCCTGACGATCGGCTGTGTCACCGCCGGCTCGATCGCCGGACGCGTCGGCGCAGGCCGCACGATCTTCGTCGGCGGCCTGGCGCTCGCCGTGTCCTACTACGCGATGATGCAGCAACTCGCTGTCGATACCTCGTCGCTCGTACCGCTCTACGCAGTCAGCGGTTTCTTCGTCGGCGTGATCGGGGCGATCCCGTTCGTGATGGTCAAGGCGTTTCCGCCGGTCGTGCGCTTCTCCGGCATCTCGTTCTCGTACAACGTCGCCTATGCGATCTTCGGCGGCTTGACGCCGGTTGTCGTGTCGCTAATGATGAAGTCGAATCCGATGGCGCCGGCGCTGTATGTCGGCGCACTGTGCGTCGTCGGCGCACTGACGACGCTGTTCATCAAGGATGCTGCGTCGTCGCGCTGAATTCGTTCGAAAAGGCTGAACCGGTAACGCAACATCACGTGATCTACTGACCCGGCGCGCCGCCCTCACCGGCTGCGGCACGTGCGGCAGGCCCACGACGGCGCACCTCCCGGTGCGCCGTTCTGCTTTCCGGGCACGTTCACGGACGACATCGACACTTCACGCCGTTCCGAAACATCCCGCCATGGACAGGTTCAGGCTATGTCCCATGAACTCATCCAGAGCCTCCTTTACACCCGCGCTCGCCCGCATCGTCGCAACGGTCAGCGTCGGCTTCGTCGTCACGCAGCTCGACGTCACCATCGTCAACATCGCGCTCGCCAACCTCGGCGCCGATCTGCACGCGAGCGTCGCCGGTTTGCAATGGATCGTCGATGCCTACACGCTCGCGTTCGCGGTCCTGATGTTGTCTTTCGGCGTGCTCGGCGACCGGCTCGGCGCGCGCCGCGCGTACGCAGCCGGCATGACGCTGTTCGCACTGGCCTCGCTCGCCTGTGGGCTGTCGGTGAACGCACCGATGCTGGTGGTCGCCCGCGCGCTCCAGGGCGTGGGCGCCGCCGCCATGCTGCCGAACTCGCTCGCACTCCTCAATCAGGCATGCCGCCACGATCCGAAGTTGCGCGCGCGCGCCGTTGGACTCTGGACCGCGGCCGGCGCGATCTCGATTGCGGCGGGCCCCGTGATCGGCGGCCTGCTGATCGCCGCATTAGGCTGGCGCAGCATCTTTCTCGTGAATCTGCCGTTGTGTGCCGCCGGTCTCTTTGCGACCTGGGCCTGGATACCGCGCGCCGCAACCCCGCCCTCATCGCAGCAGGTAGCACAGCAGCGTTCACGCGGGATCGATCTGCCGGGTCAGTTGCTCGCGGTCGTGACACTCACGGCGTTCACCACCGCGGTCATCGAATGGCGGCCGCTGGGTCTCGCCCACCCGCTCGTGGCAGGCGCATTCATGCTGGCGCTCGTCGCCGGTGCGGCCTTCATCGCGGTCGAGGCGCGCGTGCGCGAACCCATGCTGCCACTGGCGCTGTTCGGCAATCGCACGTTCAGTGCTGCCGTGCTGTTCGGCATCTGCGTGAATCTGACCTACTACGGCATGGTGTTCGTGCTGAGCCTGTACCTGCAACGTGTGCGCGGCGACACACCGCTCCAGGCCGGCCTGGCGTTCCTGCCGCTGACTGGCGGGTTCCTCGTCTCGAACGTGGTCAGCGGCTGGGTGGTCGGCCGGTTCGGTGTGCGCGTACCAATGATCGTCGGCGCAATGATCGCGGCGCTTGGGTACGGTCTGCTGCATTTCATCGATGCGTCGACGCCGCTTGTCGCGATACTCGTGCCGTTCCTGCTGATTCCCTCAGGCATGGGACTCGCCGTGCCGGCCATGACGACAGCCGTCCTCGCTACCGTCGCGCCGCGCCGCGCAGCCACCGCCTCCGCCGTGCTGAATACGGCACGCCAGGCTGGCGGCGCAATCGGCGTGGCGACGTTTGGAGCGCTCGCGAGCGGGGCCGAAGCGACGAACATCGTCGCGGGACTGCATGGATCGACGGCGATCTGCGTCGGCCTGCTGCTGACCGGCGTGGTGCTCGGCTGCCTCGTGCATCCCGAGCCCCATGCGCGCAGACCGGACGGGGCAGCCCCCCCTTCGCCCAACCGCCAGAGCAATGCCGGCTGAAGGCCGCCTGCCCGCGCGGGCGCAGATAAGACAAAGCCCACGATGCGACTGCACCGTGGGCTTTATCTTCCTGATATCGCGTTACAGACTGGTTTCCTGAATCTGGCCCGTATCGAGCGCGCGCTCCACGAGTCCTTCTTCCTGCACCTTGCGAATGGCGTTTTCGAGAAGCTTTTCGGGCTCTTCGATTTCCGCCTTGATGGCGCCGATCAGCCCGGAGGCATCGAGAATGACGAGTGTTTTCGCCGAATCGGCCTGGCTGATGATGACGCGATGCGGGGTCGGCCCTTCGCCGAGGCTCGCGCAAAACTGCATCACCTTGCCGCCGATCGTCTGGTCAAAGCCCTGAATCATGGTCTGCTCCCTGCATCGATATGCAACCCCGAACACGGGAAACTTTGCAGAAACAGCGCGCGCAAACGAGGCGCGTCGCCACCATCCTGTTTCGTCCGCCAATGAGCCCGCAAGTTCACAAACCACTCAATCCGCCACGCGGCGCACGCGCGCCGTCGACGCTGATGCGGCCCGCGCCCGTCACGCAAAGCAGCAGGAAACCGCCGGCAATGCCGATGTTCTTCCAGAAGTGAATGAGCATGTCATGCTGGACGGACGCATCGGCGATGTTCCAGAAATCGTGACCCAGCACGGCGGTTGCGACCGTGTACACGGCCATGATGAGCCCGAGCGGCCGGATCTTGAAGCCGAGTACGAGGAACACCCCCCCGAGCGTTTCGACAGCGACGGCAATGGGCGCCGCGACCTGCACGAATGGCACGCCCTTCGAGTGCAGATATCCGACGAAGCCGGCGTAGCCAAGCAGCTTCATCACGCCACCCCACAGAAACAGCACCGCGAGGGCAATACGTGCGATGAAGATTACGCCGGAATCGACGGGACGCGTCATGAGAGGGCTCCTGTGAAGAATATGCAGAAGACCGGGCGGATTACTGACAGTTCCCGGACGCTGTCGTCAGAATATGTGCATTACCCAGGTTTTCCAAGCGAAAAGACGCGTCGCCCGGCCCGGGTGAGGCGCCGCAGCGGCAGTCAGAACGTCGTGCGGCGATCCGGGTCCGGCTTGCTGCGTGGACGCCAACTTGTCATATTCCTTTCATCGCATCGAGGTCGCTCGCATGGTGGGCGCGGCGCCTCCTCAAGAAACAGCTTACCTCGGGGCGTCAGGTGCGAGCAGCACGCCTTTCTTGAACACGAAGCACCCGTAACCGCGCTGTTCGCCCGTCACGATCACGCAATACGCGCTGCGCGCACGTTCGTAGAAGGCAAAGCGCTCGATCGACGCAAACGGCACGTCGCGGCCTTCAGCCGCATTCACTTCCGCCTGCGCCTCACGCTGCACGGCGGGAATCGTATCCGGCTCGCCGACCACTTCCATACGCAGGGCCGGGTGGTCGACAAAGGTGTCGAGCGGCAACACAGACAGCACGGCGCGAATCGCCCGCGCCGAATCGACGCCGTCGAGGCGCAGCGGCTTGCCGGTCACGGTTGCGCGCGCAACGGAGTCGGACGGGAAATTAGCGTCGCAGATGACCAGTTCGTCACCGTGGCCCATCGCGCGCAGCGCGTACAGCACATCGGCATTCAGCAGCGGGTCCAGATTCTTCAGCACGTGATCTCCTTCATGGTCGGTTGGCACGCAGCCCGTCTTCGGCAGTCGGTCCGCCTGCGTAAGGTAACCGCATATGCGCCGCCTGCACAGGCTTGCATCAAAACAGATGACTCACTGCACAGCGCGAACGGGCCGCAAGGCGCTTCGCCGCGCGGCCCATCATCGCGAAACCGAACGGCTGGTCGAAGGCGTACGCCGGCGTTCCGGCGCAAGCCTTCAACACAGAGACGTTGCCGCTCTCGCGGGCTCAGGCTTCGCCCGGCACTGCATCCAGAAAACCCGTGACGGCGCGCAACCGGCCACCTGCGTCAACGACGCCGAAATCAGAGCCCTTCACGACGGGGATGCCTTGCGGCGTCTCCAGCGCCCAGGAAAACCGCAGGTTATTCGCGAAGCCATCGACTTCCGACGAACGATGGAACGTGTGCCCCGGGAAACGTTCGTGGACCGCGCGGATCATCGCGTCGATGCCGTCGTGGCCGTTGCCCGCAAGCAGCGGATCGACATAGACGGCGTCGGTCGTCCAGGTCGCAGCGATCAGCTCGCGACGGCGCGCGGGGTCGGTTTCGTTCCAGGTGTCGAAGTAGCGGTCGACAAGATCGGTATGCGTATTCATCACGGACTCCTTCAATCGGATCAGGTTAAGGCGGACAGGTGAACCCGGCTTTGCGGCCCAGGGCCCGGCAGGAAGAACGCCGCGGCAGGGCACGGACTGAAGGTTCGGCGAAGCGTCTGCGGTCGTCGATTACGTCAGAGGTAAGTTTCATAAATCGAGATAAGTGACTGTTTTTATGAAAGAGAGCTGGTATTTTGACTTGTGCGGGTAGCTACTGAAATGCACAAGCGATACCAAATAAAATCAACGGTTTACAACGCGATTCCAGACGAGGGGTTGTCTCGCCTCTTGTTGTAAGTGCTGTGCGGAGGGCGTTGTCACGTGACGGTGTTGGCGACGGCTAATGAGCAACTGTCTTACCAGTCAAGCCGTGCGGATGGTTTCATCCCACGGCTTTCCTGTTTTTGCGATTGCGTTGAGAATCGTAAGCAGCTTCCGCATACAGGCAACCAAAACAAGCTTGTTTGGCCTACCGGTGGCGACGAGCCGATGATAGAAGGTCCCCATCACGGGGTTGAAGC
Organism: Paraburkholderia sp. GAS448; assembly: GCF_050435685.1. Lineage (NCBI taxonomy): Bacteria > Pseudomonadati > Pseudomonadota > Betaproteobacteria > Burkholderiales > Burkholderiaceae > Paraburkholderia > Paraburkholderia sp. GAS448. The sequence continues at coordinate 107,617 of NZ_JBNDKT010000004.1, forward strand.
GAACAGCCGCTAACGTCACCATGTACAGCATGCGTCTGACGGCAGCACGTCCGCCGAAGATCATTCGTTTGCCACGAGACGCTCCTGAGTCGCGGTTGAAGGGCGCCACACCGATCAGCGCACTGACCTCACACCGCGTCAGCTTGCCCAGTTCCGGCACGTCGGCAATCAGCGACGGCACCGTGGTCACCGCGGTTCCGCAGGAGGATGTGTGCAAGTTTGAAGTTATCGCGGGCCGCGTCAAATGTGACGGGATAGCGGCTCCACGATTCGCGTGCGCACTCCAGCGCCCTCCTGACACGCGTGCTGGTCGCTGCCGCACTCGACCAGCGTGGTTGGGTTCGGTCCACAATGGTTGACGTGGTCACAGATCGTGCCCAGGCTATGCGATCGCCAGTAACGTCAGTGGAGCCTTGCGTCGCACCGCGGATTCTCGACTGGTTCCACATCGGCATGAAACTTCACGCTGTGCGGTCGGCGCTATGCGCGTACACATTTCCTCTGCCCAATGTCAGACCTTGTCTGAACTGTCCATGGACGCGCCGCCGGAAGGAGCCCGCTCTGCGTATCGGGCAGATCGCAGTACGTCGGCACCGCGAAGGTCACAGGATCGTGCCGCGCGTTCGGGTAATGCACGCAGTTCGATTCATCTGTCGAGGTTCTCGACTTCGAGTAGGTACTTCGAGCAGAACAACGCGGCGACTCGGGTCTGCACTGAGGCGGTTGGCCAGCACAGCACCAGCTTAACCGCCCCCAATGGGGAAAACGTCGAACCTCACGACGATCCCCCGGTATATATTGATTATTTATTCGCAAAAAATTGCTTCAAACCGTAGACCAGTCCGGCAAAGGGGATGCCCAATGCGGCATAGACAGCTTGCGCCTCCGGCGCCGCGTTGTCAGCAAGCATTTCGACCGCAACGTTCGAGTAGCCGACCGGAATCACGCCCGCCTGCTGCATGCGGCGAATGCCCATGTCGACCTGCGTCTGACTAAAACCGCCCGATGCGTCGATGACCGCATAGCTCGAATAACCATCCGCGATGGCGGAGATCGCCGGGAACGCGAGACAAACGTCGGTGGAAATGCCGGTGACGATCAGCTTCCTGCGCCCCGTGGCTTTCACCGCCTCGACCACGCGCGGTTCGTCCCAGGCGTTCACCGTCGTACGCTCGATGCGCTGGATGCCGGGAAGCGCCTCGGTCAACTCCGGAATCATTGGGCCCCACATCTGTTCCGTGGTGGTCGTGACAATCACCGGCACCTTGAGCGCAAGCGCCGCCTTGGCCAGTCCAACGACGTTGTGCATGAGCTGTAGAGTGTCGATGTCGCGTACGCCGCTGTACAGTCCGACCTGGTGATCGACGAGCAGCAGTACCGCATTGTCACGGGTCAGGCGTTCAAGAAACGGCGAGGAATTGGCGTTCATGGCTGTGTCTCCTTTCAGTGAGGTAGTTCGGTTTGTTGCCGATGCAAAACCTGCTCGTCATATACTGATCGGCCCTTTCGCGCCGATAACCTGCCGCGCCGCCAAACAATGTCGCGCGCTGCGACCAGTAGTGCGTCTTTTCCCACAGACGCAGGACATCCATAGCCTCCTTGCGGAATTGGGCGTCCTGCTTCGCCGTGGCAGTCACGGCAGTCAACTCGAGGCGGTGCCCGGACGGATCGAAAAAGTAGATCGAGTACAGGAAATCGTCATGATTGGTCGGGCCTACAACCGGGATACCTCGTGCAAGCAGCGATTCTCTCGCTCGCTCGACGGTTTCCTTGTCCGCCACGCGAAAGGCAAAATGCTGCACCCAGTCCGGTGTTCCAGGATCTCTGCCTGACTGCTCCCCCTCATCGGCCGGCAACTCGAAGAACGCGATGCAGGCGCCATCTTCCATTTCGAAGAAGATATGAACGTGTGGGCTATAGGCGCCCGTCGAGGGCACGTGATCCTCGCCCATTGCATGGATAAACTTCAGGCCTAGCACTTCCGTGTAGAAGTCGACTGTCTCACGTGCGTCCCGGCGCCGAAACGCTGCGTGATGCAAACCCTTGCAAAGCATCGTATATTCTCCTTTAAGGCAAGCAACCCGGCCGAACCCTACCGTGTCGCCGGCACGAACCGCTGGTCGATATAGCCGAAGACAGACTGACCGTCGTGACCCACATGCTCAATGCGCACGCGCTCGCCGAAGCTGAAGAAAGGCGTCGATGCCTTGCCGTCGCGCAATGTCTCGAGCGCCCGGATCTCACCAATGCAGCCGCACCCGGCCGACTCATCCTCGTTCGATACGGTGCCAAGTCCGACAATAGTGCCCGGCTCGAACGCCCGCGTTTGAGCAACGTGGGCGATCAGATCGCCGTAGTGAAACGGCGTGTCCACACCGGTATCGATGCGGCCAACGGTTTCACCGCGCAACGAGCACAGCATCTGCCCTCCCACGAGCCCATCGTGCCAAAGCTCGCCCAGTTCGTCGGGTGTCACGGCAATTGGGCCGAGGCTCGATGCGGGCTTACCCGTCCGGAAGCCGAACGTGCGCTTCAACTCGCCGGGAAGCAGCGCGCTCAACGACACGTCATTGAGCAGCACGAAGAGCCGGATGTAGGAACACGCTTCCTGCGGACTCACGCCCATCGGAACGTCCCCGGTCACTGCAGCGATCTCCGCTTCGAAATCAATACCTAACGCATCGGAGGGCAGTGGAATGTCGTCGTCCCAGCCGAAAAAGCCATGCGATGTCCCTTGATAGACCAGCGGCTTCTCCATCAGATCATCCGGAAGCGCCTCCCCGCGAGCAGCACGGTTGCGCTTGATGTGGCTTACATAGGCGGCACCGTCAAGGTATTGATAGGCACGCGGCAAAGGCGGGCCAACTTCGCTCCACTCGATAGGCAAGGCGCCTTGCGCTTTCCCGGCGTTGAGCGCCGTATATATCGCTTCGAGCCTGGGAGCTGTCGCCTCCCAATCGTCGAGAGCAACCTGCAAAGTACGTGCAACCGAACCTGCACGCACGATATATCGCAAGTCCCGACTCACCACTACCAATTCGCCGTCCCGCCCGGAACGCAATGACGCCAGTTTCATATCTCTTCAAGCTCCCAATCCCAAGTTTCATCAACGCGATTTCCTGCGTTTGATCTTAGGCGCGGCGCCGGAAGCGTCATCGTCAATTTCCACCTACTGAACACGAACCACACCGTGGCGTGTCGGACGGCCGTTTCGTAGTCTGAGACGCCATGGATTGCGAAGAATCACTGCTCGACAGGTTGCGGCATCACGATCTGTCCGAATTCGCCGTTCTGGAAAGCGCTGATCCGATCTTCGAGTTGCTCGCGAGTGTTCATGACGATTGGCCCGTGTTTGGCAATCGGTTCGTTCAACGCCGGACCGGAAAGAACGACGAAGTGGCAATCTTCGTCAGAGACGAAACGGACCGTTGCCGTGCTCTCTGCAACGTCCTTATCCAAAGCCACACTCACTGCGTCGCCGGCCATCAGATGCCGCACCTTGCCCCCGATTTCTATCCGTAGTGCTCCCGCGACCGCGTAAATCATCCCGTTCCAGCCGCGCAATAGCTCATGGCTGAATGCAGATGAACGCGAAAGGAAGGCGTCCAGCAACGTGAATGGTTCAGGCAGTCGTACGGAGTGAGGGTTGCTGACGCCATTGCTGCTGCCCGAAACCACACGCACACGAACACCTGGAGCCTTGAACTCCGGGATCTCATGCGGTTCCACATGAACGGCATAAGGCGCGTCAAATTTCTTGCTGGCCGGAAGATTCACGAAGATCTGCAGCGCGTGAACGTGCTGCCCCTCGCCCTCAGGCTGCTCGGTATGCACCGCCCCGCGGCCGGCGGCAAACCAATGCAACGCACCCGGATTGATGGGATCGTGGTTGCCCAGCGAGTCGTAATTGACGTGTGCGCCTGTTGCATCTTCGAACACATAGGTCACCGCCGAAATTCCCGCATGTGGATGCGGCGAAAACGTCGGACCGGTCATATGAAAATGATCGAGCATGACGACGGGATCCATCAATCCGCCAAATGCCTGCTCGCCGAAATGCTTTGCCCAAAACGCTTCGCCAATGCTCATGTCGTGACCGGCGACGATGTGCGACATACGCACGAATTTGCTCATGGTGATCCTCCGTCATACCGCATTTCAGCCTCGAAGCCATCCGGGCGCGCACGCAAGGATGGCTTCGCGACTGTCCGGACGAGGACGCGAGACGCCCTCGCCGAGTCGGGTTGCCGCCTTACTTGCTGGGCGCGTTCTTCATCTGCCACACGAGGGTGGCGAACGGCATGTCGAGATCGGCATACACTTCCTGGGCCTTCGGATCGGTGTTGCCGTGCCGCATTTCCACACCGGCGGTAGCGTAGTCGGTAACCGGGATGCCGGCACCCGCCAGGCGTTGCAGCCCCACCGTACGCTTGGTCTCGCTAAACGTACCCGACGCGTCGAGCACCACACGGGGGTCGTAGCCAGCGGCCTTGAGCGTCAGGGCAGGGAACGTGGCGCAGACTTCCAGCGAAACTCCGGCAATCAGAATCTGCTTGCGGCCCGTCTTCTGGATGGCTGCCCGGACATTCGGATCGTCCCAGGCGTTGATCGAAGTCCGGCTGATCACCGGGACACCGGGAAGCGCGGCAGTCAACTCCGGGATCGTCGGGCCCCACATGCCGTCGGGCATCGTGGCGGTAACGATGACGGGGATGCCGAGCGCCTTCGCGGCTTTGGCGAGCGCCACCACGTTGTGCTTGAGTTGACCGACGTCGATGTCGCGCACGCCGGTGAACAGGCCAACCTGGTGGTCAACCAGCAGCAGCACGGTGTTGTCTCGCGACAGCAACGAATACGGCGCACCCGAAGGCGCGACCGCGTTTGTCGCAGGCGCTGTGCCGGCCGCCTCGGCCGTAGTAGCAGCGGAAGTGGCAACGACCGCCATGGCGAGAACTGCAGCTTTCAGGAAAGGAAGGGTTTTCATGATCTTGATGAACGTTGGCATTGGGATAAGGCATCGGCCTATGGGCGCCTTCGCCTGACTGTCCGGTGCACATCCGCCCCGGTTGAGATGAATCATATATACGCAACGACAAACGATAAATATGGTATTTCTAAACCTATCGTTGCACACTGGAAACGATAGGCAAGCCAACTCAAGAACACCTGGACGCCGGATGAACCCCGTATCTCTTGACCTGAACGACCTCTATCTTTTTGCTCAGGTGATCGAGCATCACGGCTTTACCGCCGCGGGGGAGGTGCTCGGCGTTAGCAAATCCCACATTTCCAGGCGGATCACCGATCTGGAAGCCAACCTCGGCGTTCGGCTCCTTCACCGAACCTCACGCCGGCTCAGCTTGACCGACGCCGGCCAGGACCTTTACGCGCATTGCCGAGCCATGATTTCCGAGGCACAGGCTGGTGAAGAGGCCGTTCGGCGCCGGACTGCCGAGCCCACAGGTCTCGTGCGGGCCAGCATGCCCGTGGCGATCACAGACATCGTGCTGGCCAGATTGCTGCCCCGTTTCATGCTGCGCTACCCCAAGGTCCGGCTGGCAATCGAGGCGAGTCACCGGCAAATTGATCTTGTCGAAGAACATGTCGATGTGGTGGTACGGGGCCTGGGTTTTGAAGTGGAGTCTTCGAGCCTCGTCCAGACCCCGCTGTGCACGGCGCGCTGGGGGTTGGTGGCGAGCCCCGTGTATCTGGCGCAGACGGGGACGATTGATGAGCCGGACGCGCTACCCCACGGCGATCTGTTGATCTATGCGTCGATCAATGAGCAGGCCACCGTACTGCGCCTGTTCGGCGCTCATGGCGATGTTGCCGTACGGACCATTCAACCCCGCCTGCAGAGCGACAATGTCGCCGCGCTGAAGGAGGCCGCATTGGCGGGTATGGGCATCGCGAGCCTGCCTCTCTATGCATGCGCGCGTGAGATCGAAATGGGGACTTTGCGCGTCGTACTGCCGGAGTGGCGCCCGCGGGAGGGACGATTGGCGGTGCTGTTCCCGACGCGCCGCGGCATGATGCCGGCGGTACGCGCGCTGGTCGACTTCCTGAGGGACGAATTGCCGCCCCTCATGGGTTAATGCGCTCGCGTCACTTTCCCTTGCGTGGCGCAGCAGTCGATCCTCTGACGATCAGTTTGGGAGGCAGCACGACCTTACGCACCGGTTGCTCGCGAACCTCGATTGCCTGCTGGAGAAGATCGGCCACCTGGCGCCCCATCTCCTCATGGCTGATGCGGATGGTCGTTAAAGGCGGTTCGACCATGTCCACAAGCGGCATATCGTTGTGCCCGACCACGGACATGTAGCGAGGGCATGGCAGCCCCTTTTCGCGCAACGCGTCGTACACGCCCAGCGCAAGCGAATCGTTCGCCGCGACGACCGCAGTCACTTCCGGGTGTGCGCTTAGCAAGCGCCGCATGGCTTCCAGCCCGTCTTCCCGAGTATAGGAAGCGGCCACCTCGCACGGCGCACGATTGCCGTCCAGCCCGTGTGATGCGAGCGCCTGCACGAAGCCTTTGCGCCTCAGGAAGCCTGTCGAGTTGTCCTCGGGACCCGCAATATGGCCGATCTTCACGTGCTTCAATTCCACCAGGTGATCAACGGCCAATTGGGCGCCAAGCAGTTCATCGGAAACGACAGCTGACAATCTCGCCTCGTCTTCCGCCCGGTTCACGAGCACCGTGGGCACACCTCTCTCGATGCAAAACGATGCCAGCGGATCGTGACGAGTGGCCGTGGCGAGGATAAGCCCGTCGACTCGCCGCGCGATGAGGCCGTGGGCAAATTCCAGTTGGGCCTCAGTGTCGGTATCGAGGTACCCGATGATCGAGAAGTACCCATGTGCTGCAAGACGCTCCGTCGCACCCGCAAGGATTGGGGTAAAGACACTCGTTGCGATCTGTGGAACCAGAATGCCAACAAGTTTGGAGCGCCCGGTTCGCAGGCTCGCCGCCACGGGATCCAGACGGTACCCGAGCTTGTTGGCGGCCTTCATGACGCGAGCCACGAGATCGGGCACGACCACAGAACGCGTCGCAGGATTCAATGCGCGCGACACCGTTGAAGCGTGGACCCCGGCGAGTTCCGCGACCTGCTTCATGGTGACCGGCCGCCGATTGGCAGGTTGGGTTGCTTTCTCTTTCACGACAAGCCTGCTTGGGTTCAGTCTGGAATGGGGTCGGGCCGTGCCGACGGGAAGGGCCAGGTACGCACTTCGCTACAATCGATTGTATCAATCGTACCCGAATAGGGAAACCACCTGAGGGTGGGTCGCCGGACTGTATCTCCAGAAATACAGGGGGCTGCCGCCCGCCGCGACGCAATCAGCGGAGGCGAGTTGGCCTTGACCGTCACACCGGCCGCCATGGAACTCATTTTTCCGGCTTGCATTCTGCAATCGATTGCAGTACATTGAATCCAGAAGCCGACAGCGATACATCCGCCGCGCGCCGTTCAGCCGGATTCCAGGCAGACGCCATGCCGCTCAAACCCCGGCAGTAAATGGCTATCTGCGCTAACGACCCTGTTGCACCTGCTTACTGCAGCCCACGAGTCGCTGCGCGTTTCAAATTCTGCAATCGATTGTAAGGAGAAGGCCAAATGGCTGAAACTTCGCTGGATAGATCAAACCTGAATCGCCCATACTGGGGCGCCATCCTTGGCGGCATGGTCGTCGAGGCTGACCGTGAACAAGAGTTCTTTACGGTCGAGGAAGCCGCGACCGCGAATCCGCTGGGACGCGTGGTGTCCGCGGACGAAGGGCTCGTAGACCGGGTCGTCGCGGATTCGCGGCAAGCGTACGAAAACGACTGGCGCCAACGCTCGCCTCGCGAGCGCACCCAGTTACTGCATCAGGTTGCCGCGAAGATTCGCGAGCACGCCGATGAACTCGCCGAACTCGAGGCTCGCGAAGTCGGCAAACCGAAGCGCGACGCACTTCGCTTCGACGTCTCTTACTGTCATGCCTGCTTCGACTATTTCGCCGGTCTCGCCGATACGCTCCATGGCGAAATCCTCGATCAAGGTGCGATCGAGGCGCGCGTGCTGTTCGAGCCGTATGGCGTGGTCGCGGCTATCCTGCCGTTCAACTGGCCGCCGATTCACTTCGCAAAGAAGTCCGCGCCGGCACTGGCCGCAGGAAATACCGTCATCGTGAAACCAGGCGAACAGGCGCCCCTGACCGTCATGCGACTGGTTGAACTGGCCAATCAGATTCTTCCACCCGGTGTTCTGAACGTTGTCCCGGGCATCAAGGCCGGCCCCGCGCTGGCGTCGCATCCCAAGGTCGAACGCATCAGTTTTACCGGCGCAACCGCAACGGGCCGCCGCGTTCTACAGAGCGCCTCAGAGAACATCACCTACGCGACCATGGAACTCGGCGGCAAGAACGCCCTCCTCATTCTGGAAGACGCGGACATGGAGGTGGCCCTGAACGTCGCCCTCGAAGGGATGTTCTATAACCAAGGGGAAGCATGCACGTCGACGGCACGGATTCTCGTCCACGAATCCCGCTACGCCGAGTTCGAAGAGAAATTTGCGCGTGCGACAGAGAAGCTCGTGGTCGGCAACGGACTGGATCCGAAAACGGACATCGGTCCGATGGTCGACGGCAAGCAGCGCGACCGCGTGATGGGATACATCGACATTGCGATGCGCGAAGGCGCGCGGCTCGTGACACAAGGCAAGCCGCCGACCGACCCGCAATACCAGCGCGGCTTCTGGGTACCGCCCACCGTGCTCGCCGACATCGTGCCGACGATGACTGTCGCCCAGGAAGAGATCTTCGGGCCGGTAGCGTGCCTGATGCGTTTCAAGACCGAGGACGAAGCTGTCGAGATCGCGAATGGCACAGCCTACGGGCTGACCGCAGCGATTGTCACGACCGACGAGAATCGCGCGTGGAAGCTCGCGCCGCGCCTCGAAGCCGGGATGATTTTCGTCAATAACTACATGCGCCGGGCGTTCCTCGGCTCGCCGTTCGGCGGCGTGAAAGGCAGCGGTTTCGGCCGCGAAAACGCGACCGAAACGCTCAAGGAATTCGTACGCTCGAAGAATGTCCGTTTCCCGTCCGGAAAGACACCGATCCCGACGTGGCCGCCGAAAGACTAAGTAGTACGCGAGCGGAAAACCGATAGTGCGGAAGGTAGGTGTCGTCCCAGGAGACAAGTACGGACGACACCAGTGTCCAAGTCAAGACACTCAGGAGCAGAGACCATGAAGAAGATACTCATCAAGAACGGCTATGTCGTCACCGTCAACGCAGGGCGTGAAGTATTCGAGCGCGGCGCAGTTGCGGTCGAAGGCAAGCGCATTACCGGCGTCTACGCGTATGAAAATACGCCGATCGATGGCTTCGACAAAACCATCGATGCCACCGGGTGCCTCGTCATTCCCGGTCTTATCAATTTGCATCAGCATCCGTGGTACTCGATGTTCAAGGGCCTGGCGGACGGCATGCTGCTCGAAGACTGGATCGACGATCTGGTTTTTCCACTGGTTCGCAATCTGTCGAGCGACGCGATGCGCCTGTCCGGATATCAATGCGCGATCGAGATGCTCGCAACCGGCACGACGACGTCATTCAACCACTCCGTCTCGGTCAGCGACGAAGCGATCGTGCAGTCGAGCGTCGAGTCCCAGGCTGAAGTGGGCATCCGTCAATTTTTTGGCAAAGAATTGCGCTGCCGCAACAGCCGGTTCCTCGACCATCCGCTTTCTCTCGACGAATCGCTTGCGGCCGCTGAAGAGGACATCCGCCGCTGGGACGGGCGACACGACGGTCTGATTCGCATGGGCATGGTCATCGAAGCCAACGCTCATTGGACCTCATCCGGCATGAGCACGGAAGAGCTCATCATTCGAGGCACGGAACTCGCGCGAAAGCTGAACGTTCGCATCAGCAGTCACATCGCCGCCGGTACGTTCTCCACCGAAAAGGGTTTCCTGAAACATTTGCGGGAAACCGGGCGCACGGATGTGCGGTATCTGATGCAACTCGGCGTGCTGGATGAACAGTGGATGCTGATTCACGGCATCCACTGCACCGAGCTGGACCTCGAACAAATGGCGCATGTGGGTGCCGGTCTGGTGTACACACCAACCAGCGAAGCAATGCGCGGCGGCGGCATCGCCCCTGCTGCGAATGCATTGCGCGCGGGCGTTTCGACTGCACTCGGCACAGACGGCGCCATGGTCGACTACACCAACGACATGCTCGAGCAGGTCAAGGCATGTGTGCTCTTCCAACACCAGCGCCATCTCGATCCGACGCGCATGCCATTCGAGCGAGCCCTGGAAATGGCGACCATCAATGGTGCTCGCGTTCTCGGCGTCGCCGATGAGCTTGGCTCACTCGAGGCAGGAAAGCTCGCCGATATCGCGGTCTTCGATATGCGGGGTCCCCATGTTGGTTCACTTCAGCGCCCGTTGTCCGCGTTCCTCGGTGCCGGCAAGGGAACGGACGCGAAGTATGTGATGGTCAACGGCGAGATCGTGTTCCGTGAAGGGAGTTTCACGAAGTTCACGGACCGCAAGGCACTTCTCAGCAACATCGAGCAGCTTGCCACGGAAATCATCACAAAGGCCGGTCTTGCATCCAGGCTCCACATGACGTGGAAAGAAAAGTGCCCTCCGCTTGTCTCCGCGCGCGCCTCGGTCTAGTCAGGCGCGCTCACCTCACCGGGTTAGATCCATGAACTATGTGAATCTCATCATCGCCATTGCGTTCCTCGCAGCGGCCACTGTCAACCTGATAGGTCCGCCTGCCATCCGCGCCGAGTTCACGAAATGGGGTTATCCGGGCTGGTTCAGAGTGACCGTGGCAACCGTCGAGCTGGTTGGGTCGATCTTGCTGTTCGCGCCCGGAGCCCATTGGCTCGGGGCTTCGATTCTTCTCGTGCTCACGCTGGGGATTCTTGCCTCGTTTGCCAGATCGAAAGAATGGATGCGGATGCAGTACCCGCTTGTATTGCTCTTTCTTCTGGCCACGAATGTCGCTGCTTGATCGATCGCACGCCGCGTGGGAATTCACCGCGTCACAGGGCAGCTACGTATCGATAACGTCCTTCCTCAACGTGTGCTGAATCTGCCTAGCCATGCCTTGCAACTGCTTCGCGAGCACCGCGATTCGCTGGCGGTCCATTCGGGAGTCAATTGCCGCGACGCTGATGGCGCGATTGGACGCCCAAGTATGTCGCCGATGTGCACGCCAATCGCAGAAGTGCCAAGCGTGACGCGATTTCTAACGTGGGCATAGCCGTTGTGCTGATACTCGTCGATCGACGCAGACAAGCTCGATCTCGCCAGCAGCCCCGGAGCGAATACGGCGGATGCAACGCTATCGATCACGAGCTGACGCTCGTCTTCGGGTCGCGCGGCAAGAATCGCCAGCCCTCCAGCACCGAGGCCACGCGGGCGGCGGCTACCTGAGTCGAGCGTCAGAACGCGGACAGGAGATGGGCCCTCGATTCGCTCAAGGCACACGGCTTCCATACCGCTGCGCACCACCAGATACACCGTATCGCCGACCTCTTCGGCAAACGCGCGTAGCAATGCCCGTGCAGGCTGCCAGATGTCGAACCGGGGCGCCGCGGCAATGCCCAGTTCGTAGGCGAGCGGGCCCAGCGCATAACGCCTCGATTGATCCATTTGAGAGGCCAAACGTTCGGAGACCAGTTGCTGTAACAACCGATGCACCGTCGAATGAGACAGGTCCGTCATGCGCGCCAGGTCGGTCAGCGCAAGACCACGGCGCCCCGCGGTGGCGAGCAGACGCACAAGTTGCAGCGAACGCTCAACCGACCTTGACGTGGATGCCATCTTTGCCCCTATCCGGTTACGACGACGTGAGTCTAGTCCCCGCGCGATTCATTTGAAAGTAGCTTGCCCGCAAGGAAAACGTGGAATGAGACCAAACGCCAGAGAAAACAACGCAATGCATGCATTGAATCGATGTTCACCAAATGAAAACGCGATCAGCACGCGCTGATTGTCCTGTTCTCGCAAGGTGTGGATCCGGTCGGCAGCCAGCGGGAGGACATTTCGAGCAATTGCGAGACATTCCGATAAGCGATTGAGGTCCCTCTTCCGTACGATGATCTTGACACGCCATTTGTGGAACTCGCCAGCTATTTGCTGGATCAGGCTGTCTCACGTTGCTCCCACTGATTTAGATAAGGAATTCGAAATGTTTCAATATTTCCCAGGCAACTACATGTGGTCCCTTTCCGTCATGCGCTGTCTCGCCAGTGGCGGCTTTCAGACTCTCAGCCGCACCTTGAAGGAAGAGGTACGCTTCAGCTCGAAAGAAATACTGACCCTCGACTGGGCCAGCTACCCGATCCTGCGATTCAGCGAATGCCCATCCGAAGTGACCACTTCGTTGATCAGCCGCCCGGATAAGGCGCCGGTCGGCGCGGGCGAGCCAACGGCGCTGACGATTGCTCACGCGGTTGGCAATGCCATATTTCACGCCACGGGTGTTCGCATTCGGAAGACGCCCTTCACCGCACAGCAGTTCAAGGCGTCTCAGAGCAGTTGATTACAGTAGCTGGCTGCGCAGACTTGGCTATTGCGTTGAAAGCACCGTTGTTACCGACATCGGATATCGACGTCGATAGAATGCGAGCCCGTAGACGCTGACTGCGGCCACGGTAATCGGCACGGACACCACGGCGAACATGACCGTGGGCGCCCATTGCGCCGAGAGCATAACGCCACCGATCATCGAGCCAACGATCGAGCCCACCCGCCCCATCCCCAGCGTCCACGCTACGCCGGTGGCACGTGTTGCTGTGGGATAGAAACCCGTGGACAGGATGCTCGTCCCCGTCATGGCGCCGCCGGTGCCGACACCGGTCAGGAAGAGCGCGACCAGCGCAAGCGCGGGAACCGCCGTCAGATGACCGAACGACGCAAGGCAGATCGCAGCGCAAAGGAACGCGCCGGCTACCACGTACTGCGGATTCATCCGGTCCATCAGGAACCCAAGGAAGATCGCGCCGAGACCGTTACCGGTCAAATACAGCGCCGTCATGAGCGATGCACGGGCGAACGGCACGCCACTCTCCTGGATCAGCATGGTCAACCAGTTGCCGAGAAAATAGACGGCCAACAACGCCATGAATCCCGTGACCCAGAGGAGCAAGGTACCGCCACGAAGCCCGGGACGCAGCAGATGACTCACCGGGAATCCCCGAGCGGGTTCTTCATCGAGTGTCAGGCGCAGGTCGCCCAGTTGCGTTTTTGGCTCGATGCGCTGAACGATAGCCTGCGCATCGGCCTGCCGGCCCCGTGCCACCAGAAAAGACGCCGACTCCGGCAACCAGGCGACCAGAAGTACGGCCAACAGGACCGGCAGTACGCCTCCCAGAATCAGCATCGATTGCCAACCGTAGTGGCTGATCATATGCGAGGCGACAAGACCGCCCAACACGCCGCCAGCCGAGATGCCGCATCCAAGGGGTGCGATGAGCGTCGAGCGCATGCGATCCGGACTATATTCAGCGGCGAGCGTGTAGGCATTGGGCATCGCACCACCCAAGCCGAGGCCCGTCATGAAACGCAGCGTAATCAGTGCTTCGATCGAGATAGCCCTCGACGACAGTATGCTGAACAGACCGAACAACAGTACCGAACAAATCAGCGTGGCTTTTCGTCCAAAGCGATCCGCAATGGGCCCGAAGAGAAAGGAGCCAATGGCGAGGCCAAGGAATCCAGCGCCGAATACAGGCGAGAACTGCACCGGGTTCGCCCCAAAATGCGCTTTGAGCGCGGGGGCAATGAAACCAACGACGACTGTGTCGTAGCCGTCCAGAACCAGGATCAGGAAGCAGAGAACAAGTGTTCTGATCTGGAACCCTGACATCTTGCGTCCGTTGATGAACGCTCGAACCGAGATGGATTGTGTTGCTGACATCCTGAAGCTCCTATTGCGCATGAAGCGTGTTCAACCTGAAAGAATCGATCAAAATGAGTGCGCGATCCCCACGCCGAATCCGGTCAACGTCATACCGGCAACCTGACCCGGCAATGGATTTGTCGAATAGTTATACGAAGTTCCGGAGCGATTCATGAGTCGGCTGAAAATCGCACACAGAGTAGTCCGCCTGGACAGCGCATAGTCGTAGCCCAATGCAATCTGGCGAGCCCCCGAATCCACACCGGGCCGCCCAATGCCGCCGATCGGAACCGTCGCATTTCCTGTTGCTGCCTGCGCCTGGATGTACGAAACCTTGATCGATTGCACGGTCCATTGGTAGACGGCCGCCAACTGCCATGCCCAACGGTTCGTGTAAGTGGAAGGGGTCGGCTCGTAATGCAGACGTTCGGCCGCACCGCGAACACTCAAACTTCCATACGTGTAGGCGGCGCCGAACCGCTGCCCATAGTCCATCGTGCCGTGCCCGAAATAGCTGTTGTGCTGCTCGTACGCGTATGACAGATAGACGGAACCGCTCTGGTACGCCAATGACGTCGACAATAGCGACGGTGTCTGTGTAGCGGTCTTCTCGTTGGGTAGTGAATACATCACTTGTGCCGTCACGCCATGCCAGTTCGGTGACGTATAAAGCACGCCGTTGGCTTGCCGACGGTCGAATGACGAGTCCCCCTGGGCGTTTCCTCCAGGAAAGAACCCATTGCCCATGATGCTGTTCGCACCGGCAATCGTGTTCATGAAAAATGGGTCAATCGGCATGCATGTCGAGGCACGGTAAGGTGTCAATTGAAATCCCATCGATAGCTGACCATAGGGACCGGCAAGTCCGACATAGGTATCGCGGTCATTCACGCCGCCGGCCCCGCGATTCACGAAAATATTCCCCTGAATCTGGAAGAACGCGCGCCAGCCACCGCCGAGATCCTCAGTCCCTTTCATACCCCAGAACGACAGGTTGTTCGACTCCCGCCAGGTGGACGGAATGCCAGCTCCGCCGCTCGCTCGAACGTTCTCGATATCGGTGTTCAGATAGCCGAACAGCGTCACGCTGTCAGCGGCCATGCTCGAAGAGGAAGCGAAAAGTGTGGCGGCGGCAAGCACCGCCGTACGGGCCCTGCTCATCGCGCGGTCTCCAGTGAAAAGACGGATTGCTCATGCTTGTTGTGTTCGGTGTGCTTCATACGTCACGCCCTTGAACTGAAAGATCCTGATTGCCTTGTGCTGGCTATCGATACGACGCAGGTCAACTGGCTACCTCAAGCCACCTGCCGGCATCAAAACAGCTTGTTTGAGTCACTATATTGCAATCGATTGCAGCCAATAAACTATGGTTTACCAGTGTATTCAGATCAAGGCCGTCGAAAGAATGATCGATACGTATTGGACTTTCGCGCTCATGTTAGTGATAGCCATGGCGGTTCACTATTTTGACAATTCAACTTCCATGAACTATGCTGCAATCGTTTGCAGATTTGATGGCTTAAGGGTCCGATTCGGACTCGCAAAGTGACTCCGTGACCCGCTTCAATCCCACCCGGATCGCGAGCGTCTCCCGGACACTTGCGGCGGCGGCGCATCCGTGGCCATCAGGAGGCGTGCTCACGCCACACATGCAACACGTTCCGGTTCACTTCAACTCATGAAAGCGAGGTAGGTATGACAAATGACGCACAGAAGGAGCACGTTCGAAACTATGTCAAGCGCGATGCCGCGCAAGAGCGGGCGTATTCCCCCGCCGTCATCACCCAGGGCGGCAAAATCGTGTGGCTGGCGGGACAAACCGTGGTCGACGACGAACATGGCAACTCCCTTGCCGGCGATTTTTCAGGGCAGGCGCGGGAGATCTTCGCCAGGATTGCGAGGACGCTCGAGCAGGCAGGCGGCTCGCTTGCGGATATCGTCACGATGACGGTTTCGATAACCGATTCGCGCTTTGGCGATCAGTTCACCAAAATCCGCAAGGAGATTTTTGGTGACAACTTTCCGGCGAGCGCGCTGATTACCGTGGTCGGGTTAGCCAAACCGGAAATGCTGCTCGAGATACAGGCAATTGCCGTGATCGACTAGGCGCTTGAGCGGGCGGAGATTCCGGATCACCTCCGCCCAATTGCTTCGGTCCCGCACCCTGGCCTAACGCGGCCAGCGTGCCGAACTTTGAGCCATGTGAAGATACTGACGATCCACGCAGTCGCTGGGTCCCTGGACCGTTGATACGCTTGCATGCGCCTCGCGAATGCGCGAGACCTGCTCCAGACCCGCGTCCGGAATGCTCATATCGCGAATGAGTCCGTGTGACGGATCCACCAGATCTTCGAGTACCGCGCGGGCACCGTCGTCCGTCAGTTCGATAAACTCGGCGCGCAGAATTTCGACTGACGCATCGTTGTTAGCCGCGTCGAAAATCCAGTTCAATGCTTCACGGTAAGCCAGAATGAAATTGATCAGTTGCTCATGGTTTCTGGCGGCCCATGACTGCATGACCGCGCCAACCGTGCCCAGATAGTCTGAAAACAGCGAGCTGCCGCGGGCCACCACGTTGAGCCCATGGCGCCCACCCAAACGTTCAAAGGGAGTGCGCACAAGTGTTCCGTCGTGCTGTGCGGCGACCAGTGCGCGATAACGATTACCCGTGCCGCCGGCTGCTTCGAAGGTCACGTCAGTGACCGCGATCTGATTTGCCGCGAGAATTTCTCTCAGCACAAATGCAAAGCCGGTTGTCAGCGCATCGACTGACAGGGTTTTTCCTCGCAACTGCGACACAGACTTGAGTTCCGGTTTCGCCATCAACGACAGGAAGCCATGATCGCCGCCCATGAACGCAACCAGGTCTGGCGAACTTCCGTCCGCCGTTTCGCCTTGCCCGCTCCTGTATGCGAGTACGTTGTCCACGCTGGTCAAAGCGACGTGCGCGGAGCCGGACGTCAATCGGTTAATCATATCCACGGAGCCCTTTACGTACTCAAGGCTTACGTCCAGTCCGTACTTCTCGAAGTACCGCCGTTTCTTGCCGACCCATATCGGCAGGTTGAACGCGCCCTCAAAGCCGAGGACAGTAAAAGTCTTCAGATGCTCTTCCATGTGCCATCCTGTTTGACGTTTGCAATCGATTGCAGGATACTGTCGAGGTACACGTGTCGTCAAGACGCCATGGTGTAAGTACTGAGCCGTTTTCTTGCGGGGACAAACATGCTTTTGTTTTGCTGGAGTGCGGTGACTGATGCCGCAGTATCGGAACTATGACGCAAAGGAAGCGGACCACCCTCCGGGAATTGGCGGAATCCATCGGCGTTCATTCGTCCACGGTTTCACGCGTAATGAACCCCGAGACTCGCCATCTGATCAGCGATGGTGTGGTCGAGCAAGTGCTCAAGGCCGCACATGAGCGGTATTTCTCGCCCAATCAGACTGCCGCCACACCGCGCACCAGACGATCTCACATCATTGGGGTCGTGCTGCCGGACATTGCCAACCCGATCTTCCCGCCGATTCTGCGCGGGCTCGAAGACGAGCTCGCCAGGAAAGGCTACATTCCACTGATTGCAAACGCCGAAGGTGGGAAGGAGCGGCAACGGTTCGTTATCGATCAGATGGTCGGGCGTCAGGTAGACGGTTTGATCCTGGCAACGTCCGACCGCAACGACCCGATCCTCGAACATTGCCTCGCGGTGGGCATACCGGTGGTAGTCGTCAATCGAAGCGACGACAGCGGCCGTGCTTCCTGTATCGTCGGCGACAATCGGCTGGCAATGCTCCAGGCCGTCACCCATCTGGTTCAATCTGGCCACACCTCCATTGCCCACGTCGCAGGCCCGGATGACCTTTCAACCGGTCACGAGCGCCGCCTGGGATTCCTTGAAGCAGTACGGGAGAACGGCCTGAAGGAGGCCCAATGCCCCGTGGTCGAATCCAAAGCGTTTCACCGTGATGAAGGCCGTGCCGCTTGCGACATGCTGCTTGAACTCCATCGCGGTATCACCGCGATCGTCGCCGCCAACGATCTGCTTGCGCTCGGGTGCTATGACTCCATTTGCGCACACGGTCTTCGGTGCCCACAGGACATTTCGGTCGTCGGCCACAACGATATGCCGCTGATGGATTCCGTCGCACCTCCGATGACTACCGTACGCATCCCCCTTTACGGAATGGGGGTTCGTGCTGCGACCCTGATGCTGGAAAACCTCGATAGCAGTACAACGGTGCATGTCAACATTGTGCTGAGGCCAGAACTCGTCGTTCGCGAATCCACGATCGCCAGATAATCTGCTTGCGCGCGGCGCACTGCCGTCCATTTTTTCCCGCGGTGTCCCATTCTACAAACGATTGTAGAAATATCATCACATCACTTCTAGCCACCAGGATCAATCCTCTGATCTCATCTTAGAAAAGGATCTTTGACAACCCGATGCTGTTGCACTATTCTGCAATCGATTGCAAGAGGAGACATGAAATGTCGGAATCTGTACGACCCGGCAGCATCGTTAGCGATGCTGCATCGGTGACGGACATCGTGCTTGCGGCTATGAGCAAGACCGAGAGCCCGCGCCTGAAGGAAATCATGAATGCGCTCGTCAAGCACTGCCACGCGTTCCTGGCCGAGACCAGGCTGAGCGACGAGGAGTTCGAGCAGGGGCTGGATTTTCTGAAGAACGTGGGCTTGACCTGCACGGACAGTCACAACGAAGTTGTGTTGCTGGCGGACGTGCTTGGCCTCTCCACTTTGGTGAAGGTACTGAACAACTCGGCACACGAAGACCGCACGGGCGGCGCCTTGCTCGGACCATTCTTTCGTGATGGCTCGCCGCACTATGAACTGGGTGCGTCGATCGTTCAGGACAATGCGCTCGGATCGTTGATCTTTGTCAACGGGCAAGTCCTGAATACACAGGAAGAACCGATCCACAACGCGAAGATCGACGTGTGGCAGGCCTCGCCAGTCGGCCTTTATGAGAATCAGGATCCGAACCAGCCGGAGATGAATCTGAGGGGCCATCTCTTCACCGATTCGAACGGCCAGTTCCATTTCCGGAGCTTGAGGCCCGCCGGTTACCCGGTACCCACCCATGGGCCAGTCGGCGCGCTGCTCCGCATCCAGCATCGACACCCGTACAGGCCGGCTCACCTGCACTTCGTTGTTATCGCGGAAGGCTATTCGACACTCATCTCTCAAATCTTTGCCGATGACGCCGAGTACCTGGATTCCGATGTCGTTTTCGGCGTCACGCGCGATCTGATAGGAACGTTCGAGCAGCATGAAGCGGGCACCGGTCCTCACCCCGAGCAGAAGACGGCGTACTACACGCTCCATTGCAAATTTGTGCTCGCGCAAGGCGTGCCGACCTACCCCACGCCGCCGATCAAATAGGAGGAACGTCTCATGTCTCATACCTTAGACCATAAGGTCGCGGTCATCGTCGGCGGTACTGGCGGCATTGGTGCCGCGACGGCGCACCGGCTTGCCCTTTCAGGCGCCTGCGTTGTCGTAGTCGGTCAAGATGATCTCTCGCACGCGCGAGCCGTAGCGGAGAGCTTGCCGGGAGAAGGACATTGCGCTGCGCTTGCCTCGATCACCGGTAGCACCACGCTCAACGAACTCGCTGACACGGTGCGCGGCCACTATGGTCGTGCCGACATACTGGTCAACGCCGCTGGTTTCACGCAACCGGTCAAGCATGACAACCTCGATGCGTTGACCGACGAGCTGATCGACGACATGTTCAAGGTGAACTGGCGAGGTCAGTTTGCTGCTATCCGCGCGTTTCGCGCGCTGCTCGCCGAGTCGGGCGACGGGTTGGTCGTGAACGTGTCCTCGATTTCGGCAACGACCGGCATTGGCAGCAACATCGCGTACTGCGGGGCGAAAGCCGGCCTCGACATCATGGCGGCGTCTCTTGGCCGCGCACTGGCACCACAGATTCGGGTCATGAATGTATCTCCGGGCGTTGTCGATACGACCTTCGTGCCTGGCCGAGGGGCGGATTTCAACGACAAGGTGGCGGCGACCACCCCGCTCGGCCGAATTGGAACCCCCGATGACATCGCAGCCGCGGTCGAGGCGTGCGCCACTCACCTGACGTTCACAACGGGTGTCACGCTCGTCGTCGACGGCGGCCGCAGGCTGGGCTAGTTCATCACAAGTTCCGGAGAAGACAATGCATCCTCGAAAGACCATCATCACCTGTGCAGTAACCGGGAATCTGACCAAACCCGAGCAACATCCCGGCCTGCCGGTTACCCCTGAGCAGATTGCCAACGCATCGCTCGATGCGGCACGCGCCGGCGCGGCAGCGGTACACATTCACGTGCGGGACCCCGAAACCGGTCGCCCCTCGATGGACATCGAGTTGTACCGCGAGGTGATCCGGCGCATTCGCGCTGAAGACGCCGATGTCATCATCAATCTGACGACCGGCCCAGGCGGACGCTTTATCCCGAGCGACGACGATCCCAAAGTTGCAGCGCCTGGAACGACGCTGATGCGCCCCGAAGATCGGGTCGAGCATATTCTTGCCCTGAGTCCTGATATCTGCAGCCTTGACCTGAACACCATGAATTCCGGTGCGGATGTGGTAATCAATACGCCGAAGAACGTCACCCGCATGGCGGCGGTGATCCGGAAAGCCGGCGTCAAACCCGAACTCGAAATTTTCGATTCGGGCGATATGCATCTCGCGCTTGATCTGATCAAGTCAGGCGTACTCGACGGCCCCGGGTTATGGACCTTCGTGATGGGCGTGAAGTATGGATTTTCCGCCTCGCCTGAGTCCGTGATGTATGCCCGCAGCCTCCTGCCCGCCGGTGCGCAATGGGCCGCGTTTGGCGTGGGCCGCTTCGAGTTTCCGATGGTTGCGCAGGCATGGCTGGCGGGCGGCCATGTTCGTGTGGGCCTCGAAGACAACATCTACATTTCCCACGGTGTACTGGCGGAGAGCAATGCGGCACTCGTCCAGCGGGCAAGCGACATTGTGCATTCGCTTGGCGGCGAGCTGGCGACCGCCCAGGAAGCTCGCGAACAATTGGGGCTGCGCTGATGAATACAGTCCTGAACTCTGTGCCTCTCGTTCCGTCAGTCGATCCGAGCGCCTTCGTGGCCCGAGGTACACAAATCATCGGCGACGTGACGATCGGCGAACAGTCATCCATCTGGTTCAACTGTGTGCTGCGCGGCGACGTCCAGAAGATCTCGGTTGGACGACGGACCAACATTCAGGATGGTTCCATCGTTCACGGCACCACCAACGGCCTTCCCACCATTATTGGCAATGACGTGACCGTCGGCCACGGCGCGATTCTGCACGCCTGCACGCTCGAAGATGGCGCTTTTGTCGGCTTCGGCGCACGCGTGCTGGACGGTGCCGTCGTCCAGTCCGGAGGCCTGCTTGCCGCCGGTGCCGTGCTCTCGCCACGCAAGATTGTTGGTACCGGAGAACTCTGGGCTGGAAACCCTGCCCGTTTGCTTCGAACCCTCACCGACGAAGAACGCGCCAGTCTGAGTCTGGCCGCTTCACGCTACGTCGCACTGGTTGAACGCTACAAGACCAATCAGTTCATTACCTTGACCTATTAGGAATCCAAAGATGAAAGCAGTTCATGTTACGGCACCGAGCGTCAGCATAGATTCACTCGACCTGAATATCGCCCCCCAGCCGGTACCGACCGCTGACGGCGGCGAATGCCTGGTACAAGTGGTGAGCGCGGGCGTCAACCCAAGCGACGTGAAGGCCGTACTTGGCGGCATGCCGCACGCAGTGTGGCCACGTACGCCTGGCCGTGATTATGCGGGGATTGTGCTCGAAGGCCCTGCCGATCTGGTCGGCCAGGAGGTCTGGGGAAGCGGAGGCGAACTCGGCATCCGGCGCAACGGTTCGCATGGCCATTATCTAATCGTCCCTGCTGCCGGTGTGCGCAAGAAACCCGCCAATCTGACGATGGAGGAAGCGGGATCCATTGGCGTGCCGTTCATTACCGCATACGAGGGACTGCGCCGTGCCGGTGGGGCGAAAAAGGGCGATGTCGTACTCGTGTTCGGCGCAAACGGCAAGGTTGGTCAAGCTGCCATTCAGCTCGCGACGAACGCCGGCGCAAAGGTACTGGGTGTCGAACGTACCGCTCAAGACTATCTCGGGCATACGAATGGCGAGGTGATCATGATTGATGCGTCATCGCAGAAGATTGCGGAGGTCGTGCGTGAAAATACGCACGGCCACGGTGCCGATATTATCTATAACACGGTCGGCAGCCCGTACTTCGAACAGGCCAACGCGGCGCTGGCAAAGCGCGGCACCCAGATCTTCATCGCCACGATCGACCGATCAGTCCCATTCGACATCTTTGCTTTTTACCGGGGTCAGCATACGTACGTCGGAATCGACACACTTGCGCTGGATAGCATTGATGGAGCCCAAATCCTGGATCAGTTGCTACCGTTGTTTGTGGGTGGACAGTTGAAGCCGTTCCCGATCAACCAGGAGGCGGTATTCTCGATCGATGATGCCGCTCGTGCCTATCAGGCGGTGTTGCGCGGCAGTACCGACCGTGTCCTGCTCAAGCCATGAACGTCACCCGATTCGACTCGGCGCCCGAGTACTTCCCGGACAACCATTTTTCGATGCGGTGCGTGAGGCTACAAGGGCATGAGGCAGGAGAGTCGGACACGCTGTGGCTTGGCGTTTCCACGATTCAGCCAGGCGGCTATACGTCGCTTTCTGCATCTGCCGTCGAGAAGCACTACGTCGTATTGTCAGGCGAGCTGACCGTGGAAACGTCAGCCGGTACAGAGGTACTACGTACCAACGATTCATGCCGTCTCGCGCCAGGTGAAGCCCGGGCACTCAAGAATTTGTCTTCCGCCACGGTCACTGTACTTCTGGCCATGCCGCTTTCCTGAGACCTGTATCGATCAGCCCATGGAGCGCCGCGGTGTTCCTGGCATTTCCTGTAGCTCGCCCGCCGTCATCACACGTTAGCGGCAGGAAGGTCGACAGGAAACGGCTGATCGAAGTTGGCGGACCTGCTGCGGTTGTTTCGCGATAAGGCCGACGGGGCGAAAATTCTGCCACGATATGGATTCCTTACACCATCAGCGAGTAGAACTGGGTGGCGACGGTTTGCGCAACTCCGTCGTGCTTCATCTGCCCTTTTCTGATCATGTTCATCACTTCGATGCCTGACAGAATGATGCAGGCGCACCGGTAATCCTTGAAGCCGATCATGGGTTTGATGATGCGCTTGATGGCACGATGGTCCTGTTCGACAATGTTGTTCAGGTACTTGACCTGGCGGACCTCGATGGGCGTTTCCCTTTCAGCGTTGATTTGGAGCCAACCGCCGTCGATGACGTCGCGACCGCGCTGTCCAGGCTCTGTAAGATTTTTGCCCTCAAAGGGAGGCCGCGAGGTGATAGCAAATCCTCAACTCAACCTTCTCGGACAACTGGACTGTTGATGTCCACCGAATTCTGACGCACAGCTGGTCAATTCTGCGACATCAACACTGGGTATTGCTGCGGCGAACCTTATCTGACTCGGCGATGCCTTCAGTCCCTGGCAGGATAAACGATGCCCGCGGCCCCTCTTTGATCCAACGATCGAGCGTATCCGCCCATGCCTGAAGCATCATCCCTCTCTGTTCTGCGTACTCCGCCTTGTTGTAGATCGCGCGAACACCACGCTGCTCATGTGCAAGACACTTCTCGATCCAGTCAGTATTGAATCCAGCTTTGTGCAACAGCGTAGTTGCCGTGCGCCGAAGGTCGTGAACGGTGAAAGGCTCAAATTCGTCGCCTCGGTCGCAAATCAGCCTTACAGTGCTATCGATCACCCGGTTCAGCGTAGCCGCGCTTATTGGCAATGCAGTCTCGTACCGCCCACGATGCAAGTACGAGCTAGCGCCAAAGCACGTCTAAAACGCCACGAGAATCTCTAGCGCCTGTTCGCTCAGGTAGACACGATGCGGACGCCTTGCCTTCATGCGCTCTTTTGGGATAGTCCGGGTTGCTGTCTCGGAGTCGACCTCATCCCAAGTAGCCTCGATGACTTCCGATTTACGGACAAGCGTCAGCGGTCGCCTCGTTGGTTACCGCATCGTATAAGGGCTTGACGTGAACGAGGTTCTCCCCGATCTGTATCGGCGTGCTGACTTTCGATGCAATCTGCGCGATGCGCGAATAGTCATCGTGCCGGACCGGCTCTCGATCCAGTAAATTCCTTCGCCGTCGAGCATCGGACAGAACTACAGTGGCTGGGAAACGCTCAGCGCCTGATTGAAATCGACCATCAATACCACGTCATCGGACAGTCTCTTCCGTACCGCACGAACCGCGGCGAGATCGTCCATAAACGGCGGCCTTCCCAGTCGAATCTTTATCGCGCGAAAGCCGCCCGCGACGAGCTGGTCTGCTTCGCCCGCCGCGTGTTCAGGCGATATCAATCCGAGGCCGTTGCCAGGAGGCCGGGACGGGTTCCAGGGACGCCAGCGGCATCTGCGCGCAAATCGCAAGAGCGTCCCATGCCGTCGTATCCGTCGCCGACGCGAGCATGCAAAGTGGACCGTAAAGACCGGTAAGCCTGAAATAGCGCGCCTTCTGGCTGTTGGACGGGGGAAACAGTCGATACCCCAATCCTATTTTGCATATTCGGGAATATCGGTTACAGCGCGGCTCAAACCTGCTGCGCACCGCTCCTCGGTGGGTTCAACGCATGCGGGGAAGGGGCGGTCTGTTTCGCATACAGATGTAACCGAATCGGGCTTAAGATCGAACTAGCAAAGTATCGATTGCGGTCGAAGTTGGACTTGCTTTCGTTTCCATTTGTATGTTCCGCTTTCTTAACCCTGACGTTGACCATGACCATGGATTTAAACTTCGCATGCACAATGTGCGGCAATTGTTGTCACAATCTTCGTCTGCCTCTCAGCGTCAATGAAGCCATACACTGGTTAGAAAGAGGGGGTGACGTTCAGGTGTTTTGCGAAGCAATGCCGTGGCCCGTCGAGCCGTCAACGGACGATGGTCAAGCACAACACAGGCGAACCCGGTCTTTTGCTGCCGAAAGCGGTGAACTTGCAATCCGTGTGATGGTGACAGTCGTTGCCGCCTTTGATGGCGCTTGCCCGCACCTGCAACCGGATATGCGATGTGGCGGATACGAGGCGAGGCCCAACGTGTGCAGAATCTATCCGGCTGAAATCAATCCTTTCATTGAGCTTATGCCAACTCACAAGGCCTGCCCGCCCGAAGCCTGGACGGTCGACAAACCGTCACTTATCAAAGGCGGTCAAATCGTGGATTCCATTACGGCGGGCCTGATCCGGAACTCGCGCGAGGCAGCGATACATGATGTTCCTGTGAAAGAACGTCTGTGTGGCAACGCCGGCTTTCATACCGCATCGTTGACCAATGAGGGGTTTGTAACGTACACGTTACCCCCTGGAGCAATGCTTGGGGAGTTATACAGAGCGCTGAATCCGGCATCGTCTGCTGCACGAGCGGTGTCGTGGCGCATCCTGTCAAACCGACGCACTACCGTAGACACGCTGAATTCAGTGGGCGCTCACTCGGAAATGCACACGGCCCTATTGCCGACCCAGGGGTACATCCCGCTCTTTGGCGCGAACTAGCGCCTGTACCCCTGGATTCCCATGGGCAGCAGATCGTCCTTGCCCGTACGGACGATGCCATGCGCTGCAAAATTCGATCCATTTTTTCCGCTACTTTGAACCGCTTGCGCGTCGGAACCGGGTAGGATCAGCGCCGTACATAGCCGTGAATGCTGACGAGAAACTGCTGCGGCTCGAAAAGCCGACCCGTCGGGCAATCTCTGCAATGCTAGTCGAGGTCGTTTCGAGCATCTCCGCTGCCTGACGTAAGCGCACGACCTTGACGAAGTGCATCGGCGACTGGCCGAACATTTCGGAGAACCTGGCGGCAAACGTCGACCGGCTCATCTCCGCGATATCAGCAAGACGCTCGACCGTGAAAGGCGCTGCTGGCCGATCAAATACTGCCTGCATAGCCCGACCCAACCTCACGTCGGAAATTCCCGCTAGCCACGGGAGCGTATCATCGCCCTCTTCCATCTGCTTTCTCAACGCCAGAATCAGGCATTGCTTGAGCAGTGCCTCCGTCAGGGCGCGGGACCCCATACGCGGTCGGGCTGATTCCGCAAGAAGCATGATGAACTGGTCCCTCAAGCCTCCGGCTTCGCCAAATTGAACAACAATCGGTTGTCCGGATGTCAGGAACGGATCCCGTCCTGCGGCAATTCCAAGGCTGACTTCGCCGCAAACCGTGAAAATGCCATGTCCGCCCGTGCCAGCCGAAACAATGGGCACCGATTCCCGGGATGCGTGCGCAACCGCTCGAGGCCGCGTCTCGTACCTGAGCGGCGACGCATTCCGGCTTTCCATCCGGTATGGAACACCGGGAGGCAGAAGCACGAAGGTGTGAGGCTCGAGAGAAATAGTCTCGTCGTTGCGAATTACCAGGGACCCTCGACCTGCGAGGCAATAGTGAAGACTCGCCGTCTTGCACGGATCGAAGCTCACCGCCCAACCTTCGCGTACATCACAGGCCGTGAAGTTGACCACGCCGACGTCGAGCGCTGCCAGCAGAGCGTCAAGGAGGAGTAAAGCATTACGTTGCATACATGTCTGGACGAATCAGCACCAACTTTGGACCCAATGAAACCCACGATTTCCTACCATGAAGATCCCATCCTCGTAGTTATCTGACTCATGGAGCCTGACATGTACGACATGAAAAAACTCGCACGACTCAAGAAGCTGGACGAACTAGCACCGGATTCGATGCAGCAACTCTCGAACTTCGATACTGCGGTCTTCAGGGAAGGAGCGCTGTCGAGTGTTCACAAGCAACTTATTGCGGTTGCGGTTGCCCTCACGACCCAATGTCCATACTGCCTGGAGCTTCACGCGAAAGCGGCGCGAGACGCAGGCGCAAGCGACGAACAATTGGCAGAGGCTGCCCTCGTAGCGGCTGCGATTCGCGCCGGCGGAGCCATTACTCATGCAACGCATCTTTTTGGTGGATGACCTGCAGCGGCGCCCCGAGGGGGTGTAACTGTTTCTGAGTCGGCTGGAGTCGTCGCCCGGCGGCACATAGGGCGCACCATTAGCCATGCTCATACAAGAATCCGCCATGCATATACTTGGTTGCTTCGGCGCCCAGCGTGAGCACGCGGGTGCCGCTCGGCAATCCGCGCGCTCGTAGTTGAGAAAGCGCCAGCCAGATCGCTGCAGATCCTGTATTACCAATTTGATGCGCGTTGACGAATATCTTCTTAAGTGGAATGTCGAAATGCGCTGCAAGCTGCACGCCAATGCGCCCGTTTGCTTGATGCGGAATGATCCAGTCAACCGTGCCTGGTGTAACCCCTTGGCAAGCCGCCGCGGCCAAACCTTCTTCGAGCAGCCCTGCTCCAGTCTCCGCAATCCGGCCGTAATCATGGCTGAAGCTGAGCGGCGAAGAGGCAAACGCGGCACAATCGGAGCCGCCAGTGCGCATCTCCAGCCCGGGGGACTTGCCCAAACCAATGGAGCCGAACCAACTTGCCCGCAATCGATGCGGCCCCTGATCCGAAGGCGCCAACACGATCGCTGCCGCGCCGTCGCCCATCTGTACGAGACTGACTCGCTGGTCCCGGTCAGTCGCAGCGCGGGCCGGATCAAAAAAGAGCGAGCCGGTCTCCGATCCCACAATCGCCACCGGTCGCGCACCGGCGGGCGTCAGCAGCCCGAAGGCGATCACCAGTGCGTTTGCGAATCCGGTGCACGCCTGGCGCAGTTCGAGATGCGGCCCAGCGTAGCCAAGTTCATCCGCCACCAGCGCGATATTGGACGGCAATGGCTGCGCCGGCGTGGCGGTATGGCCGATCAAATAACCGAGATCACCCGCTGTAAGCCCCGCCTCGTCGAGTGCGATGCGTATGGCGTTTGCCGCAAGTTCGGGGTTGCGTGCGCCAGGTTCAGGAGCCTCGACGCGGGCCCGGAACGCGCGGCTGATATGACGCGTCTCAATTGCCAGCCGCCGCGCCGTTGCGCTTATCGCGCGCGAAGACAGCCCAGGTGCGAACGGGGCCACCAGGTCAAATAATTGTTCGTTACCGACCGGTGGCCCAGGTAAAGAAAAGCCTGTGCCCAGAACAGCAACACTGCCGTTCGCGTACCAATTCCGGGTGGATGCTGTCGTCATAGCAAGCCATTCGGCAAGCGCGCGACATGGCGGATGAGCGCGTCTGGATCAATACGAAGTCCTTCGAATGCCGCGCCTCGCAGGCGCAATAATTCCGCGAGCGACAGCCGTGCGGCCGCGGCAGCGTGGTGCATTCGATCGCTTGTTCCGAGTGCGCGGACAAGGGTTCTCGCCACTGCAACATGACGCGCCTCATCATGACGAATACGCTGAAACAGTTGGACGATCACTTCATCATGCGCGAGCGCTGCGCGAGACGCGATCAGGCGGGACAGAATTGTACAAGCGGCCGCATCGATCGCCGCAATCCGCGCGAGATGCAGCGCCCGCCCGTGGGCCGCCAGGTGGATATGGAATCGGCGCGCGGCGCGGCGGAGTTCTGCCGCATCCTGGGACGGTGGCAGCATGACAGCGAGTTGCTGCAATAGCGATTCGTGAACATGTTCCTCCATTTCAATTCGCCGCAACGCCATAGTCGTTTCAGTGTCGCTGCCCGCTTGATCGGCCAGCCGATGAAAGGCGATCGTCGCAGCTTCCTCGCCGCAGCTAAGTAATGGCAAAACATCTGCCAGGGCTTGGGCGGTGAGATGATCGAGGCGCGGTGCAGCCACATAGGGTACTGGTAGGGCATCTGCTGGGCGCGACAAGACAAAGCACACGCCTGAAGCGGAACTCACGGCAACCTGTTCCACCTTGTTCACGGCAACGCGCATTTGCAACGTCCTGTCTAAAATTGGCCAACATGTCGGTCTGACGTCCTTGGTCGCCTCAACCTGGAACGACGACGCCAGGAACCTCTTTACAATTTCCAGATATGAAAGCCGAGGTTCGGTCTGTCGAGAGGTCCCGAAAGATTTAAATTCTTCAAAATCGGGCGACCAGATCAGTCAGCCATTGCGGCGAGATAGCGAGAGCGACTCCTTCAAGCTGGTGATCAAGCCCCGTAATGATTAGCAAACCAACCGCGATCAGCAAGCCGCCGAGCATCTGCTTACTGCTTCCTCCAACACGCATCAATCTGCCGCGCCACCGACTCAACATGCTACGTGCCGCGACTGCGAGGGCGAGCAATGTCGACGCGATTCCAAGTCCAAAGGCCAGCATCACTAGAGCGGCTTCACTCAGATTCTTTCCCTGACTGGCAAGTACCGTCGCTGCACCGAGCGTCGGCCCGACACAAGGACTCCAAACCAGGCCAAGCAACGCCCCGATCGCGGCCTGGCCGATGAGGCCATAGCGGTCCAATGCCGTCTGGCTGTGGCTCGCCCAGTTGGCGATCGGGGCGACGATCCGGTTGAGCAAAACCTGGGCGCGATCGACCAGCGTCACAATCCCGATCAGGATCAGAGCTACTGCGCCGATGAAACGGACGAGATCGGCGTCTGGGGCAGCGGAGACTCCTGATGCCGCAAGAGCGAGACCCAACGATGTGAATGACAGGACCAGTCCACCCGTGAGTGCGAACGGGCCGAAGCGGTCTCTTTGCGCCGCACTCCCCAGCACGATCGGGACGAGCGGAAGCACACATGGCGAAAGGATTGTCAGTGCGCCTGCCGCAAAGCCCAGCGGCAGCAGGTCTAGAGCCGCGGACATGGCTACTGCACAGCACTTGTGAGCAATGTCTGGATCTTCCCGGGATCTGTCTGGAAGATGATGCGACCCGTCTCGGTCGCGCCCTTGAACGCAATCAATGTACCCTGTCTGGAAACGCCGAAGCGTTTCAACTCGGACTTTTGACGATCGTAGTTGAGCTCGAAAACGATGAGCTTGTCGTACGCTGGCGCGGCGACAATCTTCTTGATCGTATGCCTTTGTGATGCACATACAGGGCACCACCACGCGCGAACGTCGATAAGCACCGGCTCGCCAGCGGCTTGAGCGGAAGCGAATGCTGCGGTATCGAATTCGCTAAATTCGGCAGATTGAGCTGCTGTAGAAAGTAACATTGCCGTGCTCAATACGGCCACGGGGCGAAAGATGTTCATGGGGACACTCCCTGGGGCATTGCACTGTCAATCCGGAGTGATTGGTCCGCCAGTCACTTCGTACGTCGTCGCTGACACGGTTGCTCTGGCTTCTAAAATGGACGAACGGCGACTCTGACTGGTAATTCGCCATAGCTTCGGCGCCGGTTACAGCAGTTCGACTATTTTTATACTTCCTCTACGCCGTAAAGTGTTCTCGCACATGGGCGAAGACGAGCTGACCGAGCCAGATCCTGGCGATCAAAAATCGGCCAAGGCGTACAAACGGTGCACGCGGCTAAGCGGAAACCGATGACGCGTTTGAAAATGTCTCGAATCATGGTGATACGAGAACTCAGTTAGTGAAGGGCACCCATGTGCAGGTATCAACGGCGCGAGGCCCCGCGGCCGGTTTTCGGCGTGAACCTGCGGCGCATCGGGATGCGAAGCGGCGCCGTTGGACTGCAATGACCGGCTCGGGATCGGAAAGCCGATCTTAAGGCTCTCCTCAGCTGCATCAATGACCGCGGTAGAGCCCTTGAGGACCGTCGTCCTGTCCGTGGAACGGACGTCGGCTGCCCGAGCGCGAAATCGAGGATTCGGGCACACCGCCGACAGCGCTTTGCGTCTCGGCTGCCGTGTTCTGCTCCTCAGCGAGCGTGCGCGCGCTCGGCCCGCCTTGCGACGACGGCGCGCCGACCTCAGGGCGATAAAACGGGGCAGGACCATAGCCGCTTGCGAAAGCGGGAGCAGCAAGCGAAGCGATAGCTGCAAGCAACAGCGTGGCGATGAGCTTGGACTTCATGACGACCTCCAAAAAAACTGTGATTGCTGGAATGCGCCTGGATCGGATCTGATGCACTTGCATTCCGGAAAGTAATTCGGAGAAGCTCAAGAACGGGTTACAGCACGTCTGAAATCTTTTGCGCTTCAGTCGACGGCTGACGTTCACCGCGCGACTTGCCAACTAGTAGAACATCCCGTAAATAGATTGACTAATTAACTGCCTTGTTTATCACGGCGGATGGTGTCATGTTGCGGTTGTGCGTGCCGCGGACGCTCGAGCGCCCGGCAAAAGTTTTCGGTCAGCTGTAACCGAACGCGGTCGCCATCCGAACTAGCTTTAGTCATTGCAGGTAGAACGATATGGAAACCGACCGTCTGGTCTCGCTGCTAGCCGCCGACGTCACGCCCGTCGATCCGCATGCGGGTGCACGGCGTTTCAGCTGGGCGCTGCTCGCCGGCGCGATCGGCGCAACGCTGCTCATGTTGATCTTTTACGGTCCTCGGCCCGATCTGCGCGAGATGCTCGTCACGCCGCTCTTCTGGGCCAAGGTGGCGTTCCCGGTCGCGCTCGCCGCAGGCTCGCTTCTCGTCACCGCGCGTCTTGCGCGGCCCGGCGCTGCCGTGCGCCCGGCATGGGCAGGGATTGCCGTTCCCGTCGGCGTCGTCTGGCTTGCGGGCCTGGCCGTGTTTTGGCTCGCGCCTTCCGCGCAGCGCGCCGAACTGCTTTTTGGCCATACCTGGCGAACTTGCCCGTTGAACATCGCCTTCCTTTCGGTACCCGGCTTCGCTGCGGCGCTTTGGGCCGTGCGCGGGCTCGCGCCGACGCGGCTGCGGCTCGCGGGCGCGGCCGCCGGCGCGCTCGCAAGCGCTACCGGGACCGTCGCCTATAGCCTCCATTGTCCGGAAATGGGGGTGCCGTTCTGGGCCGTCTGGTACGTCATCGGCATGGCGCTTCCCGCCGTGGCGGGCGCGCTTCTCGGGCCGCGATACCTGCGATGGTAGAAGGACCACCGACCGTGCATTCGACAGAGATGCGACTGAGAGCCCTGCTCATCAGCAGCATGAGCGGCGACGCCGTGGCCTACCACACTTTCCTGAGCGAGCTGACGCGCCACTTGCGCGGCTACCTGCGCAAACGCATTCCTCAGCTCACCGACGACGTCGAGGATCTCGTCCAGGAGATCCTGCTTGCCGTCCACAATGGACGCCACACCTACCGGCCCGAGGAGCCGCTGACGGCGTGGGTTCACGCGATCGCGCGCTACAAGCTGATGGATTTCTTCAGGGCACGGGCGCGCCGCGAATCGCTGCACGATTCCATCGACGATCACCTCGACATCTTCTGCGCGCCGGACGACGAACCATTGGCGGCACGCCGCGACATCGGCAAGCTGCTCGATCAGCTGCCCGACAAGCAGCGCTTGCCGATTCTGCATGTGAAGCTCGAGGGTCTGTCGGTCGCCGAGACCGCGCAGCTGACAGGGCTCTCGGAATCGGCCGTCAAGGTCGGCGTGCATCGCGGCCTCAAGGCACTCGCGGCCAGGCTGCGCGGGGTTGCTTAAGTTGTTGCGTGCCTGAAGCCAGCAATTCTCCGTCACCCCGACACCTGCACTGCAGCCTCACGAATCGAAAGATTCGTTCGCTGTAACCCGGCATCGATATCCGGCGAATTAACTGGCGTATCCGCCACGGATACCTTCCATCCCGACTATTGGAGAGATTTCATGTCCGCAAAGATCAATGTCAGTGCCGCCCTGCTGGCCGGCGCAGTTGCAGGCCTTCTCGCATCGGCGGCGCATGCCGCGCCGCTCACCAAGGCGGAAGAAAGTGCCGCTGTCGCGGCTCACAAGGAAAAGTGCTATGGCGTCGCGCTGAAGGGGCAAAACGATTGCGCGGCCGGCCCGGGCACGACCTGCCAGGGTACATCGGCGACCGACTTCCAGGGCAACTCGTGGAAGTTCGTTCAGGGTGGCACGTGCACGAACATTCAGGTGCCGGGCGGCGGCCACGGCTCGCTCACGCCGACCTGATCGCGCAAACGACAAGAGGGACGGGACGACCATGAGCGATTCCACCAGATCAGCGGCGGCGAATTCGCCTGGCCGTTCCCGTGGTCCGGCGCCCGGCGCAACCGGGCTTGCCGGCACCAGCTTCAAGCACGTACACCTCGCCGCGATTCTCGAAGACGGCCTGCAAGACGGATTCTTCGAGGTTCATGCCGAGAACTACATGGGCGCGGGCGGACCACCGCATCGCGCGCTTGCCGCGATCCGCGAGCGTTACCCGATCTCGCTTCACGGCGTGTGCATGTCGATCGGCGGGCCGGACGCGCTCGACGTCCGTCACCTCGCGCGCTTTCGCGAACTGGTGGAGCGCTACGAACCCACGCTCGTTTCCGAACATCTCGCGTGGTCCTCGCACGGCGGCACGTTCTTCAACGACCTCCTGCCCCTGCCGTACACGAAAGCCACGCTCGACAAGGTGTGTGAGCACATCGACCAGGTTCAGGAAGCCATCGGGCGTCCGATGCTGCTCGAAAACCCGTCCACGTATGTCGCCTTCGCGTCGTCAACAATGAGCGAGCCGGATTTCATCCGCACAGTCGCGCAACGGACGGGTTGCGGTCTGCTGCTGGACGTCAACAACGTTTTCGTCTCGGCGGCCAATCATGGCTATTCCGCGCGCGCCTACCTCGCGGAATTTCCGCTCGAATACGTGGGCGAAATACATCTGGCCGGCCACAGCGAGCAGCATGACGACGAGAACACACTGCTGCTCATCGACAGTCACGACCGGGCCATCGCTGATCCGGTCTGGGATCTTTACCGGCATGTCGTGGCACGCACCGGGCCAATACCGACGCTGATCGAGTGGGACAGCCATCTTCCTGCGTGGCCGGAACTGCGGGCGCAGGCGTTGGCGGCTCGATGGATCGTCTCGGAGCACGAAACGCTACTCGTGGAAAACGCCGGCCATGAAGCCTGAGTATCTTCCTCTCGAATATGCGGCGGCGTTCGCGCCGGGTTTGACGAATCCGGAGACGACGGCGCCCGAAGACGTCGTGGCCGCGCGCGGAAAAGGCGTGGTCAAGCGGTACAACGTTTATCGCAACAACGTCACGGTCAGCCTCATCGACGCGCTGGCCGCCATCTATCCCGCGGTCCAGCGCATCACGGGCGTCGAGTTCTTCCGCGCGATGGCGCGCTCTCACGTCCGCGCCACGCCGCCGGATTCGCAGCTGTTGTTCGAGTACGGGCGGGATTTCCCCTCGTTCATCGAGTCGTACGAATACGCGCGCGACATGCCCTGGCTCGCGGATACGGCGCGCATCGAACGCGCCTGGCTCGACGCGTATCACGCGGCGGATGCCGCGACGCTCAAGGCTGAGACTTTGGTGAGCGTCGATCCGTCATCGCTGGCGCAGGTGCGATTCGTCCCGCACCCTGCCGCGCGAATCGTGCGGTCGCGCTATCCGGCCGTCGCGATCTTCGCGATGAACCGCACGGACGGCCCCGTTTCCCCGCTGTGTTCGAGCGATGCGGAAGACGCGCTCGTCACGCGGCCGGACCAGAACGTGATCGTGTCGCGCCTGCCGGTCGGCGGCGCGGCCTTCCTCATCGCGCTCATCAAGGGCGAGTCGCTCGGGGCCGCGGCCGAAGCGGCCTTCGACGAGACTGATTCCTTCGACCTGCCGGCCAATCTGGCAGCGATGATTTCAGCCGGCGTGTTTGCCGGCTTCCAACAGAGGGAGTAATCAAGATGTCGACTCGACAAGAGACCAGACTGTCCTTCACGGGCATCGTCGCGAATGCAATTGTGCGGGCACAACGCCTCGTCGAACGACTCGCGCAACCATGGTTCGTGCAACTTGTGCTGCGCATTGCGCTGGCCGTGCCGTTCTGGAAATCGGGCATCCTCAAATGGCGCGGTTTCCTGCAACTTAACGATACGGCCATCGACCTCTTCACCGATGAATTCCATCTGCACCTGCCGGGTGGCCCGTATCCGTTTCCGGCGCCGTCCGTCTTCGCCTTCCTTTCCGCTTGCGGGGAGGTTACGTTTCCGGTGCTGCTCGTGCTCGGCCTCGGCACGCGGTTCGCCGCTGCGGGTCTGCTACTGATGACTTGCATCATCGAATTGACCGTGCCGGACGGCTGGCCGATTCACATCACCTGGGCAGCCATGGCGCTGGGAATCGCCGCGTGGGGACCGGGTCTGATTTCGATTGACTATCTGCTTGGAGACCGTGCGAACAGGTCATGAAAACGCGAGATCTGGTCACCCGGCTAGCCAGCGACATCTCGCCGGTCGAGCGCGACGCCGTCCCCAAGCTGCTCAATCGCGCGCTGATGCTCGGCCTCGCCGGCAGCACGGTCCTGCTGGTCGCGCTGTACGGGGTCCGAAGCGACATGCCGGAGCTGATCCTCACGACGATGTTCTGGGTGCGCCTTGTCTTCCCGCTCGCGATTATCGCTGCGGCCATGAAACTCGCGGAACGGCTCGGACGCCCCGGCGCGCCGCTCAAGTTCGCCTGGTTCGCCGTCGCGCTGCCCATCGTCACGATGCTGCTTGCCGCCGGAAGTATTCTGATGGCAACGCCGCCGGGCTACCGGCTTCAGCTGATGCTCGGGACGACATGGCGCACCACGACGGCGAGCGTCGTGATGCTGTCTTTTCCGTCGCTCACCGCCATGATGCACGCCATGAAGCAGCTCGCGCCTACCCGCCTCGCGCTGGCCGGCGCGGGCGCGGGCCTGCTGGCCGGCGCACAGGGGTTGCTCGTTTACTCGCTGTATTGCTCGGAGATGGCCGTGCCGTTCTGGGGCGTCTGGTACGTGCTCGCGATCGCGATTACCACCGCCATCGGTGCGGCCATCGCGCCGCATTGCCTGCGTTGGTGACGTTCGCGGTTTGCGGATGGCTTCGGCGCATTCGCCGCCCGATTGGATTCGCGCCGTTAGAGGTCGAGGACCGGTTCGCAGCGACCACTTGCCGGCGGAACCTCCGCCCAGCCTGCGCAAGTGAAGTTCGCGCCGGAAGGCAACGAATTGCTGGTGACCGAAAAGGGCACACAACTC
Source organism: Paraburkholderia sp. GAS448 (assembly GCF_050435685.1). Taxonomy (NCBI): domain Bacteria; kingdom Pseudomonadati; phylum Pseudomonadota; class Betaproteobacteria; order Burkholderiales; family Burkholderiaceae; genus Paraburkholderia; species Paraburkholderia sp. GAS448. Next base: position 143,604 of record NZ_JBNDKT010000004.1, read on the forward strand.
ATTGACACGTATTCCGTCGGCTTCACCGGCTACGCCTCGACTCCAACACCCCATGCCTCAAACGGCGTCACGCCGTTCGGCTTTTCCATCACAATCCGAGGTTATGCGATCGTCTCCGAAGCCGGGTCCGGTTCGGTTTCCTCATATGAAGTCGAGGACGGCAAGCATCTTACTTCGATCAGTGCAGCGATTCCCCTGGGCCAGTCCACCCCCTGTTGGCCTGTCACAACCGGCGACGGACGTTTTGCCTATACCGCCAATGCCGGTAGCGGCACGATCAGCAGTCTGCGGATTGCGGCGGATGGTACGCTAAGCTTGCTCAATCCATCTGCAGGTACGCTTAGCGCTCCCCTCGACATGGCGCTCAGCAGTCGCAGCAAATTCCTCTACGTGCGGGAGGGCAACGGCGCTGTAAGTGGCTTTCGCGTGACGCCTGACGGCACACTCGAGCCGCTTGGTTCAGTTACCGGCATACCGCCGGGAGCCCAGGGGATCGCAGCGCGCCAGGCACATCACCCGCAACAGGCGCGCCTGCCAGATTTCTTCCGAGGCCGAAGACAGGGATTCGGACGTGTTCGGCCTTCGACTGGCTGCCGCCTCCGTATCAGCGTCCCGATGCAGCCACGACTCGATCACGTCATGCCCGACCCATGCTCGTGCCCGCGAGCTCTCGTTGAGCCACGCCCCGGCACTGTCGATTGCCCGTGTAGCGCATTGAAGGACGGTGCATGGGTGCAGTCCGACGTGAGCGGCCGTTTTGTGCAGAATCGTACCCGAGGCGATCGGCCGAAGCCGACCCACAACTGCCGTTCGGACCGCTACAACTGCAATGACAGCTTCCGGGGCACAACGGACAACCACCCAGTCGGTAACTCATCGACCAATGCGGTCATTGAGCCGATCGCCGGCCAAGGGTCGCCATCGGCCCCCAAAGCGACCCTTCCGATTTCCCGAGGGTAGTCGTTCATCTCGTCGAGTTGTCTGTCAAGCACACGGAAACGGACGGACAGTGCAACCGCCGTTGGACGGCGAGGCAATTCAGGAGCCTCTCTTACTTTTCTTTCTTCTTCCGAATCTCGGCCTCTTGCGCCCGGCTTACAGCAACCCGCGAGAGGGATGGTCCTGACGTGGAGACACTTATTTCCCAATACCGAGAAGGAATTCGCGATCGGGTTCCGGCATTGAATTGAGCCATTCCGATTCAGCTCCAGGTGCGGGCAACACCTTACCGTACTCAACCATCTGGGACGGCGGTAACTCAGAGAGATACACCCAAACGGAGCGCTTTTCGGCGCCCGTCGCGTTTGCGACAAGCGTGACGAGAGCTTCGAGCAAACCCCTCTTCTGATCCGCGCTTCTGCCCGCACGGATCTGTCCTTGAACGAATAACTGATCCGACACGAGCGGTGCTCCGCCGAGGAAGTGATCGCCAGCCGGAATGGCCTGAAAAATCACTTGCGCGAAGAAACCTTGCGCGCCGGTCGCCTCGCTGTGTACGCGCGTAATGTCTCGCGCGATCTCCCGCTTCTGTTGATCGGTAAGCCGCCCAGCGGGCGCCATCACGGTATAAGTTGGCATGCTGCTCTCCTGTCGCGATTGCACGCTACGTTGCGGATTTGCAAATCTCGAATTAGGGCGATGGATACGCCTCGTCCCTCACGGCCACGACGCGATATCTCAAGGAATCTGTTTCCGCGCCGGAAAATCGGTGACTCGGAATTAATGCGTCTTGCTATCGACAGATTGTGACCCATTCAGCGTTACCGATCCATCGATCGAGATGCGTTGATCCCGCTCTCCGTAAAGCACCGCGTGCATCTTCGACCGGTCGAGCTCCCCCTCCCACGCCGACACCACGACAACCGCTACTGCATTGCCAATGACGTTCACTAACGAGCGGCATTCCGCCATGAAGCGATCGATACCCAGGATGAGCACCATTGCTGCCACAGGAACGGTAGGCACAACCGCAAGACTTGCCGCAAGCGCAACAAAACCTGCACCGACAACCTTTGGACGTGAGCATGGTTACAGCCAGGAGCGTCAATTCCTGACCGGTCGTCAGATGTATATTCGTCGCCTGGGCAAGGAACAGAACGGCGAGCGTCATATAAATGTTGGCGCCGTCAAGGTTGAACGAGTACCCGGTAGGCACGACCAGACCAACCACCGCTTTCGAGCAGCCCAGTCTTTCCAGCTTCTGCATCAATTGAGGAAGCACCGCTTCGGACGTGCTCGTTCCAAGCACAATTAACAGTTCATCCTTCAGATAGGCGAGAAGCCGGAACACGCTAAACCCCGCCATCCTGGCAACAGTCCCAAGCACCACTGCAACAAAGATGAACGCCGTCACGTAGAACGTCAGGATCAGCTTGAAGAGCGGTATCAACGATGCAATTCCGTACTTCCCGACGGTGAACGATATCGCACCGAATGCACCGGCAGGCGCAGCTTTCGTGATGATCTTGACCAGAGAGAAGAACACTGCAGACAGCTTTTCAATCATGGCCGTTACGCCGCTTGCCTGCTCCCCCGCCGCAGAGATCGCAATGCCGAACATGATGGATACGAAAAGGATGGGCAGCGTGTCGCCCTTGGCAAACGCATCGAAGAACGACACGGGAATGATCCCGAACAGAAAGCCGGTCAGCCCGTCGAGATGTTCCGACTGGCTGACGAAGCCTGCAATCGCCCGTGTGTCCAGCGACGCGACCAACACATTGAACCCGTCGCCAGGATGCAGCACATGGCCGGCCAGCAAGCCGATCGCCAAAGCAATGGATGACACGACCTCGAAGTAGACCAGCGCCTTTCCACCGACGCGTCCCACCTTTTTCAGATCGCTCATGCTGCTGATGCCCGTCACCACCGTACAGAAGATCACCGGTCCGATGATCATGCGAATGAGCCTGATGAATGCGTCCCCGAGCGGCTTCATTGCGGTCGCGTACTGCGGGTACAGGTGACCGAGCAGAACGCCAGCGGCAATCGCCAGCAGCACCTGCACGTACAGAACTTTGTAGAAGGGTTGTCTCATGATGTCGTTTTCCGTTAGCTCGTGGTCTTCTGCCGGGCCTGATCCAGTGCCAGCCTGATATCCGTTGCCCGGACAGGTAGGTGGCGCATCCGCACGCCCACAGCGGCAAAAATCGCGTTGCCGATCGCCGGTGCGACCACGGTAGTCGGAGGTTCGCCAAGTCCGACAGGCGCCTCCGTGCTGTCCACAAAGGCGATGTCCATGTCCGGAACGTCCGCCATGCGCAGCGGCGTATAGGTATCCAGATTCAGATCCTTCACATACCCATCTTCGAATCCGGTGCCTTCGTAGAGCGCCATGCTCAAGCCCCACAACGTCGCGCCCTGGGCCTGCGCCATGGCACCATCGGGATCGATGATCGAGCCCGCATCGATCTCCATCCACAACTTTTGCACCGTTACGTGTCCCGTCTGCCGGTCTATCTTGACCTGCGCCACGCACGCACACCATGTCGGCATTGCGCGCTCCTGTCCGAACGAACTGGCAAGGCCGAGACCCGTGTCGGGCGGCATCGCGCGTCCCCAACCCGCACGCGCTGCCACGCGCCGGATGACGTTGGCCTGCCGCAGCGCGCCACCCGTCGAACTCGGCGCGGCGCCGGCGTTCCGGCCCGCGCCTGTGAGGTGCGCGAGACGCAGCGCCACGGGATCGATTTTCTGCACATGCGCGACCTCGTCCATGAACGACTCGACCGCCCAGTTCGTCCATCCTGGCGCGACTGCACGCAACCACCCCGGACGAAAGCTCTTTTGTGCGAGATCGTTGTTGACTGCACGGACCCGCAGTGCGCCCACGTCGTACCAGTGGTCCGCGCCCGAGATCGAGAACGGATCGTACGGTGCACCATTGGTGCCCTTCTGCATGTTTCCCGGAAACACAGTCAGACTGGGCCAGCCTGCAACCGCGACGTGTTCCATCGCCACGATCTTTCCATCGTTATTCCAGCCAAGGCGTAGCCGCTGTAGCGTGGGCGAGCGCAGCGAGTCGAGCCGCGTGTCGTCTTCGCGGGTCAGCACCATCTTGAACGGACGTTCCAGCGCTTTCGCGGTCAGCGCCGCAGGAACCGCGTAGTCGCCGTTTAGCCTTCGGCCGAAGCCGCCGCCTATCAGGTACGTCCGCATGACAATGCGTTCTACCGGAACCTGAAGCGCTTTGGCGAGGACGGGCAGAATGAAGCCCTGCGCCTGATTGCCGGTGTGAATTTCGAAGACGCCGTCTTTCTCGAACGCGACGGCGTTGACGGGTTCGAGTTGAAAATGCAGCACACCTGTTGTGGTGTAAGTGCCTTCGAGCGTCTTGGCTGCTCGTGCGAGGCCACCGTCGACATCACCTCCGCCTGTGTCGAGCAGCGCGCCCTGGCTCCTGTCAGCCACCAGCGCTGCGGCATGGTCGAACAGATCCTTTTCGGATACCGTTGCCGTGTCGCCAACCTGCCACTTCACCTTCACGAGATCGACCGCGCGTAGCGCCGCGTAGAAGCTGTCCGCTATCACCATAACCCAGCCAGGTACCGTTCCGGACGGATCGTCCAGCGCCACGCTACGCAGGTAGCCTTTGACGCCTCGCGCAGCACTGTCGTCGATCGAGAGCACCTTCGATCCGTAGCGTGTGGGCGGTAGCTTCGGCCGACCGTAGACCATGCCTGGCACGTCGACGTCGATGCCATAGACCGCCGCGCCGATGGTTTTGTCGGGAACGTCGAGCGCCCGGGTCGGCTTTCCGATCAACGTACGATTGGCGGCGCCTTTGATCGGCAGCGCTTTCAGCTCGTCAGCGGAAAAGCGGCGTCCGAGGTTGCCGCGGCGCACGATCTCGCCGTAGCTGATTGAACGGCCATTCGCATGGACGGCGCCATTCCTGGCAACACATCGTGCAGCGGACACATCCAGCAGCTTCGCACCTGCTTCGATCAATGCCATACGACCGGCCGCACCCGCCCGGCTAAATACCGGGAACGTCGCCCACACCGATGTACTTCCGCCCGTGACCATGAACCCCCATCTGGGATTGGTATCGACACCCACGATCCGGACCATGGTCCAGTCGGCTTCGAGTTCGTCGGCCAGAATCCGCGCTATGGCTGTGCCGATGTGCTGACCCATCTCGGCCTTCGGGACGTTCACGGACACAACGCCTTCGTGGTCGATCCCGAACCACACGGTCGGCTCGAAGACCGGCTCGCCCGATGTCGCTGATGCTGACGCCGGCGACGCGCCTCCGAACGCATTGAGCGCGAACGCGGCCTGCGAAAAGCCGAAGAACGCGCCTGTGGCAACTGTCGCCACCAGAAAAGAACGGCGCGACAGATTGATGACCGAATCTTCGCCGCCATGCTGGGTCCTGCTCATGCCTTGTTCTCCGCCAGTTCCCGCGCAGCCCGTCTGACTGCTTCCCGGATACGCGAATACGTCATGCATCGGCATAGATTGCCAGTCATCACTGCGTCGATATCCGCGTCGGTTGGATCGGGAAAGTCTTTGAGCATGGCGGCCGCCTGCATGATCTGACCGGACTGGCAATAGCCGCACTGGGGAACCTGCAGTTCTCTCCATGCACGTTGCACGGGATGCTGGCCGTGCGGATCGAGCCCTTCGATCGTCGTGATATCGGCGCCCTCCACGGCACCTAGCTGCGTGACGCACGAGCGCGTCGGGCGACCACCGACATGGACCGTGCACGCACCACACATGCCAATCCCGCAGCCGAATTTGGTGCCTTTCAAGCCGACCTCGTCACGAATGACCCACAACAGCGGTGTTTGCGGATTCGTGTCGACCGTGGCGGGACGGCCATTGATACGAAACGTTGTCATCGAATTTCTCCTGGCCCTGCGGCACGGATCGCTGCAACCTGTTTCCCGAGATCCGGCCACGGCGCTTTGGTCGTTCGGGTACTGCGCAAATAACCGGCGATGCTCGCTACATCGTGGTCCGTCAAGCCACGTGCGAAACCGGGCATCACGATGCCGGCGGCGCCGTCCTTCGCGTTGATGCCATACAGAATCACGCGAATGAGGTTCGACGGATCGTCCAGAAATACGGCGCTGTTCACCCCCAGCTCCGGCCTGTCTGGATTGACGTCGGGCGCCCGGTTGTAATGGCACGAGGCGCACGCGGCGACGAACAGACGGCCTCCCGCACTTGCCATACGGCTACGATCCTGCGCATCGACGTCGAGCGCCGATGACACCGCCGAAGCCGTATGAGCAGCCCTCGCATCGCCGTCGCCGAGCGACTCGACGTAGGTCACCAGCGCCTGCTGGTCTTCGGCACTGAGAGCGCCGAGTCCCTGCGTGACGGGCGCCATCGGCCCTGCCGCTGTTCCGTGATAGTGGCTCGCTCCGGTCGTCAGATAGTCGTGCAGTTCCGCTGACGTCCACGGCACCGGCGCAGGATTGGCCGCGGTCAAAGCCGGCGCGAACCAGCCGTCGACCGATGCACCCTGATAGAGACGACTCGTGAGTTCGTCGCCCAGCGGACCGCGCGGCGTGTGGCAGGCGGAACAGTGGCTCAGCCCCTCGGCGAGATAAGCGCCGCGATTCCAGGCGGGCGATCGATCGTCTCGCGGTTCGAATCGCTCCGGATGGAAAAACAACAGCTTCCATCCCGCCTGAAGCGCCCGGATGCCAAACGGAAACGGCATCTCGTTCGGATGGTTCTCTGCGTGCACGGGCTGCTGTGTCATGACGAATGCGTACAGCGCGTGAATGTCCTCGTCCGACAGCCTGGTGAAGTGGTCGTAGGGAAAGGCGGGAAAAAGATGCGACCCGTCGCGCGCCACGCCTTCACGCATGGCGCGGAGAAAGGCTTCTTCCGACCACGAACCAATGCCCGTCTCGCGATCCGGTGAGATGTTGGTGGAGTAGATGGTGCCGAAGCCCGTCTTCATTGCGTAGCCGCCGGCAAATGACCTGCCGCCCATGACCGTATGACAGCTCGCGCAGAATCCCGCAGCGGCAAGACGCGCGCCTTGCTGTATCAAAGCGGGCGAAAAGCTCGACGGGTCAGGTGTCGGCACTTCCGAAAGTGCCGGCCTCCAGGCGAATGCAATAAATCCGCACACGCCTATGACAAGCACTGCCGCTACCCACGCCCCGACGCGCCTCATACGACGACGCTCCGATCGTGGCGCTTCTTGCGGCGATGTATCCTGATCTCTCGACATTGCATCCCTCTCCAACCGTTGGCGTGTTCACCGACGAGTTTCACCGGAGGATTAAAGGAACCTGAGGAACCGGAACGGCGACCGCCGCAGGCGCCCCCAGAAACCTGTTGCCACTACCTTAGATGACGCCGGTGCCTCAAACCATGTCGAATAAGCAGGGTTTTCAGGTCATCGGGAAACCCATGAAAAAAGGACCGGATACAACGCATCCAGTCCTTTCACGAACTTGCTCGATAACCTGGATCAGTTCGTGCGCGCTTTCAGTTTCGCCACCAGGACGTCACCGAATTCCGGTGCCGACATCGGCTGCTGACCCGTAATCAGTTCGCGATCGACGACCACGTTGCTGTGCCAGTTCGCGACCGTATCGACATGCGCGCCCGCTTCTGCGAGTGCATTCACGGGATAGAACTGAACATTGCCGCCGAGACCGTTCGGGCCTTCGAGTTGCTGCTCTTCACCCGTGGAGAACACGGTCATGCGATAACCGGCATACGGCCAGCCTGCAGCGAGTGAATTCGCCTTACCATCATTGGCGATCATCGATCCGACGAAGGCGTCCGGGTCCTTCAGCGTGGACAGCAGCACGATGGGTCCGTGGCAGATGATTCCAGTCGGACGGCCGCTGTCATGGAAGCTGACCAGGATCTTGCCGAGATTGCGGTCCTTCAGCAGATCCACCATCGGGGCGTGGCCACCCGGAATGAAGAGCCCGACATAGCCGCCTGTTCCCTCGGCGACCACCGAAGCGAGCGTCTTGGGTTGCTTCAGCTGCGCGATGCCTTGCGCGTACTTCAGTGCGTCAGCGCGCGCCGCGTCATCGCCGCCAAAAAACATCTTGTTGTTCGAATTGGCGTCCATGACGGGCATGTCGCCTTTCGGGTTCGCGATGACCGGCTCGTAGCCTGCCTCGACGAGCTTGCGATACGGCACGACGAACTCGTTCAGGTAGTAGCCGGTCTCGTAGTGCTTGCCATCGCGCAGGTCGAGCTCATGCGCGCTCGACATCACAACGAGGACCTTGCCGCGTGACTGTGCCGACGCGCCCACCGGCAATGCAAAGGCACTGGCCATCGCGAACGCAGCAGCGCCGAATTTAAGGAGGTTCATGATCAATCTCTTTCGCATTATGGGTTGGTGGGCTTACTGGGCGGTCGTGGCGTTCGACGTGTAGCGCGGCGCGGCCTTGGCATTCGCGAACCGGGGAGCCAGCGCGCGACGGTCGGCTTCCCACTTCGTCCAGTCGTCGCCATCGTGCAGCGTCGGGATGGTCACGAGTTCGCCCTGATCGAGGCCTGCGAGCGCGGCATCCACCAGATCGTCGGCCGTCATCGTGCTCGCGGCTTCCTTTTGCTTCGCATAGCCGGCGACGTCCCAGAACTCGGTTGCCGTCGCTGCCGGCAGCACGGTCTGCACACGCACGCCCTTGCCTGCGAGGTCGCGCTGAAGCGCATGGCCGAAGCTCAGCACGTACGATTTCGAGGCGCTGTACACACCGTTCAGCAGTTCGACTGCAATGCCGACCACCGAACTGATGTTGATGATCGTGCCCGAGCCCTTGGCGACGAACGCAGGCGCAACCGCGTAGGTGAGACGCGTCAGTGCCGTGATGTTCAGGTTGATCATCGATTCCATGGAGTCGACGTGACCGTCGAGAACCGATGCAACCGAGCCGACGCCCGCGTTGTTCACCAGCATCGTGATGCGCGGGTCTTCGCGAAGCAGGGTCTCGATTTTCGCGAGCGCAGCCTTGTCGTTGAGATCCGCGGCAATCGTTTCGATCGAGCGGCCCGTCTCTTTCGTGAGGCGCTCTGCGAGAGCGTTCAGTCGGGTCTGGTTGCGTGCAACCAGAATGAGGTCGAAGCCGCGCTTGGCGAGACGATCAGCGTAGATGGCGCCAATGCCAGCCGACGCGCCGGTGATCAGCGCGAAACCGTTCGTAGAGGAAGTCATTTTCAGTCCTTTGAGTGGGTGGTTGAACCAACAGGCGTCGGTTCATGGAGCGAATTCTGAGCTCGGTCACCCACGACATCAATGCCATATATGCAATGATTTATGCCATGCCTTCACCTACGCCGCCGCTGTCCGTTCTGTGCTACTTTCAACGAATCAAGCCATGACTCGCGAGGCATCAATGCATACCGTCGGACTTGTCGTCTATCCCAACTTCCAGTCGCTCGCGCTCGCAGTGGCGAGCGTCTTCGAATACGCCAATCTGCTGCGCGGCGAAGCAGCTTACGAATTCAGCATCGTGTCCGAGCACGGTGGACCTATCGCTTCGTCCCAGGGGTTTTCGGTTCATAGCGAACCACTTGCCAAAGAGGGCTACGACACCCTCATCGTGGCGGGCGACAACGAATGCCGCCTGCCTTCGACTGCGCTGGTGGATTACCTTCGGGAAGCGCCGCGCCATTCACGGCGAATTGCGTCGATCTGTACGGGTGCATTTGTTCTGGCTGCTGCAGGTCTGCTGGAAGGAAAGCGCGCAACGACACACTGGTTCCACGCGCGTGACTTCCAGAAGCAGTATCCGAACGTACAGCTCGAAGAAGATCGCATCTTCGTCGTGGATGGACAGATCTGGACGTCGGCCGGCATGAGCGCCGGCGTGGATCTCGCGCTTGCGATCGTCGAAAACGACTTCGGGCTGGACACCTCGCGCATGGTTGCGCGCAAGCTCGTGCTTTATCAGCGTCGCGGTGGCGGTCAGTCGCAGTTTTCGGCGCTGCTGGAGATGGGCGCGCGCTCAGACCGCGTTCAGATGGCGCTCACCTACGCGAGCGAAAACCTGGCGAGCGATTTGTCGGTCGAGCGGCTGGCCGAAGCGGCACGGCTCAGTCCGCGTCAGTTCAGCCGTGTGTTTCGTGAGGAAACGGGTCAATCGCCCGCGAAGGCAGTCGAGCGGCTTCGCGTTGAAGCCGCTCGTCTGATGATGGAGACGACTCGTCACCCGATCGAGATCGTCGCGAGAGAGACCGGCTTTGGTGACCGGGAGCGGATGCGTCAAGCGTTCCTGCGTGCATTCGGTCAGCCACCGCAAACCATACAGCGGGCGTCGGGTGTCACGCCCCTTGCGCTTTAAGCGTAGTTCGCCTTACTGCTCGCCCGGCGTCCACTCCGGGCTATAGCCGCCCAGCGCCGGGTGATACATCTCATCCCCGGAATGCTGGGTGAATTCGACGTTGAGCCGGTCTTCACGCAGGCCGAGAATTTCGATGCAGTGCGCGCACAGCGCTTTGGCCACGTCCATACGCAGTTCGGGCGTCCTGCCCTTTCTGACGTCCAGCATCATGACCGCGACCGGGGTGGGCTCTTCACCGGCTTCGGGAATCCGCCAGACACCGCCATCTCCCAGCTCTCGAATCGCGACGCTGATACGCCTGATGTCGACCGACATCATCCGCGCGTAGGTCTCGCTCATCTTCAGCGCCAGGCGCCGCTTGTCTTCCACTGAATAGTGGTCGTTTACGTCCAGTTGCAGGTAGGGCATAGCGTCAACACTCCTGGAAAGCCCCATTTTTTCACAGGACGCGGTGCCTCTCCAATGTCAGATGTGCAAGGTTTCCGGACACGCAAGTGATTGCGTTCCTTCGCCGTGGATCACTTTCCGGACGCCGCGGGATTGCTTGCGCGAGCGCTTTCATACGCGGTCAGGCATTCATCCGACGCGACGTGATCGGCGAGCGCGCGCAACGCTGCGGCCGATTCCCGCCCGAGTACCGCCTCGACACGCTCGTTGACTTTAGTCCAGTGCATGAACGCTTGACGAACCCGCGCTGCGCCCATGCGCGCTAGCGCGGCAGGTTTGGCCCGCCCATCCAGCTCATCGGGCTGCAGTTCGACCAGGCCGTCTCGAATGAGCTGCCAAAGCGCATGAGTCACGGCGGAAATCTGAATGGCGAGTTTGATCGCCAGGTTAAACGGTCGCTCGCGAGAATGTCGGCCTTATCCGGTCCAAGCAATGACGCGTCCTGCCTCGGTGTAAGCGCGGCGACTACCACGTGCCCTACGGCCTCACGGCCGCGTCAGATCGATCGTTCCGGCGCGGCCAGACAAGCCCGCTTACTGCGCCGTCCATCCTCCGTCGATACGCAGACTCGTACCGGTGATCATTGCGGCAGCTGGAGACGCAAGATACAGCACCGCCGCAGCGACTTGGTGACTTGAAAGCAGACGGCCCATCGGAATCCGGTTGAAGACCCAGCGCTTGAACTGCTCGTTCTCAAAGAACGGCTGCGTCATCGGGGTATCGACGAACGTAGGTGCCACCGTGTTCACGCGTATTCTGGGCGCGAGTTCAACAGCGGCTGCCTTCGTAAGACCTTCCATCGCGTGCTTCGTCATGCAGTACACCGATCGATCAGGTGCCCCCACGTGGCCCATCTGCGACGAAATGTTGATGATGGCACGGTCACCAGTCGCTTCGCATTCGAGCATCTTGCGAACGGCCGCGCGGGTTACCAAGAACGTCGCCCTGACATTCAAGCTGATGACAAAGTCCAGATCCGAAGTTTTGACGTCCGCGAGTCGTGAAGGGATGTTGGTGCCCGCATTGTTGACGAGGATGTCCAGCGTCGGGAGTTCGGAGAATGTCCGCTCTAGTTCGTCATCTTTTAAGAGGTCGCATACAACAGAAGTGCAAGCGCCACCGTTTCGATGGATACTAGCGGCGACTTTATCCAGTTCCCCGGCATCCCTGCTGAGCAGATAGACGTGCGCGCCGGATTCGGCGAGCAAAGAAGCGATGTCCGCACCAAGGCCACGACCCGCGCCAGTCACAACAGCAGTCTTACCATCAAGACTAAAAAGTCCCTTAGACATATGTCCCTCTCTGATTCAAATCCGGTTGATTGATTGTTTCGCTGGCTGCGTCCACACCGTGTGCCCGCCGATTTGTGACAGTCCATTCGGAGGCCGGCGAGCAGAGTCGGGCACGACTAGTTGACCACTGACGATGCGTGGCCCCGCCGATAGGTCGCGACCATCGCCATTTGGTCGTTCGCGCAAAAGATAGCGTCAGTCGCGAATTGTTTCATTTTCTTGATGCAGTCGTGTGGTGTTGCGTGAGGTGCGGTGCGTTGTGCCACCCACGATTTCCAGGCCACTCCAGTTCGTCGAGGTACAGGTTCCGCCTCCACGCGGAAGCGATCAATCTCGACGGAGCGCGGCTCAGCCTTCATGCGTTCCGCTAGCCGGAATCAACATCGCCGTTGAAGGAGCTTTGCGATCGTTGGCGACCCTTGCGAACAGGGCACAGACGAGCGTGATGCCGGCCGCAATCATTGCGAAGATGGCCACGGGTGTGTAGTCGCCGTACTTCGCGAGCAGCGCCGTCGCGATTAGCGGCGTCGGCGCACCGGCAACCAATGCGCCCAATTGGAACCCAATCGTCACTCCGCTATAACGCACCTCGGGGCTGAACATTTCGGCGAACCAGGCGGCCATCGGCGAGAACACAGCAGCGTGAGCAATCGTGAGCACCATGATTTGCGCAAGCAGGATCATCGTCGGGTTCCCAGTTCCTATCATGTGGAAGAACGGGAAGGGCGCCACCACCGCAATCGATGCGCCAAAGACTACCACCTGCTTTCGACCAGACTTGTCAGATAACGCGCCGAAAAGTGGATTCGTCAGCAGTTCAAGCGCAGCGGCAATTAGAATCGCGACAAGCACCGTCTTCCGCGGCAGGCCAAGATGGCTTGTCATGTACGTCAGGCCGAAGGTGGTAAATACGTAGTACAAAATATTGTCCGCAAATCGGAGTCCCGCAGACATCAGGATCGCCCTTGGGAACCGGCGAACCGCCTCTACGATAGGCAGTTTGACGGTTGCATCGGTGTCAAGTACCTTCTTGAAAGCGGGCGGCTCTTCGATGCGGAGTCGGATCACGAGACCGACAGCGACAAGGACAGCACTGAACAGGAACGGAATACGCCAACCCCACGCCAGAAACTCCGCTTCAGGCAGGCGACTTGCCAGTTCCATTCCGCCCACTGCCATACACAGCCCTGCGGGAAGACCCATCTGGGGGAAGCTGCCATAGAGGCCACGTCGGTTCGGGTTTGCGTGCTCGACGGCGATCAGCGCGGCCCCGCCCCATTCTCCGCCTACGGCCAAGCCTTGCACGATGCGCAGCAGGATCAGAAGGATCGGCGCAGCGAGTCCGATGCTGTTGTAAGCCGGCACAAGACCGATGAGCGTGGTCGAAAAGCCCATTGCGAGCAGCGTCGTGACCAGCACGAACTTGCGCCCGACACGGTCGCCGAGATGGCCCGCGACGATGCCGCCGAATGGCCGGGCGATGAAACCGACCGCGAACGTACCGAACGCCAGCAGCGTCCCGGTCAATGGATCTCCACCGGGGAAATACAGCTTGCCAAAAACAAGTGCCGAGGTGATCCCGTAAAGAAAGAAGTCAAACCACTCAATGGCACTTCCAATAAAACTGGCGGTCGCAATCGTCAGCATCTTCGGTAACGAATGCCCTGCCGCAGTCGAGTGCTTGGTATCCAAACCTGTCTCCTAATGCATAGGTATGCAAAGTTTCGTGAATTTATCTACAGCCCATATCGTGCGGATGTCGACCACGCGTAAGGCGGATCGGGCAGCTGCTTGCCACCGCGGATGATGAACTTGGGAACGAATTCAAGCAGGCCGGTCTCGATGCGGTCTTCTGGAATGCCCGCGAAATCGCTGAAAATGGCGCTCACTTTTTTGACAAGAGTGAGCTTCGCTTCGTCGGATCGACCGGCGCGAATGTTACACATGATGAGCGTGTCGCCGCCCGGTTCTCCACCTATGTAGCTGCTTTCGGACGCCAGGTCATTAAAGATTACGCTGATGATTTCGAGCGGGGATTTGATGGTCTCGTTGACGGCGATGGTGATCGCCTTCGCGATCTTCCGCTTGACAGCGACATCCAGTCCTGCGCGAGTGTTGCAAACGATGATGGGCATTTCCGAGAGCTCCTGGAGAGGCGAATCAGGTTATGGGTTGTGTCCGGACTGAATACGTATGCAGCTTACGAAAAACTGCATGGACCGGACAGCATCGCGTTAATTTTCGGTTGCATATACATCTATATGGACGTAAGGTGACAGTGCGACGCGGGTGGCCCCAACAAGGCGCAATGTCTCGTCTGCTACCACTTCTGATGCGCTCACCCCTGACTGTAACGGCTAGATTCAATCGTGGAGAGATGTACCTACAACTGATGTATATGCATCAGTCTAGTGAAGATGGACAGGTTTGAAACCTAGTGAGAACCCTACGGACCCTCGATGCCCCTGTCATAAAGTCTGAATGGGCGCGGAGTCCGATTTTAGATCTAACTTCAAACCGGTCACCGGTTCTACACGTCGCTGTCGAGAGGTGATACGATAGTTGCATATACACTGCTCGTCTATCCGGAGGACCGTCGATGTTCACTGAATGCTATTGCACCCAGTTCAGGCGCTCGGCGAACGCCCTGACGAGCATTTACGACGACGCTTTGCGCCCGGTGGGTCTGAAGATCACGCAGCTCACCCTGTTGCGTGGTCTCGACCGCCTCGGCTCGGCAACCTACAACGAGATTGCGACTGAGTTGTCGCTCGACAAGACGACAATCTCGCGCAACATCAAGTTGCTAATCGATGCGGGATGGGTTGAGGTATCGAGCGATGAGGATGCGCGCTATAAGCTGGCGAAGCTTAGCCCCGCCGGTGCCCGTGTATTGAAAAAGGCTGAGCCGCACTGGCGCGCGGCGCAGACCCAAGTCGAGAAGGAACTCAAGAAATATTTGAAGGGACCTGCCAAGGACGTGCTTCTGGAAGCACTGGAGACACTGCAGCAGTTTGGCGGCGAACGATAGGCTGCCGTCGCCCGGAGAAGCGGAGCACGAATTGCTCCGCTTTTTTTCTTTTGCCTGGGCGTTATGCCTTCCCGGTGAGGTTGTAACACGGAGCAGGCTTGGCGTTTTAAAATTTGGGCGTCATCGCGCGCCGATCTTGCCTTCGCGACCTGCATGCGCAGTTCGGGTGTTCGTCCCCTTCGAATGTCACACATCATCACGGCGGCGGAAACGGGTTCTCCGTCCACGATTCTCCAGACGCCGCCATTGCCCACTTCTCGAATGGCGATGCTGATGCGTCGTATGTCTACCTTCATCATGTCGGCATACGTCGACGCCATTTTCTGCGCAAGCGCTTTCTTGGCCTCTACCGGATACGTGCCGGTCACGTCCAACTGCAGATACAGCATGCGGAACTCCTGAAGCAAAGCGGACGGCGGCCGTAGCGCTCACTACGCCCGCTGTCTTCACACGTTCACTTTAGATAGTTGATCTGGCTACGCCAGCAAAGAGACTCTCAGCGACTGCCCTGAATTTGTTGCACCGCGCTACGTAGATCGTCAGAAAGCGGGACCGGCCGGCGAGTGATACGGTCGACGTAGGCGTGAACGAAGGTGCCATGCGCGAACGACTGATTACTGTCGTTTCTGAACAGGCTGATCTCATAGGTTACGCTGGTTGTACCCACTCTGCTTACGGACAGTCCACAGGTGACGAGGTCTGGAAAGACGACCTCGTCAAAGTACTCGCAGCTCGTGTGCACGACCAAACCGACAGCCTCACCGCGAACCGGGTCCAGGAGACCTCGTTCGACGAGCCATCCATTGACTGCAGTGTCAAACCACGTGTAGTGAACAGCGTTATTCACGTGCCCGTAGATGTCGATGTCTTTCCACTGGGTATTAACCTGGCAGAACCAGTGAAAGTCGGTTCGCGGCCGCGGCTTGGTCCGTGTCATGAGCGTTTCCTTATCGGCAATCAGGCCGGGACGGCGGTACCGTAAGGCACGTCGCGGTTGCCGAAGCGACGCACGCGGATGTTGGCTTGCTCACCGTGGGCGATCATGCCCTCGATGGCGCAGAGCCGAGAGCAGTACGAACCAATCAAAGCGCTCGCTTCATCCGTCAGGACCTTCTGATACGTGCAGGTCTTGATGAACTTGCCGACCCAGAGGCCGCCCGTGTAGCGCGCGGCCTTGCCGGTCGGCAGCGTGTGGTTCGTGCCGATGACCTTGTCGCCGTAGGCGACGTTGGTGCGCGCACCAAGGAAAAGCGCACCGTAGTTCTTCATCCTCTTCAGGAAGTAGTCCGGGTCGCGCGTCATCACCTGGACGTGCTCGGACGCGATGCGATCGGCTTCCGACACCATCTCCTCGAGCGTGTCCACCACGATCACTTCACCATAGTCGCGCCAAGAAACGCCCGCCGTGTTCGCCGTAGGCAGGATCTTCAGCAGGCGCTCAACTTCAGCGATGGTGTCCTTGGCCAACTGCAGCGAGTTGGTGAGAAGAACAGCGGGGGTATTGAAGCCATGCTCTGCCTGACCCATAAGGTCCGTCGCGCAAATTTCTGCATCGACGCTGTCGTCGGCGATGATCAGCGTTTCCGACGGTCCTGCGATGAGGTCGATGCCGATGCGACCGAACAGTTGACGCTTCGCTTCCGCGACGAACGCGTTGCCCGGTCCGACCACCATTGCAACCGGATCGATCGTCTGCGTGCCGAGCGCCATCGCAGCGATGGCCTGAACACCACCGAACGTGTAAATCTCGTCAGCACCGCCGAGATGCATGGCGGCGACCACAGCCGGGTTGGGTTTGCCACCGACCGGCGGCGATGCGGTGATGATGCGCGGGACGCCTGCAACCTTGGCCGTTACGACGCCCATGTGTGCCGAGGCAACCAGCGGAAACTTCCCGCCGGGAACGTAACACGCCACGCTCTCGACCGGCATGTTCTTGTGACCAAGGACCACGCCCGGCAGCGTTTCCACCTCGATGTCGCGAAGCGAGTCGCGTTGCGCCTGGGCGAAGTTGCGCACCTGCGCTTGCGCGAACTTGATGTCTTCGAGCTGACGCTGAGACAGCGAGCGAACACAGCTTGCAATCTCGTCTTCCGACAGTCGGAAGCTTTCAGGCGACCAGTTGTCGAATTTCGCCGAGAGTTCAGCGACCGCTGCGTCGCCGCGCGATGCTACGTCGGCGAGGATGCCCGTGACCACGTCGCGAACCTTCGCGGCGTCTTGCGAGGACTCTTCGGCGCTACGACCGTGCTTCAAGAATTGGATTGCCATTTGCATTTCCTTTTTGCAGGGGGGTGATCGGTAGCAGCGTGCTGTCTGAACTTGGGTAGTCTGCTGCGTTGATGCAAATGTAGCGCAAATTTTTCTGCAAACTCTGCGCAAATGCTCCATACTTACCCTAGCGGCCAGCATCCTTAGCGTGAAGTAACCTGTCTGCACCACCCCGGCAATGCAAATTTATGCAAACTAACGCGCGTTCGATTGTTCGCTCAAAGTCTTCAAAAGTCCGGCTTGAAGATGTTGCCGAGCGCCTTGGCATCTCGGTGTCCACTGTGTCTCGTTCCTTGACGGGGCACCCAGCCATCAGTAGCGACACCCGTAGCGCCGTGCAAGCGGTCGCTGCCGAAATGGGATACAGGATTCCGTCCCAAGGTCGACCCACGCGTAAGTCGGCAACGAAGCTGATCGGCGTGGTTGTCGGAGCGTTGCATAACCGGTTTATGACGTTGTTGCTGACGCATCTACATGACGCTCTGCAGGAATTCGATTACCAGATCACGCTGATGATCGACTCGATGAACGATTCAGGAAATTTGCTCGCGTTTCGGCCTTTGATCGATGGCTATCTCGATGGAATGATCTTCGCGACCGCGACACTGGATTCACCTGTCGTGGCGGAGATGCAAAGACGAGGCATTCCCTTGGTACTCGTCGTTCGGTCCGTCGACAATGTGAGGGTCGACACGGTAGAGATTGACAATGTTCACGCTGGTGCGATCGCGGCCGAACATCTCAACCAACTCGGTCATCGCCGAATCGGGCTTGTAATGGGTCCGCAGAACACGTCGACAAGCAGAGACCGCGTCAAAGGGGCCATGCAGTGGTTAGAAGGAGCGGGCATACCGCCGACTTCGGTACCGTTGATTTTTTGTGATTACACCAGCGAAGCGGGGTATTCCAGCGCCATTGCGATGCTAAGCGAGGAGAACCGCGTCACTGGCATCGTTGCGGGCAATGACACCATCGCGCTCGGTGTGCTTGAAGCAGCAAAACGGCAGGGCATCGCAGTGCCGGGGCGGCTATCGATAATCGGCTTTGACGACATGCCGCTGGCAGGCTCGCCACTGGTCGGCCTGACATCAATCCGACAGCCTGTCGAAGCGATGGCACGAACTGCCGCGCGCCGGCTTGTGGAGCGCATCAGAGCGGGTGGAATGGGACCGCCGGTCCACGATGTTTTGCCCATTCAACTGGTGCGGCGCGATACCACGGGACCGTGTCAGTAAGTGACGCGACTCGATGACGAAGTCCTTCGAATTGCCCGGGAGCGGGCCGTCGCGCGGTGTGCCGACCATACTTATCGTGTGCGTCCGGACCGGCAACGAGGTAGACGAATCTCTCGCGAAACCCGAATGGCGCTTTACGGAGTGGACCCGTCATTCAAGTGTCCATGGGAGCGCTCGAGCGAACGTCGCTTCATGGCCGACCTCTGCCTCACGCGATCCGCATGTGCAGCACGAGCACGGCGGTCGGCACCGCGCGACCCCAAAAGCGGACAGTCTGGCGAGACCCGCTACAAACTTTTCAGAAGATTGTCGATTTTCGATCATCAGCTTCGTCGTCAGGTTATTCACACCCAAAGGATCTCCCATGAAATACCTCGGCTTGGCCTACTTCACCCCCGATAAATTCGCCGCGATGGCGCCAGACGACGTCAAGAAATTGGTGAGCCAATGCCCCGCATTGGACGACAAGATGCGGGCTACCGACAAGGTACTGATTTCCGCATCGCTTGGCGATCTGGACAACTGGAGGACGCTCCGCCCGCGCAGTGGCAAGACGCACGTCACCGATGGGCCCTATACCGAGTCGAAGGAAGTCGTGGGCGGCCTGTTCATCATCGAGGCGGATACCCATGACGAGGCGTTGCGCATCGCCTCCATGCACCCGGCGGCCACGCTGGGCGAAGAAGGTGGATGGGTCGTCGAGCTTATCCCCGTGGATTTCTACTGGTCCCGATGAGGGCTTGGACGCGTGTCTCAAATATGCGTTGGGGCTCTGTTCTCCTCAAACACCTTCACGGCTTCGTGAGTCATCGCGACGATGCTACTTCTGGGCCGAGCGGCGACGCCTGTGATCGACCCGAAGCCGCCGTTCGAGCCGCCAGGGCTTCAATGGCAGTTATCGGAGTGATCCGGCCGTCCGCGCCGGTCCCTCACGAGCAACGGTTCCACCTCTTTGTGGACGTTTGTCGATTGACGGCAAGGCGATCGTTCAACGGCCCAGGCTTACTGCTTAAACCCTGCGTGACGCAGCGCTTCCTCAGCGGCCTCGTGGTCTTGAACCGATGTTCCGCCAGAAACACCTATGCCACCCACCAGACGCCCTTCGTGGAAGATCGGTACGCCACCGCCGACCGGCGTCAGCCGCGGATGGTGCGCCAGTGGGGCAACGGTGGGCTCGGCCATGTACTGATTCCATTGGTGCGTGGCCATACCGAACGACGCGGCGGTCCATGCCTTGTCGATGGCGACATCAACGGTAAGGAACGGGGCGGTATCCGCTCGCTCGAAAGCGCGCAGGTGGCCTCCTGCATCGGTAATTGCGATCGTCGCGGCGAATCCGCGCGCTGCGCAGGCGCGGCGCGCTTCTGCCAGCAATGCTTGTGCAGCTTCCAGGCTGATCGTTGTCGTGCTGATGATTTGCGATGTCATGTTGATGCTCATTGTCAGAAGAGTTCAGCGGTTGGCGACGACGACCTTGCCGATCATATTGCCTGCCTCGACCAGCGCATGCGCCTCGATCAGACCTGCGGCGTTGATGCCGTCAATGCGTCGGGTCAGCGTGTGCTTGAGGCGGCCCAGATCGACCAGCTCCGCCGCGCGGCGCAGCAACGCGCATTGCCGTGCGAGGGTGTCGGTGGTGAACATCGCGCGGGTGAACATCAGCTCCCAGTGAATCGAGATGGATTTCCCCTTGAACGGCCCGATGTCCAGACCCACCGGGTCGTCGACGAGTGCGAACTGGCCTTCCGGGCGCAGCACGGAGGCGATTTGCGGCACATAGGCGGCGCTGTTGTTCAGCCCGGCAACGTGGGTAACGTGCTCGATGCCGAGCGCGGCCAACTGGGGTGCCCAGGCCTGATGATGATCGAGGACGTAATGTGCGCCATGGGCCAGCACCCACTCGCGGGTTTCCGGCCGCGAGGCCGTGCCGATGACGGTCATGCCAGTCAACTCGCGCGCCAGTTGGGTCAGAATCGAACCGACGCCGCCAGCCGCTCCAATGACGAGCAGCACGTTGTTGTCGGTCGGGTCCGCCGCGTGAACACGCAGACGGTCGAACAGCAGCTCCCACGCAGTGATCGTCGTCAGCGGCAACGACGCGGCCGCGGCGAAGTCCAGTGAGGTCGGCATAGGTCCGACGATGCGCTCGTCCACGGCGTGCAGTTCGCTGTTGCTGCCGGGCCGCTTGATGTCACCCGCGTACCAGACACGGTCGCCTGCCTTGAAGCGGGTTGCCCGCGGACCGGTCGCGCGGACGATTCCCGCCGCGTCCCAGCCGGCGATGCGCGCACCGCCTTCCGGAATATCTCCACCGCGCCGGATTTTGGTATCGACCGGGTTGACCGATACCGCTTTCACTTCCACCAGCAGATCGTGGTCGCGCAGCTCCGGCGTCGGCAGCTCGATATCCTGCAGCGCCTGCGGGTGGCTGACGGGATGGTTCTGATAGAAGCCAATTGCTTTCATACACGTGGTCTCCAAGGGTGATTGAGACCATGTTATCTTTCGTCGATATGCGGATAAATACCCGCCGAGCCCAAACAATTTCGGCATTTCAATGAAAATGATTCGACTCGATGACGTTCAGATCTTCGTACACACGGTGGACTACGGCAGCTTCTCGGAGGCGGCGCGCCAGTTGAATATCGCGCCCGCACACGCGAGTGCGTCAGTGCAGCGACTCGAAAAGGCGCTGGACACGCGCCTGTTCACCCGTTCGACGCGAAGCATGCAACTTTCAGACGCCGGGGAGCGATACCTGCCGCATGCGCGGGTCATGATTGGCGCGCTGGAGCAAGGCGAGCAGGCCCTGGCCGACGGCCGGGGGGCGCTGTCCGGGCCGCTGCGGCTGTCCGCTCCGTCTGACTTTGGTCGAAACCTGCTGTTACCGTGGCTGGATGAATTTCAGCACCGGCACCCTGGTTTGTCGCTGCACGTGAAAATAAGCGACCGTGCGGCCGACCTCATCCGCCAGCCGCTGGATGCGGTCGTGCGCTACGGAGCGCTGCCAGATTCGTCTCTTCTGGCCATGAAACTGGTCGACAACAATCGACGCGCATTGTGTGCCGCGCCGTCATACCTCGAACGGCATGGCGCACCGGCCAAAGTTCAGGATCTGCGGCGACACAACTGCCTTCGGTACGTCTGGAGCGAGCAGATACATGAACGCTGGCACTTTACCCCGCCTGGCGGCGAGCGCACCGTGGCCGTCACAGGCAATCGCATCAGCGACGATGCCGATGCAGTTCGTCGCTGGGCGATAGCCGGGGAAGGCCTTGTCTACAAGTCGCGGCTGGACCTCATTGACGATCTGAAGGCAGGTCGGCTGGTGGAGTTATTTCCCCCGGAGTATTGCGAGCTCGCGCCGCTGCACTTGATTTGTGCTCACCGTGCGCAACTGTCGCCGGCGATTAACGCGTTGCATGCTTTCTTGCGGGAGCGATGCGCTGCATTGCTTGCCAGCTGTCCATTGGGGGGCACTCAAGCTGTACTCGCGATTTAAATGGCCGCCTCCAGGGCGCAACGGACGTCTGAATGTTCGAACCTCTTTGACCGCGAAGGTCGTCTGTTGGCCGAGCCCGGGCCAACGCAAATGTCGGGGGGATCGCCGCGCGCAGTATTTATGCGAGTGGCATAAAGCGACCCTCAACAGCCGCTCAGGCTGTCGGGACATCAATGGCCGCTCCCGGAGTGGTTCGGACGTTCGTGGTCAAGATCCAAAGTACTTGGCTTGTAACCGCGATAAGACGCGGGTTATCACGGCTACCGCCGACCGCCCGTTCCCGGACGCACATCAGATCCAAGGTGGCTTTATTGTTTAACACCTTCCGTCTGGATATGCAGTACGGTCTTCATGCCAAAGCCGTATGACTTGCCCGAGTCCATGCCGAAGTCGGCTCGGTCGAACGTGGCCGTCGACTCAGTCCCACACACTTCGCGCTTGAGGAGCGGATTCATGAAGCATTTGAACGATTCGATCTTCAAATTCAGCGGCTTGGAAACACCGTGCATTGTCAGTGTTCCAATCACTTCGACAGGCGTGTCGCCGTCGAAGCGAATTCCTGTGCCCGTGTAAGTCGCAGCCGGGTATTTTGACGCGTCGAAAAACTCCGGGGTTTGCAGACGCTTGTTGAGTATGTCGTTGCCCGTGTCGATCGACGCAGTATCGATCGTCACGTTGACCATGCCCGTCTTCGCGGCACGGTCAAGCGTCACCACGCCGCTCGACTTCTTGAACTTGCCTCGCCACACTGAAATCCCGCCGAAGTGATCCGCTTCGAAGCTTGGGTAAGTGTGAGTCGGATCGAGCTGGTACGTCTCGGCGGCCGCCACGGCACCAGACGACACACCCGCGACCAGCGCACCCGCTACGATCAATAGTTGCTTCTTCACGCTGCGCTCCTTGATTGATGGGTGTGCCTCGCGCGCCTTCAGTGCTGCGCGGCAACGATGTGAAACTTGATGACGACGTCGTCCGCCACGACTGAGGTGTCTTTCCATTCGCCCGTGCCGATTTCGTACAGCGTGCGCTTGATCGGAAGTGAACCGTCGAACGTCTGCGTCGCACCCTGCTGCGTGATCGCGACGAGTAGCGTGACGACCTGCGATTTGCCCTTGATCGTCAGCTTGCCGGTCACCTTGTACTGGTTGCCGCCGGCAGGCGAGATGGCCGTCGAGGCAAACGTCGCTTTCGGGAACGTCGTGCTGTCAAACCATTCCTTGCCGCGCACCTGCTTGTTGTACTCAGCGTCGCCCAGGTCGTAGCTGCTCATATCGACCGACAGGTTCGTGCTGCCCGCAGTGGGCTTCGCGGGGTCGAAGGCCACTTGCGCGGTGAACTTCTTGAACGCACCGTCGACCGGCACGTTCATCTGCTTCGACGTAGCGACAACCGTGCTCTTGCTTGCGTCGACTTGCGCGAATCCGGGCAACGCGACTGCGAACAGAACGGCCGCGGCACTCGCCAGTAGCCGGCGAGAACAGCTATTCCTGAGAGTCATTCGAAGATCCAGAGTGAACGCGCCCTGAGATGGCGCTCTCATTTAAGGAAAGGAACCACGCGTGCGAGAAGCCCGTCACGTTCCACAAATTGATGCTTGAGTGCCGCCAGCACATGCGTGGCAAACAGCACGAGCAGCGTGTAGATCATGCGAGCTTCGCTGTTGCACACGAAGCGATTCGTAACAATCGCCCCTGTGCAACTGCTGGTGACGACTTGAAAACTTCTTGTGCCGGCGCCTCTGCACTAAACGCGAACCAATCCTCCATCAACAACAATGGTTTGTCCCGTGATGAAGTCAGCATCCTTCGAAGACAGGAACGAAACGATTCCAGCCAGATCCTCCGGCGTTTGCGCTCGCGGGATGGACTGCATGGAAACGATGAGCTTCGACTCCTCCTCGTAGCTCATCCCACCTGGACCCCTGCGTCCGGGCTCGAGCATCCAGGGTGTTCTCGTCAATCCAGGCGCCACGGCATTGACCGTGATGCCGGAGACACCCAGCTCGCTTGCCAATGCGCGCGTCAAGCCGATCAACCCCATCTTGCTGGCAATGTAGTGAGTGAAATCCTTTATTGGCGCGCCGAACGTATTGGACGTGATGTTGATGATGCGCCCCCATCCTTTTTTGCGCATATTTCCCACGAGTGCATGTGCCAGCCAGAATGGCGCATCCAGGTTAATGGACATCAGCAATCGATAGTCCTCCATGGTAATTTCATCGAAGGATTTGTTGGGGAGAATCCCGGCGTTATTGACCAGCACGTCGACGGAGCCGAGCTGACTTTGCACCTCCGCCGCTACGCGGTCTATGTCTGCCTTCTCGCTGAGGTCGGCGCGGAAAATATGTGCCTCCGATCCGGCTTCGTGGACGAGTTGCGCAGTAGCCTGGCAGTCGAGACGATCGAGGAGAGCAATAGTAAAACCGTCTTGAGCAAGTCTTTTCGCAAAGGCTTGACCGATACCTCGCGCTGCGCCGGTGATTAAAGCAACTTCATTCATGTCGTAGCCCTTACTAACGTTAGGATTTGGAGCGATCTGCGGACGGAGATGATCGTGACATCGTCCGCCGCTGGGTCGTTTGCGCCTGCTCGACTTAGCTACCTGGTGATGCTGAATCCCTGCCCGTATGCAGCGAGGGAGTGCGGTGCCACCCTTTTTTCAGAATGGGTAAGCGGGAAGGTTTTCGCGGCTCGTCATCCACTGCCATTCCGTGAACTGGTCGGCATTGGTCAGCGTGCTGTAGTTATGCCCGTTGCCCGACATACCCAGGCCGCCCATCGGCCCGAACACCTCGTGCATGACCGTCTGGTCATTGATGTGGACGATGCCGGCATGCAATCGGTCCGCAACCCGCTGGGCCCGGCGCAAATCGGAGGAAGCCACTGCCGCAACCAGGCCATACCGGTTCTGATTGGCCAGCGCAACCGCTTCGTCATCGTCCTTGACCACGGTTACCGCGGCGACAGGACCGAAGATCTCTTCCTCGAACACCGGCATGCCTGGCGCGACGTCAACCATCACGGTCGGCTTGTAAAACAGCCCGTCTCGCGATCCACCGGCGAGAATCTTCGCGCCCTTGACGGCCGATTCCGCCACGATGCGATCGACGTTTGCGGCCTGCCGTTCGTTGACGATGGGGCCCAAGTGGAAATCGCCCTTGAACGGATCGCCGACCGATAGCGCATTGGCCCGCCGCACGAGGCTCTCGATGTAGGCGTCGGCAATGCTTTGCTGAACGAGATGCCGCCCCGCGGACATGCAAACTTGCCCCTGATGCAAGAACGATCCCCACGCCCCGGCACTCGCCGCGGCTTCGACATCGACGTCGTCGAGCACGATGTAGGGATTCTTGCCGCCGAGCTCGAGGTTCGCTCGCTTGAGCAAGCCGCCCGCCACGGCGCCGATCGCTTGCCCGACCCGCGTGGACCCGGTGAAGCTGATCATGTTGACGAGCGGATCCCGGACCAGCGCGTCACCCGTTTCCGCGCCGCCGGGAAGCACATGGAACAGCCCGTCGGGCAGCCCCGCGGCCTCGAACAGCCGGGCAAACAAGACGCCCCCGCAGACCGACGATTGAGGATCGGGCTTGAGCAGCACCGCGTTGCCGGTGGCCAGCGCCGGCGCGATGGCGCGTGCCGCGAGGATCAACGGGGAATTCCACGGCGTGATGACCCCGACCACGCCCATCGGGATTCTGCGCGCAACGCTATGCCGCCCCTTCATGTCGCTCGTCGTGATCATGCCGGTCGGCTGGCTGGCCAGCGCCGCCCCTTCGAGAATCTCGCGTATCGCCAGCTTCACCTCCAGATGCCCCTTCGGCCGTATCGACCCGGTCTCGCGGATGATCTGACGGGCGATCTCGTCTGCGTGCACCTGCAACAAGCGCGCGACCTCGCGCAAAGCGTCGCCTCGCTGAGGCCCCGGCGTCGCGGCCCACGCGCGTTGCGCATCGGCCGCGATCGCGGCGGCGGCTGACACGTCGGCGGCCGACGCGCAACCAATCGATCCCATTTCCTCGCCGGTCGCCTTCTCGGTCACCGGGATCGTACCGCCGCCGGCGGCTTTCCACCCGCCGCTGTAGATTTTGTTGCGCCACACGTCTGCGGGCGCCAATTCGGTTACGGACATCCGATTCCTCCTGTTCGCTTCATTCAAGACGGAAAAGACGTCGCGCGTTTTCCCGTCCAACCTTTACGCGGTCAGGCTTGCTGATCGCGCACATTTCGAACCGCCAAGACGCCTCTCATGCGTTCAAACGGGCGAGGACATCATTGGCCCGCCGCGCAACATCAATCGCTTCCTTGATGTCCGGAATCCCCTGGATGCCAGGCGAGTTGAGCGACAAAATTGAATACTCCGTTCCGCCCTGCTCCATCCGTTCGAGCCGTTTCTGCTCGACGTCTATCAGATTGGACTTCAGCATCTCCCAGATGTGGGAAGGCGCATAACCTTTCGATTGCTCGATCGTCAGGTCGATTGCAAAGTGCTCTTCAAGTGCAATCTTCTTGTTTCTCATCAATCTGCTCCGGTTCAGCGTATGACGCTTGGCTCAAGTAGGAAGAAACGCGCGGCCGATCCGAGTTCGCCCGGATGGCATTTTTTTGATTTATCAAATACTTTACGGGTGGAGTATATTTGATTTTTCAAATACAAAAACTCGCGTAAACCCTCGACACACCAACAATCGAGACGCTATCGTGCTGCCGGCCGCGGTCGACGGCAGCCTCGGCACCAACCGCGCGCGCGGTGGACACAGGCAGATCACTGCTGATACCGACGTCGAGGCCGTGCGGTCACAACGTCCATCTCGCCGGCAGCGAAGTCGCGGCCGCGCACCAGGACCGGAACGTAGGATGGGGCACTTGAGAGAGTCTCCGCAGGAACAAGTCCCCACAATCAACCATTTTCCGCTGTCAGCTGCCACTGCAGGCCAAGCCTGGCAAGCGTTTAGCGAAGGTATTCAGTTTTCAGGGGATGGGCAAAAATAGTCAATATCTCTAGATCATCGGGCTGCATCGCCTCGGCGATATTCTGAAGTCAGATCGTCCATTTTGTCCTTCAGGCCGCCGTCAAGAACATAGTCCGCGGCGGCGATCGTATCCCTCAATTGTTCGGCGCGGCTCGCGCCCAGAATGACGGAGGTAATCGTCGAATTCGCGAGCATCCATGCGATCGACAGCTTGGCGAGGGGCTCACCTAGTCCTTGAGCGATTACGCGAAGCTGTTCGATAGTTTCGAACTGACGCTGATGCCAATAGCGGGCTTGGTACATGGCGCCAAACTGGCCGTTCTCAGCCGAAAAGCGGCCCTCGCCGGGCGTCTCGTCGGGCTGGTACTTCCCGGTCAAAAGTCCGCCGGCGAGCGGATTGAACGGGATTACCGCCAGATTTTCTTCCTGCGCCAATGGCAGTAGTTCACGCTCGACCTCCCTGAACAGGAGATTGTAGCGAGGCTGCACCGATACGAACCGGGCCAGCCTCAAGGTGTCCTGCCGGCCGATCGCCCGAGCCAGCCGATAGGCCAAAAAATTCGACACGCCGACATAGCGTGCTTTGCCCGAGCGGACGACCAGATCGAGCGTTTCGACGGTCTCGTCGAGCGATGTCGCCGCATCGTCGATGTGGAGTTGATAAAGGTCGATATAGTCGGTTTCCAACCGCCGAAGCGACGCGTCGATCGCGTCGAGCAGATGCTTGCGCGACGAGCCCTGATCCCACGCAGATGGACCCATTGGAGCTCCGGCTTTAGTCGCGACGATGAACCTGTCGCGCCTGCCTTTCAGCCAGCGCCCGGTGATCCCCTCAGTCCGACCTACGAAAGTCAAGTCGGCGCCCATTGGATAGGCGTCGGCTGTATCAATGAAATTCACACCCGCGTCCGCGGCGACATCCAGGATTTGGTGTGAGGCGGATTCATCCGTCTGCTTACCGAACGTTGCGGTTCCGAGGCTCAGACGGGAGACCGTAAGTCCAGTGAGACCGAATCTTGTGTACTGCATGGCATGCACCTCAAGTGGAGAGTCGCGCAGGCGCGACGTAGATCATGCGCCGGTGAAGCGACGAACCGCTTCCACGGCATGATCCTGAATTACGGCATCCCCGAGATCAGCGAAGCTTTCCGGTTGATCGACGACGAGAGTCCCGGTAAGCGTATTTGCACACGCCCAGACGGATGGTCCGGTTTCAGCTCCTGGACTGTGCTCCATTTCATCCTCCTGCAGAGGGGGCTGTTTATGAGGCTTGCGGTGCAGTCCGTGGAGATGGGGGCTGCGGAGCATTGGGGTTCATTTCCTTCGCGATGGCGTAGGCGCGTTTGGTCGCCGGACGCACGGCGACCGTGTCCAGCCAGCGTTCGACGTGAGGAAACTGGTCGATGTCCTGGTTCAGGATGTTGTAGGCAGCGGCCCAGGGATACGTTGCGACATCAGCGATTGAATAGTCGTCGCCGGCGAGGAACGGCCGGTCAGCGAGACGTCTGTTGAGCACGCTGTACAGGCGGGTGGTCTCAGCCGTATAGCGCTCGATCGCGTAAGGAATCTGCTCGGGTGCGGCGCGCCGGAAGTGGTTCTGTTGCCCCGCCATCGGACCCAGGCCACCCACTTGCCAGAACAACCACTGATGTACCTCAAGCTGCCCACGCTGATCTGCGGAAATCAGCTTGCCTGTCTTGTCTGCGAGGTAAAGCAGAATGGCGCCCGACTCGAACAGAGAGACCGATTCCCGGCCATCGGCCGGTTCGTGATCAACGATCGCCGGAATCCGGTTGTTGGGCGAGATTTTCAGGAATTCCGGCTCGAACTGCTCGTTCTTGCTGATGTTCACCGGAACGATGCGATACGGAAGACCGCTCTCTTCAAGGAAGATTGTTATTTTGTGGCCGTTAGGCGTGGTCCAGTAGTGCAGGTCAATCACTGAATTCTCCATCTACTAAAAGGCTCTTGCCCGGGTAGCAGGAACCGGAATGATCGAGGCTATGCCGCAAGGCCCAGCCGGACTGAACAGGTCCTTGACGCTCACCGGGATTTGGGCCGGTTCCCGGTCGACCGGCCACGGGAGTCAGGCGGTGCCCGCGCGCGCCAGTTGATCCAGTACAGGAAACAGCTCAGAGGGGTCAGGACGACGCGTATAGTCTGGGTTCACCTCGGAGTACGCGACGACGCCGTCTTGCGCGATGACATAGCGTGCGGGCATTGGCAGGCTCCATGACGTGTCGTCGTTGAACGCCGTGAGGTCGTTCTTCAGGACATTCCGATACAGATCGATCAGATAGTCGGGCAGCGCGAACCGCACACCGAACGCTTGCGCCAGCTGGCCATGAGGATCGACGAGAATGGGAAAGCCCAGGTGGTTTTGCTGGACCGACTTGCGGCTATTGACTGCGTTCTGCATCGAGATCGCGACGAGTGAGGCCCCTCGCGCTTCGATGTCGCTACGTGCTTCCTCCAGCGCCTGAAGGTCCAGATTGCAATACGGGCACCAGACGCCCCGATAGAACGTGACCACCAGCGGGCCGCGGCTCAGAAGACGATCCGAACTGAATGTTGCGCCTTCGGAATCCTTGAGCGTGAAGCTGGGAGCCTGCTGACCAGCCTTGATCGCAAGACTTGCCTGCCCGCTCGCGATCAGTTCCGCAGTGCCTTTACGGAATGTCTCGATCACAAAAGAGGGAATATTGTAGGGGGGGCCGCCACTCACCAGTTCGGTGGTGAAGGCATCCAGTTTGTCCTGAAGCGCCATGACTATCTTCTCCGTTTGGGAGCCGCGAGCAAGAGACGCGGCAACGAGAGGGAAGATATTTCATGCACCCACGCTCTTGTAGGCGTGGAAACCAACTTTAAGATATTCAGTTATTGAATGATTGACCCACTCAGGCGACAACATCGGGTTGGCGCTTGATAAAATCGGTCCGAATCTCCTTGAACGCGGCGCTCACGAAATCGGCAAACGCCCGGGCCGATGGCTTTGCGGCGCGACCAGCGGGGAGGATCACGTGGATGTCGGCTGACCCCATCTCCCAGCCCGGGAGGACACGTACGAGTGCGCCGCTGTCCAGTTCTGCCAGGCAGCTCAAATGACCGGTTGAGAGAATGCCAAGACCCGCCACCGCTGCGGCCGTCGCACCATCAGACCCATTCAGCATGAAACGTCCGTCGACGCGAACGGAAGTCGCCTTTCCGTTCCTCCGGAATGCCCATGCTTCTGAACTCTGGCCAGCCGGCCCGACGATCACGGCATGGTTAGGCAAGTCCGATGGAGCAGATGGGGTTCCCGCCTTTTCCAGATAAGCCGGCGAAGCTACCAACACGCGACGCACTACACCGATCCTGCGTGCGACCGCCGTCGAATCGGCCAGTGGACCGACGCGAACTGCAACATCCACGGACTCGCCGACCAGGTCTTGTCGCCGATCGTTCAGTGTGAACTCCACTCGCAATCCAGGATGGGCGTCGGTGAATTGCGAAAGTCGTGGGAGGACAGCCCGGGTGGCTAAAGCCGACGAGGTAGCGACGCGCAGAATTCCGCGTAACTCCCCGGTGCCGCGAGCAGCGTGATCTGCCTCGTCGAGCGCTGTGAGAATCGCCTCCGCGCGAGCCAGATAGTCGACACCGGCCTCCGTCAACGTCACGGCACGTGTCGTGCGCGTGAGCAAGGAGGCACCGATTTTCCTTTCCAGGGCGGCGACAATGCGCGAGGCGGTCGGCTGGGAGAGGCCGAGTTCACGACCGGCCGCGGAAAAGCTGCCAGTGCGCGCAACCCTGACGAAAAGTAGCAGCGAGAGAAATCGATCGTTCATGCAGATATCAAATATAACTTAGTCATTTTCTCCTACTACTTCAAAAAAGTGAATGAGGCAATACTAAGTTAAAAGGCCGCCGCGTGTGGCGGCCTCGTCCACAGGAGAGAGTCTCGGCATGTTGGCCCTATCGATCGTCTACGCTAGTGCGCTGGTCTGGATTTCGGCCATCGCTCAGCACGTCAACAATCTGACCGTACATAGCGCCAGGTGGGTCGCGAGTGACCGCTCGCAGCCGATCGCCGATGACGGTTTCACCGGGCGGTCGACGCGTGCACTGCGCAACAACCTCGAGTCGGCTGCGATGTACGTCCCGGTTGCGCTGGTCGCGCTTTTCCTGCACCCGACCTCGGCGATCGTCTCCTGGGTGCCAGCCATCTATATGGTTTTCCGTACGACGTTCACACTCGGCTACTGGCTGAAGATCAACCCGGTCCGCTCCCTGTCCTGCTGGCTTCCGAACTTTTATCTACTGCCTGGTGTCGTCTCATGACACCCATCGTGTTGAGCAGAGCAGGCCGAATAGCGCCGTTCAGTCAGGAATCGGGCAACTCGAAATCAATGGCTGTCTCTACCGACGCATTCCTGAATTTCCATTTCTCTTATTGAACGCATCAGAGATCCATCATGCCCGACAATGAACAACAGACCGTGTTTTCACCATTCAGCCTGGCCGGCCTGAAACTGAAGAACCGGGTCGTAATGGCGTCGATGACACGCGGACGCGCACGCAATGCGGGACTTATCCCGACGGCGTTGCATGTCGAATATTATCGGCAACGTGCTTCCGCTGGTCTGATCATGACAGAATCGACCTGGGTCAGCCGCGAGAGCATTGGTTTTATCAATGTCCCTGGCCTTTTTACGGCCGAACAGGCCGAAGGCTGGCGCGCAGTCACTGACGCCGTTCACGCGGAAGGCGGCCGGATCTATTCCCAACTCGCCCATTCCGGGGCCGGGTCCCATCCGGATTTCTTCAAGGGCGAGCCGCCGCTGGGGCCGTCGGCCATCAACCCCGGCCTCAAGTCATTCACGCCCGGAGGGTTCAAGGATACGGTCACGCCCCGCGCGATGACTGTCGAACAGATCAAGGCGACGATAGCCGATTACGCAGCAGCGGCCCGTAACGCCAGAGCGGCCGGCTTTGATGGAGTCGAACTCCATTCGGCCACGACCTATCTACTGCCGGAGTTCCTCAACAGTGCACTGAATGTCCGTCGGGATGAGTATGGGGGTAGTCCCGAAAACCGTGCGCGGATCGTCGTCGAGATACTGGAAGCCCTGATTGGCGTGTGGGGGCCTGGTCGCGTGGGCATCAAGATCAGCCCGACGATGGCGATGGGTGGATTCGGCCCGACCGGCGAGACGGTTGCGACCTACGATTATCTCGTCGAGCGGCTGAACGACCTGGCGCTCTCCCACCTGCAGATCGTCCGCGCCCCGAACGATCTTACCGGGACACCGATTGATGCGCTGCAGGACACCATTGCTTATTACCGCCCCCGATACGCTGGCACGCTTATCGCCAATCGTGGCTTCGATAAAGCGTCAGCCACCAGCGTTATCGAATCGGGCCAGGCCGACCTCGTATCCTTCGGTAGTTCTTTCATCGGAAATCCCGATCTGGTCCGACGGTTGCGCGAGGATCTTCTGTTAAACCCATCCAGCCGGGAAACCTATTATCAGGGCGCTGCCGAAGGCTACGTCGACTATCCGGTGGCATCCTGATCGCTTCCCGGCCGCGGTGTGAAGCAGAGGCGAACTCGATCAAGACTACGAACATCAAGAACGAACTTGCGCCACTGAACGGAGCGACCTCAGGAATCGGGGAAGCTGTCGCTGGGCGTCTGGCTTCCATGGACATCCAACCTATGCCGCGGCGCGGCGGGTAGATCACATGGCACCCAACATACCCGGGCACGACCTTTACTTATTGTAATCACTCAATCGGAGACAGAAATGACTTCAAGCAGTCCCACCAACGACCGCATCAAGGCTGACGACATGGTGCAAAATTTTAAGGAACAGGGGTTCCTGGCACGGCGCCTTTTCGTTGTGTTTACCACTCCAGTTAATGGACTCAGCCCTGTTATGCAGAATCTTCAGGCCCATCTTCGCTATCAGGTTGAACTTGAACACAAAGGCGTGATGTTCGCGGCTGGCCCTCTTCTGACGGACGATGGCGAGTATGGTGAAGGCGAAGGAATGTTCATTTATCGAGCCTCGTCGCTTGGGGAAGCCCGGTCGATTGCTGAGGCCGACCCTATGCATTCGAGCGGTGCTCGCAGATTCCGCATCAGACCGTGGATCCTCAATGAAGGGAAAATAGCGATCTCCGCAGACTTCTCTACCGGAAAGTTCGAAGTCGTCTGATAGGCAGCAAGAACCCAACCCGTATGGTCAGTTCTACGGAATAAAGCGGTCGAGAGATCATCGAGGTGCTCAAGCGCGTTGCGATTCCATGTTACACGCTTCACCGAAGGCTTCAATCGCTTCATTACCTCCACGATTGCTCCGGTTGCTTCCGGCTGGAGCGGTCGCCGGGTGGGGCTTGCACCCACTGGAAAGCGCCACCTTTTCACGGCGCACGCCCTAAAGGGACTTTCGACACGCTGAGCTTATAGCGGCTCCTTGAAATCTGCGGATTGCTGACGGTGGCGGCATCGAACAGCCGGACGGCAGCTTCCTGCATCAGCGAACTCACACTCCCGTTAAGGGTCGGACCGGTCGTGATGAAGGGCGAGATCGACTACTTCCGCGAACTGCATCTGCTCGACCGCATGACGGTGCGCCTGACACTCGCTGGCCTGTCCGACGACGGCAGCCGCATGGTGCTGCGCAAGGCGCCGTTACCCTGTCGTATGCGGCGAGGTGGCGGCTGAGCCGCATACGGCGCGCCGTCCTCACCCGATGCGCCGATTTGTTCCCTTACGTTTTTGATGTCGGCCGGCCGTGTTTGACTGCGTAGCTGACATTCGACCGTGTGGCAACGAAGGATATGAACGACTCGTTGTGGCCCGAGAATCGTCGAAGCCGTCGCGTTGGGGGCGCGAACGGTTTCGCCGTGTGAAATATCTCCGGCAAAGTCAAATTCCACCGTGCGCAATGGAAATTGCGGCTATGGATCGTGGCAGGAAAGAGCTCTGCACAACGTGAGGCAACAAGACACACAACAAAATCGCAGCCAGGCTACCGTTCCGGTGCGAAATCGTATTGCTTTATCTGATCATCGTGGGTCAATAACACTATGCGCGTTTCCCTCGGTTGATCGACGAACAGTGAGCAATGCCGGGCGTGGATAGCAGGGCGCCCCGTCGCATTCCGACAAATTCTTCTGCCCGGCACCTTCATCGGCACAATTCGGCTAGCGAGCGGCGATGCCTTGCGCGCCCGGAGGCAGCCCTGTCACTGCGCCGATCGAATTCAAACTGCCATCGGGTGAGATGCTGAAGCCACTAACGGCGCCGTCAGCTTCGCGAACGTACAGGAACTTGCTGTTCGCGCTAAGTGCGAGATCGAGCGGGTTGCTTACGACTGCAGCAGTCGCATTGATCAACTGAGTTGTGCCGTCGGCGTTCACCCGCAGGCTGCTGATCGTGCTGCTGCCCGCGTTGGCCGTATACGCGTAGCGCCCGTCACCTGTCGTGACGAGCCAACACGGCGCCTTTTCTCCGAGGGGGACGTTGCTGATCGCCGTTAGTTCCTGATTGCGCTCGATGTCGTAAGAAGCCACGGAGCCCGAGCCCGCCGCGGAAACGACTGCATAGCCACCGCGCGTGACCGAAAAGCCGAACGGCGTGACGCCGCTCGATGCATGCCGCACGGGGCCGGTCGCATATCCGGCGGGGTTGACATGATACGTATCGATGAGTTGCGTCCCTTTTTCGGTCACAATCAGTTCGTCGCTCTCCGGCGCGAAACCGATCTGACCAGGTTGAGCCGATGTGCCACCAGCGACCGGACGCAGCGAATTCGCTAGCGGAACCAGGCGCCTTCCAAACCCGTCGACGAAAAATCCGCTTATATTGGGAGTCCCGCCTGCGTTGACCACGTAAGCGGTAAACCCTTTTACCGCGACACTGACCGGCATTTGACCACCCGATGGCTCCTTGTCAAGCAGCGTAAGCTTCGTGCCTTCAACCTTGAACATGGAAACTTCGTTGCTTCCTGCGTTTACCGCAAACAGGAATCCGGACGAGAAAACCAATGAGCCTTGTGAGCCCAGGGGATCAGCTCCGGCACCTGCACCTTTGCCGCCTGTCGGGTAGGTGGCCTGGTACGCAAGATGACCGTTCGCGTCCCGGGAGTACGCCAGCACGGCATTGCCGGTTGGCTGGTTCGACAGAACAAAGACAGCGCCAGGCGAGTCGATATCCGAATCGGCCCATGAAATTGAGGGTAAAGATAGCGCGGCAGTTATGGCAAAGATGAAATGTTTGCGCGCTGCGCGTGGAAAAAGGCGGTCTGATTTCATTGACAGCTCCATATGTTGGCGAATTACAAATTGAGTGCCACAGGACAGATCGTTATTGACACGACCCGATCTTTGATACGTCGTTCGCTACGGGTACCCGTGCCGGGTACACCTGCAAGTTCGCATACGCGACGGTTTCGGTTACACCGACCACGATTTTTTTCTGGGACTGAGAGTGACCTGATCTGTTATCCAGGCCAAAGCGGGGGATTACTCGAGCGTCATCCACATGCGAGGCGCGCCTGACGACGGTAGATCAGGGCGCGCTCGATCGCGCTCTCCCAAAGGCTTGCGACGCTGAACTGCGGGGTATGGCGCGGGCCCTCGATCAGGCCCCGTACGACGGTTGACAGTTTCGCGGCGCCGGCAGCGGCCCATAACAGCAGATGCGTGTCGAGTAAGAGCTTCACGCGTCGTTACCTTCGAACAGATCGGTGATCTCACTCGAGCCCATTGTGTCGGAGCCGGTCGGGGACCTGGATCCGGCCCACCATGAAACCGATCCGCCGCTGCTGCGCGACGACCGGCGCGTCGCGCAGCAGCCCGTTAAAAGAGGAGGTGAGCGTCGCCGAAAAACGCGGCCGAGGACAGCCCCGTAAGCGGGGTCCCCTTGTTTTCCGTGCACAGAGTAACGGTTGGAGATCGAGCACTGGCGTGGGACTCAGACCGTAAGCGCTTGAATAGTTTACGATTTCTGTTCGTTGTTTGACGCGGCGGAAACCCGCATGTTCATTGGGCTGGTTTTGCACGCGGAGAGCTTGCGTCGAGCACGCTGCCACGCGGGTTTCCGGCCGATTCGGAAGCGAACAGCAAGTATTTGAATATGCAGCGATTGATGCACTGCAAACCGCCGAGACCCGCATCAATCCAAGGCCTGCCTACCGTCACTTTGTGCACGGAAAACAAGGGGACCCCCTTTATGACGTGCAGCCGTCATTCAGCTCACCGTTCACGTCCTTCCAGATACGGCCATTCGGCAAGTCCGGTTTCGTGCGGCGCGGATATGCGCTTTCAACCGTTTCGGTCGCGGAGGCTGACGGTATGATTCACGGACGGACCCTATGACCGAATTCCGCTAATAGTGTGAAACCCCCCCTGAGAGGCGAATCGACTGACTATCCTTGCTAAGGATGGAGCGGATGGGAGGGTACCAATAATGAACACCTCACGCACTCGAGCACTGGTTGGCAGCCTCTTCCTTCTCATTGCGGCCCTGTTCATCACCCAGTTCACCGCCTGCAGCGGGGACGAGGAATCGTCTTCATCCCCTCCAGTCCAGCGCATTCGACCTTTTGCACTCAGGTATGCCGATGGCTCCGTGGTGTATGCGGTAGGCCAGCCCATCATTCCAAACGATCCCAGTGTACGCGGACAGGTCGTTTCATACTCCGTTGAGCCCGCACTCCCACCCGGCCTCGCTCTCGACCCCCGCACGGGTGTCATTGGCGGGACGCCCACCGCCCCCTCCGTGGCAACTATTTACGTTGTGACGGCCTCGAATTCCCAGGGGTCAACTTCGGGACGTGTCCAGATTGAGGTAACCGACCACGTACTCGCCCCGGAGAGCCTGAGCTATCCTGTCGTGTCTGCAATCTACGCGATACACCAGGCGATCCCCCCGAACGCGCCTGTAACTACCGGGGGCGAGATTACCCAGTTCACCATTAATCCGAGCCTTCCACTGGGCCTCTCGCTGGACCCTGAGACAGGTGTCATCAGTGGTACGCCCGTGTTCACCCAGCCAGCTACGCAGTACACCGTAACCGGCGCCAATGCTGCGGGAAGCGTTCAGGCGAATATTGCCATTGCGGTTCAGCAACCGGTGGTGCCTCCCGTAGAGCCTCCCATACAGCCACCCATTGAGCCTCCGCCCGTACAGGTGGTGCCTCCCTCGACGGTTTCCTATGCCGATGCGGTGTACGTCGTGGGCCAGCCCATTGTGCCCAACGTGCCGACGCTGACTGGCGGAGTGCCCACACAGTTCACGGTCAGTCCGGTTCTGCCTGCCGGTCTCGACCTTGATCCCGTGACCGGTGCGATCAGTGGTACGCCGACTACCCCGCAAGCCGCAACCCTGTTCACGGTGGTCGCGGCCAACTCGGCGGGTCAAGTCCAGACCACCCTGACCCTGACTGTGACAGCTGCGGGTACGTGGACGCCTGGCGATAGTCTCAATACCCCCCGCGTGACACATACCGCCTCGCTGCGTCCTGACGGCACCGTGCTGGTGGCCGCCGGCTTCGGTTCGGCCCGTGTACTCAGCTCTGTGGAAAGCCGCACCGTGGCCGGAATCTGGCTGAATGCCCAGTCGATGGCAACATCACGCTTCTTGCACACATCGACCACGCTCCAGGATGGCCGTGTACTTGTCGTGGGTGGCGCAGGATCCAACGGCAGCGCGCTAAACACGGTCGAAATCTTTGACACGCAATGGAGCGCAGCGGCGCCCACCACAACCGCCCACCAGAGTCACACGGCAACCCTTCTCAACGATGGTCGGGTCCTGATTGCAGGGGGCTTCGATACGAGCGGCAAGCCTACTGCCGTAGCCGAGGCTTACAACCCCGGCACAGACGCCTGGACACCGGTTGCTTCGATGAACACAGCCAGGGCCGACCACACGGCAACCCTTCTTGCCGACGGTCGTGTTCTTGTCTCAGGCGGGGAAAACAGCGTTGGGAAACTGGCCTCTGCGGAAGTGTATGACCCAACCGCAAATACCTGGACGCCAGCACCCGACATGAGCCTGGCTCGCGCGTTCCACACTGCATCATTGCTCGCCGATGGCTCCGTCCTGGTGGCAGGCGGCGGCGTCGGCGATGCCGGACTCGCGACCAATGAGGTTGAGCTGTTCAATCCGCAGACCCTGAGCTGGCAGCCCATGCCGCCCATGACAACCCGGCGCGACTCACATACCGCTACCGTGCTGCCGAACGGCCAGGTGGTCGTAGCAGGTGGTTCAGGCGTCAACACGGCGCCCCTGGCGTCGGTGGAAATCTTCGACCCCGCCAGCGGGCAATGGCTGGCTGCGGCCTCGATGGCAAACAGCCGCGCCGCTCACACGGCGACGCTCCTGCCGGACGGCCGCCTGCTCGTCGTTGGTGGCAAGGGCGCCAGTTACCTTGCCAGTTCGGAGTTGTTCAACATATCTGTCAGTGGCACGCAGGCCGCCGCAAACACGGGCCCTTAAGGACGGGAGCTTCGACGATTCAGCGACGATCGCGATATAGGCGCAATTAGCCAGCTCCGCCAGCTGGGAGTAAGCGAACCCCAGCAGCAACCGGACGTTCCCGGACGCCTGGTCGCACTGAGAGACGTGCGTCCGGTCGGGCCAGAGACCCAACCGCCACATCCACGCGGGGGTGCGATATCTGGCAGAGGCCGACATTTAAATGTCCGCGCGGTAGCGCGAACGAACGACCGCTCGTGGCCGATTGCACCCGCTGAGATGCGGCGCCACAAAGCTGCCGTAGGCGCCGGACGAATTCTTTCGACTGGCAGCTTACGGTCGACCTGGTCGAACGCGTACAACCGGCCATGTCCGGACATCGGTCCGCGCCTTCACGGGGTCATTCAAATGTCGGCTCCGCACCAGACAGCGGTCCTTTGTGCGCAGAACATTTCAGTCGCGTTTCCGATCAGCCCTCACCGCACGACCTATTCTCGCCACGGCTAGCCAATCGACCCGGGATGGCAATTGTGTAGAAGAGCCTTCGTGCATCTTCACCGCGCCCGCGCAGGAAGGCGCGCAATCATCCGATCAGCCATCGCGCGGTCGATGACTTCAAATGAGCGGCTCGTGCGCTCATAGGCATACATGTCGCCAGTCGCGATGTCGAACCACCAGCCGCTCAACACCAGTGCGCCAGCAGTGACTTGCTGGTGAACGATCGGGTATGTCATCAGATGCTCAAGCTGCACAAGTACGTTGAGTTGCGACAATTGATCGTGCGGTTTCAGCCTGTCATTGAGCGGACCTTCGTGTTCGAGGCGAAACGCTGCGTTGTTCGCGTGGTACAGCCATTTATCGAGATTCGGCGCTTTCAGCTTGGCGTTGCGTGTATACACGGCTTTCATCGCTCCGCACTCGGAATGCCCGCACACAACAATATTCGCGACTTTCAACACCAGCACTGCGTACTCGATCGCGCTTGCCTCGGAGAGGTCGCCGGTAGAGACTCCCTCCGCAGTCGCCGGTGGTATCAGGTTGCCGACGTTGCGCATCGTGAACAGATCGCCCGGATGGGTCGAGGCAAGCAGGTCCGGCACAACCCGGCTGTCCGAGCACGTGATGAAGAGCGCATCCGGTGTCTGCGCGAGCGCCAGTTCGCTGAACTGCTTCGCGTATTGCGGCAGCATTTTCTCGCGGAATTCAACGATGCCCATTATGAGTTTGTCCATGGTTTGCCTCCGAAAGGACTAGTCGTTTGCTGTCGAGACTGCCGAACCTCCAAGCCCTTGCGAATCGGGGATACGGGCCAACGCCAGGTCCTCGGGAAATGGGTGCGTCGAGGCGATCGCGCGATCGAGCAGTGTCAGCTCGACACGCAATGCGTCATGACGATGTTCCGGCAGGCTCTGGATGAGGTTCTCGATCGCCGCGCGTAGACGGCGCGCGATTTGAATGCTGCTCGCGCCGCATTGTCGTATTTCGCGGAAACTAATATGCACGAAGTCTTCCCAATTGGGCGTCCGTAAGATCACGCGCACCCGCCCCGACCTATCCACCATCTCTTCGATGCGCAGAGACCGTTTGCCCACCACGCGCAATAGCCGGTGCAACTGATCGATCGCAAGCACGGCCGTCGTCGGATCGTTGATCGCCGCCGACAGCGCTTTCAGCGCAATATCGACCAGGATGCGAAACGCGAACATAGGGTCCTGCTCCATTGTGCGTTCCGTCCCGAAAGCGACCAGTGTGCGGAGCCTGCTCTCATCGAGAGCGCCAGAGTTCCCGTACAAATAAAACAAGGGTTCGTCCGCAGCGACGAAATCACCCACTTGTGGCACGAATTCGATGATTGAGTCAGTGCGCCGCGCCTTGTCCACCAGCCTTTCCAGATTCACGGCCAGAACGATGCCAGATTTGCCGCGGTGACGAACAATGCGATCAGGTACGCCTCGCTCTTTGTCACGTTCCGGCGGGGTAGTTGCACCGGAAGTCGAAGCGGGGTAAACGCTCTCTATGACCGCCATCCCGTGCTTCCCGACGCGTGCCACGAGGCTTACCGGACGCAGAGATTTCGCGGCGTAGTCAATCAGGAAAAGGAACGCGACGACGGAGGCGAATCCAAATAGCGCTGCAAGGAACACTTGAAGTTGGTGTACTTCATTCTCACCCATCCAACTCTGCGTTCTATCGGCGAACAGCATTGTGAAAACGAACAATCCCGAGATGCTACGGATGGTGTTATCGCGCAGCAGTGTCGTCGTGATCCGCGGGGTGTACTGCCCGCCAGCGACCTGGATTGCGACGAGCAGCGAACCGAACGTAAACACCAGAAACCCCAGGTCTGCGGAAACGATGTCACCAAGCAACGACCGCGCCCCAGTCATGGACAGCCCAAGAAAACCGGTTTTCGGATCAAGGATCGCTTGCCTGATCATCCACCTTCCCAGCATTTCAGTCAGAGGTTTTACCACGGCATAGATCGCGACTGCGATGAGCGGCACGGCCCACAGCGAAGATCTTAGGTAGCTCCTTAAGCTGTACCAGCGATTCCAGTCCATGTTTGCTCTCTCCCCAGGATCCATATTGCAGCGGGAGACCAAGGTCTTCACGGTTCGCCAGATGGCATGCGAAGGGGGGCCTCCCGACCGGGCGCGCGCACGGCTGCGCTTACCCCACGGTCGCTTCCTCCGGCCGTCGTCTTGACGTCCCGTCGGTGTTCAGGTCAGCGCCGCTGAAACGTCCAAAACCACCTGTTTTGCATGCACGAACTGCACCGGCGCCAGGACGACACCGTCGCCTCTGTCATACGCCAGAACCAGACGATCCTCCATTCTGACGGACACGCTGCATATCACGTTACCTTCGAGGGGGCCACGCGGCCCCCTTATTGTTGACTACTTCCCTCAACATTGCGACGCCATTTATAAACGGATCCACACAGCCGCCAACACCTATGTCTGGCCAGTTCGTCGCGGATGTAATCCAGCGGTGTGAGCGGAAGGTTATCCGGCAACTTGTCGATCAGGCCAAGGATCCGCTCCTCCGCCTCCTCCAGCTCCTTGCCCTCCGCGCGACGCTTCGACACATCGCCGTAGCGGCCGGTCTCCTTGATCCAGAGCACCTTATCGAGCGTGCGCCGCAGGTAGT
Organism: Paraburkholderia sp. GAS448; assembly: GCF_050435685.1. NCBI lineage: Bacteria > Pseudomonadati > Pseudomonadota > Betaproteobacteria > Burkholderiales > Burkholderiaceae > Paraburkholderia > Paraburkholderia sp. GAS448. The sequence continues at coordinate 185,251 of NZ_JBNDKT010000004.1, forward strand.
CCTTAAACGTGATCGGCTTATCCAGCTCGACACCGGTAAACTCGCGAGCGACGGCCTCTGGATCGTCGTCGTAGGCTTCGTTCTGCCCCGTGACAAATTCTGCAAGCATTGCCTCGCCGGTGCGCTGCAACGCTATGATCGGCTTCTCGTTGTTTTCGATCGCCTCGATCGCGAGGTCGACAATTTCCCGCGATTTCAACGCGAGCAGCATTTGCGATACGAGCGCGTGCATGCGCGAGCCGAAGTTCATGCTGGTCGCCCCCATTCGCATGCCGACGCGTTCGCTTTCCGGGATCCTCAGCAGCTGCTTCGCATATTCCTTGTTGATCTTGGTGACGATTTCCTTCACGTCGCCCGAGATCTAGTTCATTCCAGTCAGGATCTCGGCGAGCTGGTTGGCAATCTCCTCGTTGCGCTCGACGTAGCGCGACACCACAAATTCCTTCTCGATTCCGGTGTTGTCGAGCTCGCGCGAGATCATGCATCCCTGCAACGCGATCTCGTAATTCAGGGCCTCCTGAAGCGACAGCGGATCGCTGTTGACCGCATCGAGCAGTTTCTGCGGATTAACGCCCTTCGGCAGGATCTTCTTGTACAGCGCGAGGTTCGTCGCGCCCTTGATCGGGGTGCCCGACGAATACACCACGTTACCTGTTGCGAACGGCGACGGAGCGAACGCGTCTCAGGCACATGGGATATCAATCAGGTCATCCAGACGGACAGCGAAGCCGCACGTCGCATCATCGGGGAATCGTTGCCCGACTACTTGCGCGCGATTACCGGGGAGGAAGAAGTTGAAGGTATGCACCGACGAATTCACGGCCTGCCTCCCGAAGGTCGTCGCACCCTGGTAGCGAGGGACTTTCTCGAGGCATGACGCAGGACTCGCTCGACAAGTTCTGCAACGCGGCAGGCTGGTCGGTGGGCAGCGACGCGGCGGTTCCGCTTGTGAAAGTGGGGGCGAACGGCACCATCGACACTACATTGGCCTCCTCGCAGGTGATAGCCCTCGTGCTGACCATTACCGGCCTGTTGGCAGCCGTTTCTATCAACGGCGCCAAGGTAACCCGGCTCAATCTGTGAGCGCGAAGCCGGGCTTGCTCCCGGCCCGCCAGCTTGCCTGCGCGGTCATGGCGGGTGCGGGGCAAGCGCCATACGTCCGGTGCGGACGGCGTCCAGGCGCGGGAATGTGCGCTGTGCGTGGCAGGTCGGCGCAGGCCCGATCGTCATTCAACTGTCACATGAACGAAGCCGGCGATGTGCCTACTTCTGGGCAGCAGGCTCCACGGAAATGGCGAGGGCTTCGGTGTACACGGCCTCGACCTGGTCACCCGTCTTGATGTTCGCCAGTTGCGCGGGATCCTCCACCTTCAGGTCTACCGTGTTGCCCTTGGGGCCTTTTAACGTGACAGTTTTGGTTTTTGTATTGACTCCGACGACGTCGGCCAGGACTTTCACCTCCCGCCCAACGGTACCGCCAGGCTTGGCCCCAGGGGGCGTGCGCTCCATCGACGGAGTCTCTGAGGCGGAACTCATGCCGTCGCCGTTTTTCTTGAGACTCAAGGCGAGTGATTCCTTGTAAACGGCCTTGACGACGTCGCCCACCTTGAGTTGGTCGAAGTTGCGCGCCTCGTCCCCAACCTGCACTTCGACGACCTTGCCGTTGGCACCCTTCAGCACTACGGTTCTTGTCGCGGGATCGATGTCCTGGACTGTGGCGGTCACCCGGGTGGTTCCCTTTATGACCGCCTTGCCCGGCGATTTCATCACTTCCACGTGGGACTCCGGCTGCTGCGCCCATGCTGTATGGACCATCGCTGCCACGGCAGCGATGACGAGCATCTTTCTGTTCGACATAATTTACTCCTTTAAAACACCGATATGTCACCCGCAGCGGATCTGAAACGGCTAAGTGCCAACTGCGCGATGTTCATGCGCGGGATGAGCCGCCCACACCAGCCACCGCGTGCACGCACCTTGTGCATCCCATCGGGAAACAAGTGGGAAAGATGCGCCCAAACAGGCGACTCCTCTCGTCGCTCCCGCTTGCGAATTGAAGGATCTGCGCGCGGTATCCCTACGATCGAACACACGTTGTGCGACCGTTCTGTATCGGTGCGTATCTCCAGGTGCGCTTGTTCCATATCAAAGATCAGGTTAGCAGCGATAACCCGCAGGAATAGAGTTACCGGCTGAAGTAGATCGTCCTTCAGTTTGGCTCATCGTCGCGTGAACAGGCATGGCCTCTCGCAAGAACTCCACCTGTCACGCAAGCATTGAGACTTGTAACGCAATGAAGTGACGACGCTGCTCCAGTTCACCATATACCATCCAGATAGCTCTACGCCAGTAACTAATGACATGAATGTCCGCGCAACATGAGCGCGTCTTCCAGATTGCGATGTTTTAGCGATCGACATAGCCGGCGAGCAGCTCGGGTATGGCTCGTACGATCTTTCGATAATCAGGCTCATTCAGGAATCGGCAACCCATAGCGCGCCATGTGCCGGGAGTCCGCGAGCCCCAACCCGTCACGCATCGCTTTCGATCCAGCGCTCCTGCGGAATCCGGGTACGCTGTAGGCCTCGCTTCGACTACCTCACGACGGCCGGCTAGACGTCCGCGACGGGTACGGATTGTGCTTATCATTTAAGGCATCCTACACGTTCAGTCATACCACGTTGCCTCGCAAAGATGCAACGCGACCCGAGGAATGGACGCATTCCCGGTTCATGGTCACTACCTATTGTGCGGCGGTGTAGACGTCAATCAACATGATTCACGGTTTATCCCCTACCCTTTTACGCGCGACCTGATCTGGATTTCACTTGAACCGCAGACTGACGTCGAGCGTGCGGCGGGTTGCGCCGGCAAACAAAGAAGGGCATGGTCATGGTCAAAGCCGATACTCGAAAGCACGCGAGTGCCCAACTTCGAACAGAAACCCCGTACCTGATGGCTGATGAACGCCTGGCTAAAGGGAGTGCGCTGCGCGCTACCGTCCCTCGTGTGTCGCAGGGGATGGAAGCCACCCACCGATCGCCGTGATCCGGTCGAACTCCTGAGTGATTCCAATGAAGGCTGCATCATGGATGCTGATTCCGGTCCGCTTCGGGCGCATGCCCGCCCGGGCGATGCCGCGATGATCGCCGGATACACGGGTTCCGGCCAGACGTTCGACGACGCGATTACCGAGTTCGCGACGGAGCACAGTTCCCTGAACCGACGTGACTATCGGGAGTTCATCCGCGCGTCGGACGGACCGGATTCAGGCGACGATAGAGGACTAGTCAGGAGCGCTGCTAGCCACTCTAGTCACCGATGTTCGCCCGACGCGCGGCTTCCTGGACACCGCGAACCGATGCAGCGGTGACGATGCCTGTCACCAGTCGCCCCACCACGCCGAGCAGGACCGCGTCGATCCGGCCCAGCGCAGTCGTGGGGACCACGTCACCGTACCCGCACGTTGTTCATGATCTTGCCATGGTCGAACACGTTCCAGCTCACGCTGGGACCGGCGACGAGCGCCAGGGTGCTGGGCGCGCCGGCCACCGACGTGGCGGTCCGGACCAGGCTGCCCAGAATCGTCACAGGGGGTAGAGATCGGCCCCTGCCACGCCGATCAGCGCCGACTGGGCAGAGCCACCTGCAGTTCGGCGGCACGAACGTCCGGGCGGCGCAGCAGCAGGCCGGCGGGCACGTTCTGCAGCACCGCACGGCCAACGAGCGGGATCATGCCTTCCTTGCCCGGGTGTTCCTCCAGTTCGGGCAGCGGGCCAGGCGGGCGGCCGATCAGGATGGACAGCGCATGGCGGGCAAGCATGATCTGATTCTCGAAATCGGGGATGGTGGCGAGAGTGCCCAGATACTGCGTCTTTGCCTGTTGCAGATCCAGCTCATCGCTTTCGCCACTCTTGAATAGACGCTGGGTGATCGCATAGCTGCGCTTTTGCAGTTTGGCGTCGTCGCGGGCGATGCGCAGGCGCGCCTCGGCCGTGCGCAGGGCGTAGTAGGTGGTGGCCACCTGGGCATGCAGTAGTACCAGCACATCATCATGGTTGGCTCTGGCGGCAAAATACGCGCTATCGGCCGACTCGATCGCGCGGCTGAAACGCCCCCAGAAATCGAGTTCCCAGCCGACGCTGAAGCCCGCGCTGTATTGCAGGAAGCCGCCGTCGTGCGGGCGGCTTCCGCCGGAGCGCCTTTCATCGCCGTACAGAACGTCGCCGTTGATCTGCTGCACTTGAGGGTAGCGCCCGCTCAGGGCAATCCCCAGTTGGGCGCGAGCCTCCATCACACGCAGGCCAGCGATCTTCAGGTCGCCGTTGTGGGCGTCAGCTTCAGCAATCAGACGCTCGAGATTCTGATCCGAGAATACCTGCCACCACTGCCGGGCGTCCGGTTGTACCCCCTGGCTGGTGACCTGCTCGATAGCCGGGCTGCTCCAGTGTTCGATCCAGGCCTCGCGCTGGGGATGAAAGTCGGACCCGAACCAAAATGCAGCCACTGACGCACACCGCGCCGATCAGCAACAGGCGTTCGGGGCGGACGAAGCTCAGCACGGGACGACCCTCGCGGCATCAAGGCTTCTTTTGCTCCCCTGGCGCCTCCGCTTTCGGTCCGTCCTCCACCCATCGCCAGAACAGTTGATAACCGACTGCAAGCACCACGGGACCAACAAACAGGCCAATCACGCCGCCGGTGACCATGCCGCCCAGCGCGCCGATCAGCACCACCGGCATCGGCACGTCGACGCCGCGACCCAGCAGCAAGGGCTTGAGGACGTTATCGGCCAGTCCTGCAACGAAGACGTAGACCGAGAAGATGATCGTCGCTACGCCGACACCTTTGGTGGCAATGACAAAGGCGATCACCGGAATGGTGATCAGCGTGGCAGGCAACTGCATGATCCCGAGCAACAGGACCGCGAGCGACAGGAGGCCAGCGGCAGGAACACCTATCACGACAAAAGCAACGCCTACCAGCAGCATCTGGATGAACGCGATGCCGACCACGCCTTGTGCGACCGCACGGATGGTGGCGGTGCACAATTCGGCGATCTTCGGACCGTTTTCCGGGCCCGAAAGACGCGAAGCGATCTGCACTGCGCTGCGGCTCCCCTCTTCCCCATAAGCCATGAAAATGCCGGCGACGATCAGGGCAACGAAGAAGACCAGCAGCCCCGCGCCGAGGCTCGTGACCGTCCCCAGCAGCGCGACACCGACCTCCTTCAACTGAGGCGCGTACTTCAGCACGAGACCGGTCAGGTCCGTGGCGGCCTGCAGCCAGAAATCGTACAGTCGCTGGCCCACCAGCGGCCAGGCCGCCACCGACTCAGCCGGTGGTGGAATCTGGAAGGTGCCGCTCTTCGCGATGTCCATCGTGCGCTCCAGCGAGTCGGCAATCGCGTTGCCCATCAACCAGGTCGGCACAAGGATAATGGCGAAGGCAACCAGAACGATCAATGTCGCAGCATGACCATCCTTCTTGAGCACCCCGCCCCGGAGTTTGACCAGCAGGGGATAGAGCGTGATCGCCAGGATCATGGACCAGACGATCAGGTTGAGGAACGGGTAGAAGATCCGGAAGCAGGATATCGCGAGAACCGCTATCAAGCCGGCACGGATCAGTACATCGAGCAGCCCGCGGGACAGCGCCATGTCAGAAGTTTGCGTCGGCAACATCGATTTGCCTCCTTGCAGATTGGCGCCAGGTATCGGAGCGGTATGCCAAACTTGCCAGTCAAACGTGCCCAGCCAGCGCGACGAGAAGAATTCGTGCCAACGACGATGCACGAGTTCGAACCGGGACATGACGTCCAGGATGCAGCGTTGTCCGCCCCGGCGATGCCCCGCGGGGATAGTTACACACGGCACGACGGTGCGTTCCCTCGAGGGAAGTCTAGATCAGTCGGGGAGCCAGGACAAATTTAGAAGGGGGATACCGCGGCCCATTTGCGAGCGCCAGGCGGCCGGAATGGGTGTGCCACATCTCACGGCGCACGTTCTGGAGACAACATCAACAAGGGCCAACAACCAGCAAGCCTAAACAATATCTAACGTTCTGTACCAGCCGCATGCTCCGTATCACTACTTTGGCATCGCCAGATCTTCTTCCACAAAGCGCAGAAGCGCTTCTGTCAGCGCCTCGCGCGGGTAGGCGTTCTGCGTGACGAACAGTGAGCCGATCGTCGTATGGGTTCGGGCGACAGGCACCGCGAGTGCCCAGTGGTCAGCGTTGATGTAGGCCACGAGGGTGCTTCCGGGCACGACCTGATCATAGAAGATCACCTGACTGTCGTTGCGCGCATCGACGCGCGAGAGTTTGTCGTAGCTCGATTTGAGTATCGACGAAATGCGCTCCGGCTTAGGGAACGTCACGATCGAGTAGTAGTGCAGTTCGGGGGGAAGCGGGTTTTGCGCGATCCACGCCTTGCGTGTTGCCGGTCGCAGGCTTTGCACGGCGCCTCCGTCTCCCGAGGTGCAGGTCGCGCCAGGAAAGTGCTTCAGCAGGTCAGCCTGGTATTGCTCGGCATCATTGGCGAGCGGCGAACCACCGACCGCTCCTGCTACGCTGACTACCGCCGCCACGCGGCTACGCATCTCCGGATACGCGACTACGGCCTCCAGGATGTCCGCAGCACCCTTGGAATAACCGATCAGCACGAGCCGCGGTGTTCCCGCGGGCAATTGCATGGCCATGATGGCGTCGCGAATCTGGCGTGCATTGTGCGCGGTGCTCGACAACCCGTTGACGTCAAGCATGATCGCGTCGTATCCAAATTGCTGAACGTGCTTCGTGACGGTGCCCGGCGCATTCAGCCACGTCTTGAAGCAGTCGTACCCGATGCCTGGCACCACTACCGCAATGAGATGCCGCCTGGATTGCCCCAGATCGACGGGCATGGTGGTGCCGGCAGGCTCGGAGCCGACGCGTGTCAGCGCGTCTTCGCAGGGACGGTAATCAGGAAGCGCCGAGCCACGCGCTTCCAGCACCGCACAATAGATCTCGCGGAACCGCGCCCGTTTGTCCTGAACGCCCGCCTGAAATGCCGGAACGAGAACAAGCGGGGGCGTGTCTGTCGAGTACGGGATGAGTGGTTTCGTTGCACACGCCCCAAGTGTGAGACAGGTCGCGACGAGAGCGCACGTGAGGGCGCGATTCCACCACATACGCAGATAACGAATTGATTGCTGCGCAACGGCACCGTGTGCTCCCGTGACTGGATTACTTACCTGCATCGCCATTCTCCTCACGTACAGCAGGCTCACGCCCTTCCAGGTAAGGCACCCAGTCGAGAATTTCCACGTTCGAGAAACTCAGCGGTCGCGTTGCGAAAAACATCACTGCACGTAACCCGTCGGTGTAGTAGTGCGCGCCGTTGAGCGTGGTCCGGGGGTGCGCCTGCGGCGCCGGACCGACACCGTGCACGAACCCGAGTTTGTCAAGACCACCGGAATACATCATGTCCTGCACAATAAAGTTCCTTGCCTCGTCAACGTCCTCATGCAACACGCCGCCTGCCATGTCGTGGCGCGCAAAGCGGCCACCGACCGGCCGTCCGACCTGCGCCACGTACACCGCGTCGCCGTTGATGCGAATGGGCGCGAGCCACGCACGTATTGAGGTTGCGGGCACGCCAGCTTGCGCCTCCTTGCGCAGGACGACGTCCGGTTTGCGGCCGAAGACCCATTGCGCGAGATCGCTCTCGCGCAGGTCGCGACGATAGCTACGTCGCACCATCGCTGCCCCAATGTCTCCAAGTTTGCCTACGACAACGACATTCAGCGGGTCGGCGCTGGTCGTCGCGTGCTGATCGCTGGCGCAACACGGCAACCGTTCGAGGGCGGCACGTAGCGATGCAAGGTCGTGGCAGTCGGTGACCGCCGCATCGGGATACTGGAACAGCGTTAGTGCGAAGCGTGGGTCCGGGATGTCGTCCGGCACGCGCACAAAGAGGGAAAATGGAATCAGCGTCCTGCTCCCGAACAGGTCGATATTCACGAGTTTAGGGTCTCGATCCGGGTTGGTGAACAGAATCCCGGCGCGCGTCTCGCCCGGCTGAATCGGGTTCTTGAATCCAAGCTCGTCAAAGTGCTTGTCGATGCTCGCATTCGTCACACCCCCGAGAAGCGTGTGCAAGGACCAGGCGACTTCGAGTGGCGAAAAGTAGTCCGGATCGGTTCCTGAACGCAGCAGCCATAACGGTTGCGAAGTCCGGTTCTGAACTTCGATCCATAACGGCTGTACGTGGGTCTTGTTGATGTCGGCGCCGAACATGCGCTTGCTGTCTTCAGATCCCAGCACGGCCGCGCTCACCCGCACGTCCTGGCTGGTAGCGCTGACCGCACGTTCACGTAGCGGCGCATCGTTGATGCTGGTTGGGGCTGACCATGTTGCGCAGCCAGTGAAAGCGAGCGAGAGGACAACGCTGCCCGCAGTTCTTCTCAATGCACGTTGTAACGATCGCAGCCTGCTCATCGATCTTCTCCCAGGGGCACGCTATTGCGCCTGGTGCCCGCCTCCGAAGGGAGGAATTCGATCTCAGAAAGCGAGGATGGATGGCGGTCAAATATGAGTATCTGGCGATATCCATCGGTGTAATACGGATCGGTCGTCAGGTTTTCGCGCGGTGCACTTTGCGGGGCGGCGCCTACTCCCTTTACGAACCCAATCTTTGCGAGGTTCTGGGAGTAGGCCATGTCCTCCGTTAGCGCTGTGCGCGCCTCGTCGACGTCCGGATCGATCTTGTGCGTTGTGAGCGTCGGCGAGTGAAACGTGAAACGGACGCCGATATCCCGGCTGATCTGACCCACCCACACGGGCTTGCCCTGGTAGCGCATGGGGCTTAGCCAGAGTCGTAAATGATTGCGCTGGTGAATCGTGTCACGTGCTTTCTGCAACGCGAGGTCCTGCGGCCGGCCAAACAGGTAAAGATCGCTCACCGGCGCATTGACGTAACGTTCGCCAGAGAGCGCGGAAGTAATCACCTTCATGATCGCGCCTGACCACCTCTGCTCGGTCGGGCTCCACCCGCGGCGCACCAGTGCGGGAAAGGCGTCGTCAAGGCCACCCACAATAACCAGATTGAGTGGATCGCCGTTCTTCGAACCGTCCTTATTCGTTGCACAACACGGAAGAGCTTCGAGCGCGGCGCGAAACGCGTCGTCATCGGTATAGTTCACGATTTGCTCGGGCGGATAGATCTCGCGCCTAAAAACTTCGCTTACATGGTAATCGGCAAAGAAGCCGGGCACGACTATGAGGATCGAGAATGTCCTTGCCTGCCCGCTCGCAATCAGGTCGAGCTGGACGAGCTTCACGCCCTCGCTGAGGTTAGTCAGCACGAACCCCGATATGGTCTGGCCGGGCAGCACGGGGTTGTGGAACGCAAGCCGGCGGAAGCGCCGGTCGAGTTCGTCCTTCCCACCAGGCGAATCGCCGTGGACAAACGCCTCGGCCGCTTCTGACGCAGGGAAGAAATTTGGGTCAAGGCCCGGCGACATCAGATAGTAGCTGTGGGTGTCGTCGTCCTGGACCTCGATCCAGACGGGCTGAATCATCTTCTTCGCAAGCGGCACGCCATAGACCGCTTCGCTTTCGTCGGCAGAAAGGACCGCTGCCGATACCTCTACCCAGCCGTTCGAACGCGTCTCTGCGCGGCTTCTGTAGGCGAGTCCACCTGTGGAAGACGGCGTCGTGGCGCAACCACACAAGACGCAGGTGATGACAACTGACGCAAGCAGTCGATTCACGATCCGGTTCATCGCGTAACCTCATTGCCGCGAGTCGGGGCGGTGTTCCTGTCAGTGGGCGAGCGCCAACCGAACCTTACGACAAGCTCCGTTGCTGTACCTTCATCGTTTCCCGGTACACATGAACTATATAAGACATAATGCCTTTCCGTGAGACAAAGGCTGGCCGGCCGTGAGGGATCAGTAGCGGGATAGCATCGCTGACAGAGCCGCGCGGTGTGGACAGGGCCACACCCGGCGATTTCCGGCGCGCAGGCCAGCGTCGAACACGATAGCACGGGGTACACGGGACTGGATGTTCACGTGCGGCCGGAATATCCCATTGGTTCGTCCGAGAGGTTAGCCCCCGTTGCGCGTGCTGGAATGACGCCTCGATAGTCATGCGGTGCCGCGCCGGCATCAGATGTCGAGCCGGCTGACCTTGGTGCCTTCGAAGCTCAGGTTGGCCATCAGGCCGGAGTTCGTCAGCACGAAACCGACGATCGGCGCACCCGTCGTCGCGGTGTCGAGCGTACCGTTGGCGCCGGTCTTCGCCACCACTACCGAGCCATCCACGCCGGCTGTCCAGCCCTTGTCGCTCGTCCGGAATTTATCGAGCGCGTCCTGGGTCATGAACATCATGATCACCGCCTTGGACTGGGCGCCAATCTGCAAGCCGAACGAGGCGGTACTGGTCTTGTAATAGCCGACGGACGCGCCTCCCACGCGCAGCGCGCCTTCGCCATATTCGCCGCCGACCACGAGGCCAGCGGCGAACACCGACGGGAAGACGAGAATGCCCTTGGCCTTGCTGGCCTGCGCCTGCGCGCCCGGCGTCGAACTGAACAGCTTGTTGAGGGCGCCATCGACACCGGCATCGATTTCATGGCGCTTGATGTTCGCTTCCGCCGGATCCTGGGTCGTGTTGCAAGCGGCCAGCGAGCTGGCCAGGGCGATGGCGGTCAGGGAGAAGAAGGTACGACGGTTCATGAGACTCTCCTCGATTGAAATGCTGCAGAATTGGGCCTGAGGCCCCTGAGATTGATGTCCACATCCATCGAACGACGGAGTCACGCAGACCGACGCGCTGCTTAGAGGCAGCCGCTAATATCGCCGGTAGGGTTCGTTCCACCCCCGCTTCCCGGGCGGAAGCCGACCCATGTTTTGCTGGTACCGGTCCACGAGGGCCGCACGACGGCGGCTGCGCCATTCGGAGGCTGCTGCCCCGGGACATAGACATCCATCGCCTGGTTGTTCGCCAGCGTCAGCTGCGATGTGACATGCTGTTGCGACTGGTTTGCCCATTTCTGAGCGATGCATTGTCCGACTGCGGAGGCCGGCTGCTGACTTTCTCCGACCGATTGCACGCCCGGCGGCATGGATTGGCTTGCACAGGCTGACAAAGCAGCGGTCACGACGAGAAGCGGTAAGGATTTCATTTTTTCACACTCCAGTTGGATTTCGCATTTCCATCGGTTTGGTGCAACGTCCTGCTGGCATGTGCGCAAGTCCGAAACGACGCCCGTCGCCCGGCCCCTCACGACATGCCCTCAGAACCCGCCTGTGCCGCGCTGACTAGCCAATACTGACGTGCTCGTCTATGCAACCAGGCTTTTCGGTCTCCACGCTTCGAAGCGCGCAGGTAAGTCAATCTGTACGTCGCGGCGGGAAATTTTTCGGCTATGACCCGAAGACCAGTTTAGTTGGCGCTGAAACGCTACGACGCTCAATGCCCACCTCGACGGATCATGTCTGCCGATTCCCCTGCAACGACGACCACCCCCTCCTGCTGGTCCAGCCAAAATTCCGCATCGCCCTTGAAACTGGTCTGCGGCGATACGCCCTGATCGATCGCGGCGCGATCACTTCACCATTCGCGAGAGCACGAGCACGTATATCGCCGACGCGAGGAGCTGGGCCACGGTGACCGGTAGCCCGAACCGCAAAAACCTGAGGAACGTGACCGGCTTGCCGTGGCGCGCGCAAATGCCAGCGGACACGACGTTGGCGGATGCACCGATCAGCGTGGCGTTCCCGCCTGGAGTCGCACCGAACATCATCCCCACGAACACCGGAAGGACGGCCGCCGGCCAGTCGACGAACTGCGTGCCGAGCGCCGCGTCCGGCACCACCTCCGCTGCTACCAGGTAGCCCTTCACAATCAGGATAGACGCCGCTGCAACCGGAACATTGGCCAGCACGGCTGAAAGCAGGCCAATGCCCGCGATCGTCGTCAGCGCAACGGGCATCAGCGCGGTGCCGAACACCGCGTAAAGCCGCAGCGCCAGCAGCGGCAGCAACTCTGTCTTGGCCACCGCCTGGACAAGGCAAAAGATGCACCCAAGGAGCAGAAGCGTCTTCCAGTTGACGCGGCAACCGCCGTATCGATGACATTGAATGCGATCGTCAAGATCACCACCGCGAACACGCCAAGGACGAAGTAGATCTGCAGTGCGCTCATGAGCAGGCCCGGTCAGCTAGCGCATGGGCGGCGCGTAGATCAGGCCACCCTCGGTCCAAAGACGGTTGAGGCCGCGTTCAAGATTCAGCGGGCTGCGCGCTCCGAGGTTGCGATCGAACATTTCTCCGTAGTTGCCGACGACCTGCACCGTACGTGCCACCCAGCCCCGTTCGACCCCGTTGGCTGTGTCCACATCGGTTCCCGGATCGAGCGCACGCGCCACCAGCGGATCGCGCAAGCGCACCCGTGCGTTGCTCTGCGTGACTCCATACCCTCCGGCGGCAGTCAACGAAAACAGCATCCAGCGCACGAGGGTCAACCAGGCTCCGACGCCGGCGCGAACAACGGGCCCGCGCGGCTCCTTCGCAATCTGCTCTGGCAGGATCACGTACTCACCCGCGCCGCCCGGGGCATGCAAGCGGACAGCCGAGAGGTGGGCAGCGTCAGCTGGATAGGCGCGGCAACGTCCCTGGAAGTAAACATCCGCGGTTTCGCTCGCCGAGTCGACGACGAGCGGCGTCACGCTCAGGTTTCTCTCGGCAAAGTAGTCAACGAGGTGTACCTCGCTCGACGTGCCCTTCTCGACACAGGCGGCAGCGCCGCCGAGATCGGCAACTCTGCGCACGCCGCTTTTTGCCGGAACCATGAACGCCTGCACATCGTAGAAAAGCACACTGGCGAACTGCACGCCGAGCGTGCTTTCACGAACCAGCGTCCACGTCGTATTGCGGCTGAGCAGGTCCACCATACCGGTGCACAGTGCGGGGAATCTTGCTGAAGCCTTCAGCGGAATGAAGGTGACCCGATCCGCGTTACCCAGCGCCACAGCAGCGACCGCGCGGCAGAAATCGATGTCGATGCCCATCCAGCGCCCCGCCGCGTCTTTTGCCGAAAGCCCCGTAACGCCCTGACTCACACCGCATCGCAGCACGCCGCGCGTCCTGGCCTGCGTCAGGGTATCGCCGTTCGCTGCGTAAGCGGGCAAGTCAATGGCCGTGACCAGCAGTAACGTTAGCGGCAATATCCTGTCGATCATGCGGCCAATGAGAGTCATCGGTGCACCTGTGGCAGACTCCAATCGGAGTCTGCTCCCGACCCTCAATACGCCGCCGAACGCCCGCACCAGCTCTCTCGACAGCATCCTGTGGGATGTGGATGTGGACAGCATCGGTTGTCTCCTCGAAGGTCGCGCCGAAGGTATCCTGGCGACAAACAACACCTGCCAATGACCATGGTGATCGGAGCTGGGCTATGCCGCTGCGTCCGTCAACTTCCGGCAGAAAAGCAGTCGACTCATCGCAAGCCAGGGTGACGTCAAATTCATCAGATATGCAAATTGTTACTTCATCCTTTCCCTGGCGCAACAAGCTGCTTTCGACCACGATTACCTAAGGCATTCGCTGGTCAGGTCCACCGCTCCTGCGTTTCAAGTCGTAGGCCACCGCGAGGCCGACCCACCGTTTTCATCTAAATTTGACCCACCCCTAGACAGGGTAGTGCATCTATTCCGATGTGGATAACTCTTCGCCGTCTGTCGTCTTAGAAGCACTCTTTCTCGTTTCCTTTGCTTTGGCAGAACTGGTCCAGAAGCCGAGGGCGGCCGCGAGCCATTGGAGGAGAACATGGCGATTGTCCGCAACGTAGAGCTTCGTTCAACAGATCTTGTTGGCGCTGGCGTTAGATTGACTCGCGGGGCCGACCTTGAACCGACTAGCGTTGCCGCTCAAGAATGATCGACACCAGAACGAATCGCAGCGCATTCCGGGTGATCATTTGATTTCTGGCATACGGTACAAACCGGGACCGCAGACAACCATACAGCCATAGATACGCCGATGGCAAAGAGCACTAATACGGAGGATTCACAACTACATATTGTGAGCCTTGGGGCTGGTACCAGGTACTGCCACATTGCTGGTAAACCATCCCACCATAGTTGACCGGAACACAATTTGCCGGCACGGTTCTGGTCATGGAGCCAATAACAGCAGAAGTCACGGCAACCGTCGCGCCAACCGCGGCCGCAGTTGCGACCGGATGATAGTCGTTATCCCAACCTCCATGTCCTTCGACATTCACATTGGTATTCCTGTTGACGTTTACGTTGTTGACACTGGTGTTTCGGACATTGTTCGTGCGCGCGTCGGCCCTGCTGTTGTTAACCTGAGCGTTCTGTCTGGGGGCACCACCGCCAGCCGCTTGCGCCCGAGCGCCACCGCCGCCGGCCGCTTGGGCGCGAGCGCCGCCTCCGCCGCCGCGACCTTGCGCCTCGGCTATGGGTGCTAAAGCGAAGCTGGTGAGAACGAGCATAGCCAGTGGCGTCAGAAGCAACTTGCTGAATAAATTCTTCATGTTGGATCTCCTTTACTTTGCCTTCACCGGCACGATCTCGATCTTCGTAGAACCTTTGGGCGGCGCAAACGCGAAAACCGAGTCTGGGAATGTCGGCTTCAAATCCCAGTGCAACAGGGAGATCGATTGTGGGCGGGCATCGTCGGCCCGATTGGTGATGACGATCTTGTGCGGCAGCGGCTTGCCGCCGGCGGATATCCAGATCTGCCAGTCGATATCGCCCTGACGGAACGCGTAATGGTCACAAAGCTCATTTCCGATAAAGCCCTGGCCGGCATTCATCGCGGACTCAATCTTGTCGAGGGGCGCAAGGTCGGTACCCCAGACAAAGAGATCCGCCAACGGCATTTCCAGGCCGTACCTCGTTTCCAACTTCTCGATCAGCTCACCGATCGTGCCGGAAAATTCGACCGACGAGTAATACTTTTGTGCCGGTGTATAGAGGGTGACGGTCTTTCCGTCGTAGAAGAGTTCACGCGTGGAGCGTGGGCTACGCATCACGACGTGCAGCCTGTTCGGGCGAACGACATTCATATCTGCCGTCGCCGAGTGCTGCAGCTTTTGGCCGTCCTCCAGAACGCGCTCGGCGGTCAGTTCGGTCGAAACATGAAAGCGCTTCAATGTTTGCAAATAGGCGCCCATGGCCTTGAGTGCCTGTATCGATCCTTGATCGACCGCGCTCGCCGCAGGCTGCGTCGTGCTCGCCGGCGCAGTCTGTGCGTAACTGGACGAGGCGGCGACCGACATAGCTAACAGGCCGAGGACAAGACTCTTCCGTTGCATGGCTGTCTCCTGTTGTTAAGCACCACTAGAGCTATACAGACGGCTCGCCGTCGGCTTAATATTGCCTGGCTGATCGAGGGAGGGTGGCCGCCTCTTCGTTATAGACCATCTTGAGATTGGCGTTGCGGTTCACTGTCGTCCGATGTCCCGCTTCCGGTCTGTCTGGTTTCGGCTGCACGGTATCCTTCGGGTCACTCGCCGTGGCGCTAACCGGGCGATGCTTGAGCCACGCTTTCTGGTAATCGTGAAGCCAGTCCCGTACCGGCATGTGAAAGCTACCGGCAGCCTGTTTCGACGCATCGTGTTCCATGATCGGTGGTGTCCGAAAAGACGGCGATGGTCCCCGCCGTCGACGAGGCCGACGCCCATTCACTTACGTCCCTGCCCGCGCTCGATCGCCTTTTCACGGGTAGTCTGCGCGTTGATGATCAACCTGTACGCCGCCGCGTAGTATTTGTAAATATTACGCACATACGTCGTTGTTTCGATGCCGATCCTCTCCGCCGCGACGATCTCCACGTTGATGAACCATTTGTCCGGGTAGAGGCCACAGTTGGCAGCTTCCTCATAGCTGTGATTCGATCGGCAGCAGTCCCAGAAACCAGATAGTGATCCGCCGCCCGGCAGACAGACCCGGCTCCCGATCAAGCTCCGTCACTGTTCCGTCAGCCGCGGTGTCGATCCAGACGATCCGACGGTTGCCAGCGGCATCGACGCGTTGTTCGAGTCGCCAGGCTTCCCGGTCGAGACGCGCTTCGACTGCGTCTACCACCTGGCTCGCGGCCACGTCGCTTTCACAGTAAACGCCAATTTCAGTGTTGAGCTCCATGGAACGTGGATCGAGATTCATCGAGCCGATAAAGATGCTCTTGCGATCGAACACGTAAGTCTTGGCATGCAGCGATGCCCTCGACGAACCAAACGTGGATTTCTTGTCCTCTGCGGATTCATTTGTCGTGACCGGCTTCCGTTCGTAGAGGCGCACGCCCGCGGCAAGCAGCGCCTTGCGATAGCGCTCGTATCCCGCATGCACCGCGGCGACATCGGTTGCAGCAAGCGAATTGGTCAACACGGTGACACGCACCCCGCGCGCGGTCAGCCCCGAGAGCCAGGCCACCCCGCCCTTACGCGGGACGAAGTACGGCGAGACGATCAACAACTCCTGTGTCGGTTGAATGCGCAGCGCCCGCCATTCCGTCATCAGATGCCCCTGAGAGTCGCCAGGCGCGCGGGTGATCGTCGACGGATCGTCGTAGAGCAGCGTAGCGTTGCCCCAGGAAAAGTCGAGGTCGCGTGCCTGAATGACCTGAAACAGCCGTTGCCTCGCCTGCACGAAGTAGGGGCGATCCTGTTGCGACGCGACGGAGGCATCCAGCTTTTCGCGGTAGGCCGCCAGCGTCGTCGGCTCCGCGCGATGGCCCATCAGCCGGTCGATCGGATAGGCCGCATCCGAGTTCCAGTATTCGTCGAAGGCGTCGGAAACCTTGCGGACTATCGGCCCGTGCACAAGCACATCCAGATCGCCGAAAGTGAAATCGCTCGATGCACCGAAGTACTCGTCGCCGATATTGCGCCCGCCCACAATGGCGCCCTGGTTGTCTGCGATCATCACCTTGTTGTGCATGCGCCGGTTGACCCGAAAGAACTCGAACACAGCCCCCAGTTTCTTGAGACTGCGGTTCGCGACCGGGTTGAACAGGCGTATCTCCATGTTGGGCTGCGAGTTGAGAGCCAGCAGGAGCTGATCGTCGGCATTCGTACCCAGATCGTCGAGCAAAACACGAACCCTTACGCCGCGGTCGGCCGCTCTGAGCAGTGACGCCGCAAGCTCCCGCCCGGTCGTGTCGTTGTGCCATATGTAGTACTGCAGGTCGAGCGAGCGGTCTGCGGCTTCGCTGAGCAGTATGCGGGCGACCAGTGCGTCGACCGGGTCCGGCAAAAGGTGAAACGCGTTGCTGCCTGGGTGTTGCTGCTCCGCGGGTACGAAGACCGCGCCAAGACGCGTGGTCTCAGTGTGATCCAGTGCATGTGTCTCTGTCCGACCCGCCTGCGGCGGCAGACTCGCGCATGCGGCCAGCATGGCGACGGCAAAGGCCGCAATGATATTCCGAAGCTTTTCCATTTTCGTTCTCCGCCTGGCTGATATGCGCGGCAACCAGCCAGCACACATCCTTTCACGCATCGAGCGCGTCAGCAGGAGAACATATAGCGCCGATGCAGCCAGTTGGCAAAGCATGACAGGTAGCCCGTCATGCAGGAATCTGGCAAAAGTAAACGGCTTGCCCTGGCGCGCGCGGATCCCGGTACGGCGAAGTTAGCGAAAGCGCCGGCAGCAGGTCGGCGCGCGCAAAACGCACCAGCGAGAAAGCACGCATGCCGGCCGGGCTGGCGGGAATACAGGCGACCCGGAATTCGATCTGCGCGCCGTCCTCCGACGAAAGGAGAGCATGAAGGATACAGCGCGCGTGCTCGGACGCATGTACGACGCAATCGAATACCGGGGGTACAGCCAGGAAATTGTCGAGGAACTGGCCCAATACGCGGCGTGCCCGTCTTCAACGGGCTGACCGACGAATACCACCCGACCCAGATGCTCGCCGACGTGCTGACGATGCGCGAGCACAGCGACAAACCGCTGCACGACATCAGCTACGCGTATCTCGGCGACGCACGCAACAACATGGGCAATTCACTTCTCTTGATCGGCGCGAAGCTCGGCATGGACGTGCGCTTAGGGGCACCCAAAACGCTGTGGCCGCATGAAGACCACGTCGCGGTAGTCTCGACTATCATGGACGACCGGCACAAGAATCATGCCAGGCCTGCCTGGCCAAATCCCCGAGTTGGCGACGCCCGTGCGCCCAGTCCATTGAGATCCAAACGGGCCGTGTGTCACCGATCGCCGACAGGCCGAGGCCGACGAATGGACCCAGTCGATTCAGCCGTCCGGTTTGTGACGGTTTCATGAAACAGGTTCGTTTCGACCATCCCGAACGGCCAATGCCGCGCCTCGGACGGCACATCAGCAATGCACGCCTGGACTTGCCCCCACCGGCAGGTGGATGACGCTCTATCTGACGGAGCGCCACCTCACGGAAGTGTTTTTGCTCGTGTGGAGACGATATCGCAGCGTGCTTTGGGTGCTTGAAGGACGACGCGAAGGGCATACGAAGCGAGACAGGCCTGGCCGTACCCCCGGAGCGCTCTCGAGTTCGGCCTTGCACGGCTGCGATCGGCTTTCGAACGTAGCCGCCGAGTCCAACTATCAGTTGGATATCTTCGGGTGACTTTTCCCGTTTTTCCAATAGGTGGTGAACAAGGTACGCGCTTATGCGCGGCAGAACACAGACTTGGTGCGCTCCCATCCATGCGTCCACGCCTTATTTTACGGAACGTTGGGATCCACTCTATGCAGTCGGCCCCGGTCCCGAAACTGACCCAACTGGCGATCGAGCGTGGACTTGTCGCGCGTGAGAAAGCGCTGAATCATGCAGCGGCGATAAATCTAATAGTCAAACCTCATCTTTATACGAAAAACTTCATGACCTCGTTTTGCAAATTCAGCTTTGAAACGAGCGCGGCGTACTTGCCATTCCGCGTCAAGGCGATAAAGGGCGACTCGTCCTCCAGCAACGCATCGAGCTGACGTTCTGGAGCCCAACTGAGGTCGATAGGCTTCCTGAACAAGACCGGACGGAACAGTTCGTCAAAGCGCACCAAGTCGACGCTTCGTGAACCTTGAACCTGTTCCACTTTCTTTCCGAGATCGCTCTGGAGTATTTGCTCTGTCAACAGCGGGTTGCGCAGACCCGTCGATGGATCGAAGGCCATCCATCGATATTCTGTCGCCGAGGCCCCTGACACAGAGGCGGGTTGCGCCGGTACAACAGGAGGCTTGACCGGAGGATTCACGGGCTCGACGAGATCCCATTGTGCCGCTGCCGCCCGAGCCACCTGTATGCTTCGTTCGTATTGCGGGTGAGCGCTCGCAAGGAGCGGCAGCAGATCGCCAGGATATGACCACCCCTGAATGTGTGATTCGCAGACATCGTTTCAACTAAAATGAGGCGATGGACCGCGAAATTGCGACTCGATTACGTTGGGTGATGATGTATCACGAGACCGGCAACGCCGGTCTCGTGTGTGCGCGCTGTGGCATCTCGAGACCGACACTTCGCAAATGGTTACGACGCTACCGGGATGCTGGAGAAGAGGGTCTTCGATCTCAAAGTCGCCGCCCTCTCAACAGTCCAAACCGGAAGGTCACTGAAGCTGATCGGGCGACGATTCTCCGGAAGCGTGCCGAGCACAAGGGGGCGCGGAGGATCCAGAACGAGTTGCGGCTCCGCGAACAAAGAGAACTGTCCCTGGCGACCGTTCACAAGGTTCTGAACGAAGCGTCCGTGAAACCGTTAGTGCGTCCCAGGCGGCCGGCACATCCCAAACGCTATAGTCGCCCGGTTCCAGGGGATCGGGTCCAGATGGACACGATGAAGATCGCGCGAGGCGTCTACCAATACACGGCCATCGACGACTGCTCGCGCTTTCGCGTACTGGCTGTCTACCCGCGCAGAAACGCCCGTAATACGCTGCTTTTTCTTGATCGTGTCATCGAGGAAATGCCGTTCCCGATCCAGCGTATCCAGACTGATCGGGGCGGCGAGTTCTTCGCCGAATCGGTGCAGCGACGTCTGATGAGCGACTGCATCAAATTTCGACCGATTCCGCCACGCTCGCCACCCCTCAACGGCAAGGTCGAGCGTTCACAGCTGACTGACCTGAACGAATTCTGGGTCCACCATGCCCCGACCGAGGACGAGATTGACCAGCGACTTGAAGAGTGGCAGTTCGACTACAACTGGCGCCGTCCGCACGGCTCCCTCGGTGGCAAGACGCCGGTTGACCGCATCGCAGAAGTCGGCGAAATCACGCCTCTCTCGGAGCAGGTGCAAAACGCATACGACGAGCGGAAGGAACGAATCCGGCATCGCGAATGGCGTGTGGACAAGACACTTGCAGAGCACCGGCGCGTGCTGGAACTCGCGTCTCCTACCGGAGCCGCGAGTTCCCTGTGAATCGCACAACTTACTATGTCTTGTTCTTCATGGACATGGCGACCCGCTCCGTTCACATCGCCGGCATGACCCCCGACCCTGATACGCCCTGGATGATGCAAATCGCACGTAATCTCAAGGACGTTGATGGTGGGTTCCTCCGCGGCAAACGATATCTCATCCTCGATAGGGACACCAAATACTCAGATGCCTTTCGCAGCTTCCTCGTCCGCGAGGGCACCAAAGACATTCGCCTGCCCCCCACGTTCACCCAATCTGAATGCTTTCGCCGAACGCTTTGTGCGCTCTATCAAAGAGGAATGCTTGCGCCGGATGATCTTTGTCGGACAGGCATCGCTTCGCCACGCGATCAACCAGTTCATGGTCCACTACCATGCCGAGCGGAATCATCAAGGGCTCGGAAACCGCCTGCTGCGGCCCATCTCGACCACCGCGCGTCTCGGGGAACCCGTTAAACGGCGCCGACGCCTTGGCGGAATGCTCAGCTACTATTATCGCGAAGCCGCCTGAACCTCACAGTTCCATTTTTGGACATTTCGCCTTCGCGTCCCGCAACGCGATCGCGGCCCGGTTCAGTTCGCCTCTCAGCTGCTCGGCGCTGCGCATGCCAGGCAAACGCCACTGCGGATTATTCGAGTCGCTGGTGCACGCCGCCGGACTTGTTCGTTGCGCCGCGACGGGATGACGCGCAGGGCTACAACAGCATTCACGCCGAGACGCCGGACTTGCCCTTGCTCTTCGGACCGGCGACATTGCCCGAAGCGGAATGCTCCTTGGGTGCTGCGCCTCGTTTCGCTGCGCCGGTTCGTCCACCACGCCCGGCTTCCATCACGTCCTCAAGGTAGCGCTCTACCACGTGCTGGAACTCCAGGATCGCCGCGTGACGGTCAACCACACTGGCATCGTGGCTCAGCGTGACGGCTGCCTTCATAAGATGCTGCACGACCACGGCCCGGAACAAAGCTTCGTCCACAGACAGTCGCGGCGCGAGGGCGGCCAGCACGGATGCGATTCCTTTGCGCAATCTTTCGCGCACTCCGGTGGCGCCGGGCAATGCGACATCACGCGCGTCGACCAGCACCACGAAAGCGGGGTGCGTCGTGCGAAACGCCACGAAAAACGTCGTCAGCCGGCTCGCAACGACCGAAACATCAAGCAGCGGCACCTCCTCGCTCAGCCGGACTAACGCTGCTTCAAGCTCGGTCACGTATTGCTCGATTAGCGTACCTGCGACCTGGTCTTTCGTCGGAAAGAACTGGTAAAGCGAACCGATCGACGCCCCCGCGCGCGCGGCGATCGCTGTCATCGTCGTTGCTTCGTACCCTTTTTCGGCGAATTCCGCACTTGCGGCTTCCAGTAACGACGCCACCCGCGCATGTCCGCGGGCGCGGCGCGGCGCCTTCGCCTCGCCCGTATTCGGCGTTGACTTTTGTGAGGCCATTCTCATATACTGTTTGTGAGCACCCCCTCACAATACACCAGCGGCTCGCCGCTTTCAATGGAAGACCATCATGTTGCAAAACCTTGACCCCAAGACTACCGCTCTCGTTCTGATCGATCTTCAGGAGGGCATTCTCGGATTCGGGAAAGCGCCCCGCCCCGCCGCAGCCGTGCTGGCTACCGCGGCAACGCTCACAAAGCGCTTCCGGGAAGTGAACGCGCCGGTCGTCCTGGTCCGGGTGGGCTGGAGCGCCGACTTCGGCGATGCACTGAAGCAGCCCGTCGATCAGCCCATCTCGCTTCCCCCCGGCGGACTGCCCTCGAACTGGTGGGACTTTCCCGCCGAACTGGCGGTGGAGGAGCGCGACATCAAGATCACGAAACGCCAATGGAGCGCTTTTTACGGCACCGAGCTCGATCTGCAATTGCGGCGTCGCGGCATCGAAACCATTGTGCTCGGCGGGATTTCGACGAACATCGGCGTTGAGTCGACGGCTCGCGCCGCGCACGAGCACGGGTACTCGCTGGTGCTCGTCGAGGACGCGATGAGCTGCGGCGCGCCCGAGCATCACCATGCGTCGCTCAATTACATCTTCCCGAGGCTAGGTCTCGTGCGGCGATCCGTCGACGTACTCGAGGCGCTCGCAGGCTGATGACGCCCGATGGACAAGCACAGCATGGCCGGAGAGCGACGATGAGCAGCGAACGTCAAACCGGAGCTTCGTCGCTCTTGCGCCGCGTCGAAACCGTGTTCGACAGGCGGGGATTGGGTCGCGCCATGTTTGCGCTCGTCCCGCTGCTCCTGCTTGCAGTCATATCAGGCAGATCCGAGTGGCTTACCGCTGCTATCGTGCCGGTCGCGATGCTCATCGCACTCGACCACTCGCAGCTTGCGCCGCTCAGCGTATTCGCGCACGCATTGGCGATCAGCGCGGGCTTCATGATCCTGATGGCGTCGCTCGCGCACCCGCTGCTCTTTGTCGTAGCCACAGTCCTGCTGGGCATGGGATCCGTGCTGGTGACCGCGGGCGGCAGTGCCTTGCGCTCGCTCGGCAACTTCACGTTCATTCCCTCGCTGTATCTTGCCTGCGAAAGTGGGGAAGGCGTCACGCGGCAGGCGCTTATTACCCGGAGCGTTGAGGTCCTGCCGTTCCTGTTGGTAGCCGCGTTGCCGATCCTGCTCCTAGCGTCAGTCGAGCACTTCCGCTCGCGTGAAACCGGCCAGCCGACTCTTGCGCATTTCGCAAAGTGGACTCGCCTCTCCCCAAACAGCGAGCGCAACGCATATATCGAGCTGATGATCACCGTCGCGCTCGCGGTCGCTTGCGCTGCCGTACTCGTCGAATGGCGGCACGTCGATCATGGTCAGTGGATGATCTGGTCGGCCGCCAGCGTCGTTACCGGAAATGCAGCAAGCGCCCGGCAGAAGTTTCGCAGCCGGCTCACCGGGGCCGTTGTCGGCGTTTCCTTCGGAGTGGTCGTCGGGTTGATGGTCCCTCATGCGTTATTTATGCGTGTGCTCGTTGTGTTCGCCGCAATGCTGACGCTCATCTGCATTCGTCCGTACACGCTCGCATTCGGCGTCCGGTGCGCCTGTGCGGCAATAGCCTTTGTATTGGCGGGAAAGCCGTGGATTTTTGGAGGCGAACGCCTGCTGAACGTGGCAGTCGGCAGCGCCATTGGGCTGCTGTGTGCGCTCACGGCATCCGCCATTGCGGCGCACATGAAGGACACGTGCCGCTCGACGTGTGACGCCCCGAGACCCAGGCAAGACTGAGCGGGACTGCGCAGTCGCCTCCGATTAAGGGCGCACGAGGGTACGGGCCGATTCGGTGTTTTGGACATTTGCACCGGCGAATTTCGCTGGCTGAGGAAGAGCTGCATTTCAAGAGTGCTTACGATCGAAGACGATGAAACTACCGCGAGCGACATCGCAGTGGAGTTGCGGAAACGCGGTTTCAGCGTCGATTGGGTCAACAACGGACGCGAAGGAATTGCGCGGGCAATGAGCGATGAGTACGACATCATCACGAACAGAGCTGAGTGTCCCCTTGCTTTCACTGCGAGCCGTCTCGTCCGCCTTCCCTTTGCCCTAATTCTGGCTCGTAAGATGCGCGGAAGTACTTTGCGCAGGAGCGAACACGATGGATCTCGATGCGGCAAGTAGAAGCCGCGGCGTCGCCGTACTCTTGACGCTGTCCGGAGGCTTTCTCGACGCGTATACGTACGTTGGCCACGGCGGTGTATTCGCGAACACGATGACGGGAAACGTGGCACTCCTCGGCATCCACATAGCAGCTGGTGACTGGACCCAGGCGCGGCTGCACATTCCCCCCCTTGTCGCCTTTGTATTCGCGGTATTTATGGTTCACCTGCTGCGCCTCGACGCCGTCGCGAACTCGCTTCCGCGCCCCGCACTTGTCTGCCTTTTGCTTGAAATTCTTTTTCTGGCTGTAGCGGCTAGCGGTGTGTGTGGACGCTCAGAGCTTTGGCTGATCCCAGGTATCACATTCGTCGCTACGCTGCAGACCTTGTCCTTCACGCACATCGAGAATCTTACGTACACGTCTGTGATGACAACCGGAAACCTTCGCCGCGCAGCGAAGAAATTGCTCGAAGGACTGATCCCAAGATACGACAAGTCGGCTCTTCACGACGCGTCGCTGCTTGGAGCGGCAGGATTCAGCTTCTTCGCCGGTGCTGTGTTCGGGGGGCTCGCAACCAGACTCATGCACGATGTGGCGTTATGGTTCGCAGTAGGGCTCCTCTTGGGCGCCCTACTTCGGATGTGGCAACTGGTACGCAGCAGCGCCAGCGCCTGACACTACCCGCGCTCAGCAAGCATAGTCGCCGCAGCCATAGCGATCGAAGTCTCCGTGGACTCGCGGTGTTATATGTCCGACTAACCGTTGCAAGACATCTTTGGCCGAAGAGCGCTGGCCTCTAAGACGCGTTCTAAGCAAGCAATTCGACTCGAGACAATCTCCGATCAAGGCATACCTGACACCCTCCCAGGTTTGACGCTAACAGTTGCCGGGTCGCACGTTTTCTAAATTTAATCTGGATTTCTACACTTTGTTCATTCGGTGTGCGATGTCATGGCCAGATACAGATGTCGCATCTTTCTCCGGTTTGTTCCTTTCCCGTTATTTAAGGAAGAGGGTGAAGCGGCAGGGTGTATCCTTGAGCAGATACAGCACCCGGTCATACAGCACCGTCAAGGATCTGGATACCCGCCGCATCTCGCGCCAGGTGAGCAGGGCGTCCAAGCGGGGGGAGCGCAAACGTTGACCTCGTTACTGGGGTTCAACGCTTACGGGGACGCTTCGACGCAGCAATGTCAGCCCGCAGCCGCAAGTTCGTAACGCGCGAAGGACCGAGATCCCCTGTGGACAATGCTGTGCAACGTGAAGCCGAAGTTCTCAAAGACCGCCCGCAACGGCTGCCTATCCGCAGCACAGTCTAGGCGCAGATACGGGCGGTTGAGGTCCCGCGTCCGCTCCTGAGCAAACGTGAGCAGCGCAGTGGAGACCCCTTTCCCTGCCCACGCACGACGAACCGTCAGCTTGTGCACAAACGCGGAAGTCCCGGCCTTGATCTCCGGCCAGAAGTACGGATCATCTAGCTCAAAGCGCATGATGCCGATGATTCTCCGCCGTCACGGGCGACCACAAAAATCCCGGCCTAAATGTCAAAAAGCGTGCTCCCGACGCTGAACCCCGCAGGACTCCACATAGGCCTGCCGCCATCGACAAGCCATTGAGCGGCCTCTTGCACAACAGAAGCGACTGCCTGCGCATCGTGTATTTGGGCTTGCTCGATATGCATAAGAGCGGAGATGGGTAAGGCTTGCGAGAGTTTATCAACTCACATGGGTAACGTCAGCTACGAAGCCCGGCAGTCTTCGCGCACTAATGGCGCCGGTCTCGGGCCCTTTGTTAAGGGCAGCGCGGGAGAGGGTCTTATCCAGCGAGCCCCGCACCAGTGCAACGCTGCGACCGTCTCCCGCACCGCAGGTACAACTAGCGCAGCCACGTAGTGGCCAACTCTACCACTTCATTGCCCTTCGCATTGAGCACTGCCCGCAGCATATACAGGCTGAAGCCCTTCGCATGCGCCCACTCGATCTTGGGCGGCAAGGCAATTTCGTGCTTTGCAACCACAACGTCCACCAGCACCGGCCATGGCCGCGAAAGCGCATGCGCGAGTGTGCCTTCCAGCGTTTCCGAGTCCTCCACGCGTATCGCCTCGATGCCCGCACCACGCGCGATAGCGGCGTAGTCGGTCGAAGCGAGCTGCGTATCGTCGTCGAGATAGCCGCCGGCCTTCATTTCCATCGACACGAAGCCAAGCGAGCTGTTGTTGAACACGACGACCGTCAACGGAAACGCCTCCTGGCGTGCCGTGAGCAGATCGCCCATCAGCATCGAAATGCCGCCATCGCCGCAAAGCGCTACCACCTGACGATCCGGTGCAGCCGCCTGGGCGCCCAGCGCCTGCGGCAAGGCATTCGCCATCGAACCATGGTTGAAGGACCCCAGCAGCCTGCGCTTGCCGTTCATGCGCAGATAGCGCGCGGCCCACAGGGTCGGCGTGCCGACGTCGACGCTAAAGACCGCATCCTCTTCCGCCAGATCGCTTATGAGCTTCGTGAGATATTGCGGGTGGATCGGGCTGCCCGGCGGCGACGGCCTCGCGAATGCATCGAGACCGGCCCGCGCTTCGGCATAGTGCTTGAGCGCTGCTTCGAGAAAGCGCCGGTCCGGCTTGCGCTCGAGGCGGCCCCGGAGCGCGGCCACCGTGGCCTTGACGTCACCCACGAGCCCCAGCTCGAGGGGCACGCGGCGGCCGAGCGCGGCGCCGTTGCGGTCGATCTGGACGACCTTCGCTTCGGAGGGATAGAAGTTTCGGTACGGGAAGTCAGTGCCAAGCATGACGAGCGTATCGCACGCCTTCATCGCGTGATAGCCGGAACTGAAGCCGATCAACCCGGTCATGCCCACATCGAACGGATTGTCCCACTCCACATGTTCCTTGCCGCGTAAGGCGTGAACGATCGGCGCGCCGAGAGCGTCGGCCAGCGCCACCACTTCGTCGTGCGCGCGCTCGCAGCCGCTGCCGCAAAGCAGCGTGACAGCCTCGGAGCGATTGAGTAGTTGCGCCAGCCTGTCGAGCTGACCCGCTTCGGGAATCGTTACCGAAGCGTCCACCGAGAGCACGCCGGGCTTGTCGTCGGGCGCGCTTTCGAGCGCCACGTCGCCCGGGAGCACGATGACGGCCACGCCGCGCGATTCCAGCGCCGTGCGGATGGCACGGTCTAGCACGCGCGGAAACTGCTGCGGATTGGTCACCAGTTCGACGAAGTGACTGCATTCGCGAAAGAGTTCCTGCGGATGCGTCTCCTGAAAGTAGCCAAGCCCGATTTCGGAGGTAGGAATATGCGCGGCGATGGCCAGCACGGGCACGTGGTTGCGCTGGCAATCGAACAGCCCGTTGATGAGGTGCAGATTGCCCGGTCCGCAGCTTCCCGCACACACGGCGAGCTTCCCGGTCAGCGCCGCCTCGGCGCCCGCGGCAAAGGCTGCCGACTCTTCGTGGCGCGTATGGGTCCACTCGATCTTGCCGAACCTCCGCAAGCTGTCCGATAGTCCGTTGAGGCTGTCGCCCGTCACACCCCAGATGCGCTCGACACCCGCGGCAGCAAGCGCGTTCGTGAGGTAATCGGAAATGGTTTGTCGTGTCATGATCGTGCTCCTGCGATTAGATCAGATGAAGGGCTTTGGCCTCGTCCGCGAGCGTCGCGCGGAAATCGGGGTGCGCGAGCCCGATCAGCGCCCGTGCCCGCTCCGTCGACGACAACCCCTTGAGATTCGCGACGCCGTACTCGGTCACGACGATGTGCGTGTCCGTGCGCGGCGTGGTCACCGGCCCCGAGAGCTTCGGCACGATCTTCGAAAGCGCGCCGCCCTTCGCCGTGGAATGGAACGCGATGATCGACTTGCCGCCTGCCGACCCGTAGGCACCGCGAACGAAGTCGAGCTGGCCGCCTGTCGCGCTGTACTGATGCCCGTTCACATGCTCGGAATTGCACGCGCCGGTCAGGTCCATCTCCACAGTCGAATTCACCGAGATCATCTTCGGGTTCTGCGAGATGACCGCCGGATTGTTCACGTAGTCCACCGGGTAGCTCTCGATGGAGGGGTTGTCGTTCATGAAGTCGTACATCGCTTGATCGCCCATGGCGAAGGTAAAGACCGACTTGCCGCGATTCACGGCCTTGTTGCGGTTCGTCACCACGCCGCGCCGGATCAGGTCCACGAGCCCAGGCGTCAGCAGTTCGGTATGCACGCCCAGCTCGCGGTGGCCATACAGCGCGCCGCACACCGCATTGGGCAGCGCGCCAATACCCATCTGCAGGCAGGCGCCGTCGGGAATGAGGTTTGAGATCAGATCCGCGACCATATGATCCTTTTCGCTCGCCGGCTTCGGCAGCAATTGCGGCAGCGGATGATCCGATTCGACAATGGCGTCGACCTCGGAAATGTGCAGCAACGAATCGCCGAACACGCGCGGCATGTTCGGATTGACCTCGACCACAAGCCGGCGCGCGGAGCGCGCAACGGCGCTCGTGTAATCGTTGTTGGTACCGAACGTGAAATAGCCGTTGCTATCCATGGGCGACACCATCACCAGCATCGTATCGACCGCAATATGGTCGCTGAAAAGACGCGGCGACTGGCTGAAGGTGTTCGGCACGAAGAATACGACCTTGCGGTCGCCGTCTTCGGCGCCCTGGCGGATCAGCTTGCGCTCAGGCTCGCCGAGGAACATGCAGTGCGGCTGGACGCGCCCCATCAGTTCGTATTGCAGCAGCGTCTTGCTGAGAAACGATTCGGCGTGGAAGTAATAGACCTTCAGCGCATCGACATCGCCCGCACTCGCACGCGCCGCCAGCGCAGCCAGCAGCGAAGGCGGCTGGGACATCGCCATGCCGAGCGCCACAGTCGAACCGCTTGCAATCGACGATACTGCTTCCTCAGGTGTACGAAATTTTGAGGAATAGACGGATTCGTTATTCATAGCCACGCTCCTTAGTAGTTGGCTTCCGCTTCCGGCGAATGTCCGCGCCGGTAGATCAGCATCGTCCGCTCGAACGACATCACCAGCTTCCCGTCCTGATTGATACCACGCGTGAGAACCGTCACGATGCCTTGCGTGGGACGGCTTTTCGATTCGCGCTTTTCCAGCACCGTCGATTCCGCATAAAGCGTGTCGCCCGCAAAGACCGGATGCGTCGCGCGCACGTTGTTCCAGCCGAGATTGGCCACCACCTTGGCGCTCACGGTGCGAACGCTCATGCCCGTCAGCAGCGCGAGCGTGAAGGTGCTGTCCACCAGCATCTTCTTCCACTCGGTGTGACTCGCGTAGGCCTGGTCGAAGTGCACTTGCTGCGTGTTCATGGTGAGCAGGGTCGTCCAGATGTTGTCGACGTCCGTGATCGTCCGGCCCGGGCGATGCTCGTAGGTGTTTCCGATCTCGAAGTCTTCGTAGTAAAGGCCGGAGACCTCGCGAAAGCGGTTCTCCGCGATCTTGCGGTAGGCAGCGATGGATTCGCTCATGACATGCTCCTGGTTGAAATTGAAAAAAGCGGCGAACGCTCAGGCACGCGACAGAACGCGCCGCGCCTCGCGTGCGATCGCCTCGTCGACCATGCGGCCGTCGACGACCGCAGCGCCTTCTCGCGCGGCCTCGATCACGCGATGCGCCCAGTCGATTTTTGTGGCGTCCGGTGTCATGGCCGCGTTGATGGGTCCGATGTGGGAAGGATGGATGGCCGCCTTGCCGTCGAACCCGTTCGCGGCGGCAAACCCGATTTCGTGCTCGAGTGCGGCGCTATTGCCGATCTCGAAGCATGGCGCGTCGATGGCGCGTATGCCGCTCGCCACGCACGCGGCCGAAATCTGCACGCGTGCGACGGAAAGCGCGAACGACGCAGGCTGCACGCCAACGTCCCCGGCATAGTCCCCCGCGCCGAACATGACCGCCGCGACACGCGAGGCGGCGGCAAGCACCTCCGGCAGCACCGCGATGCCCTGGCGCGATTCCACCAGCGGCACCACGCGTGCGTCGCTCGCGATTTCGCGCAGCAGCGCTTCGACCTGCAGGACCGTTTGCGCGGCCTCCACCTTGGGGATCACGATGAAAGCCGGTTGAAATTCCGCGTCGAGCATCGCGGCCAGGTCATCCAGGCCGTTGCGCGAGTTCGGCGTATTGATGCGCACCGCGAGCGCGGCAGTAGAACTGAACGGCTGGCTGAGCAGGTTGCCCAGCTGCTGGCGGGCGATGGTCTTTTCTTCGGGACGCACGGCGTCCTCCAGATCCACGATCAGCACATCGGCCCCCGCCGGGCCGGCTTTGGCGAAACGCTCGGGGCGCGTCGCAGGCGTGAACAGCCAGGACCGGGTTTTCGTCTCGACGTCGCGAGCATTCATTGCTTCACCTCCAGAAGTTCGATTGCCAACGGGGTTCATTCTCTGTCCCCATCGGCTCCTGAACAATCGCTGATTGGCGAAGCCAGACTCAACCCGAACCGAAACCGGCGCTTCTTGCGCTTTTTTATCAGCCGGTGGCGGCGCCAAGGTGCGCGAGATGTTCGACGAGCCGCCGGGTGGAGGAAGGCAGCCGCTCGAGGTCGCTTACGCAGATCAGGATCTTGCGCACGGCCCACGCGTCGGTGATGCGCAGCAGACGCACCCGCATCGAGCGTTGAAACCGCCGCGCCGCCGACTCAGGGAGTATCGCGACGCCCACGCCGTTTTCGACCAGGCGGCAAATCGACGCGAAGTTGCCAAGCTGGATGCGGTGCCGCAAGGTGCGATGCAGCCGCTTCGCCTGATTTTCGAGAAACACCTGAATCGACGAGCCGCGTTCGTGACCAACGAAATCGGCTTCGATAAGATCGGCAAAGGCGATCTCCCGCTGCAGCGCGAAGCGTTCGTCGACTGCGGGCACAACCGCGCACAGGCGGTCGGTGGCAAAGGGAAACGTCGTGAGCGCCACGCCCTCGGGCGGCGAAGCGATGATGCCGATATCGGCCACTCCTTCCGCAATGGCCGCGATGATCTCATCGCTCGGACGCTCCTCAATTTCGATGTTGATGTTGGGGTTGTCGCAGAGAAAGCGGCTAAGCGGGCCAGGCAGCGTCTCGACAAGTGCATTCGTGTTCGAGAGGATGCGGATGGTCCCCCGCATCCCTTGGGAGAACTGTGCGAGGTCGTCCGTCATGCGTTGTAGCGCGCCGAGGGTGGCCCGCGCGTGGCGCAGGAAGGTCTGCCCCGCCTCCGTAACGCGTATGCCGTGAGGCCGACGCTCCAGCAGCGGCACACCTACCGCCTCCTCCATCTGCCGGATACGCGCACTGACCGCCGCGAGCGAGAGGTTGACGCGGGCTGCGCCGTGCGTAAGGCTGCCAGCTTCGGCGACGGCAGCGAAGGTTTGAAGGTCGACAAGGCCAAAATGCATGGGATAACACACCGGGAAGGGAGTCTGGACTCGAATGGACGGGCCACGAGGCTCGCCTGCGAGAAGCATACCTGGCTTTACGAACGCATGTCCAACGTGTGCCGCGTGCCTCGACGCGACACGCAGATAGCCTTTCCCTCCCTTCAACCACTCTTCTTTTTTGTTCAATTGACCGTAGCTTACAAGCGGCCCGGCACTGCGCCGCCTGGAGGGCACCGGTGCACGCGGAGTTGACCCACACGAGCTGCACGTTGGTGATCTCCAAGTGCTGGAGCGTCGTCTCACGCTAAGTCTTGTGGTGCGCAGCGCCCTCAGGCGGCAACGCCCCCCGTGTCCGTCAGCACTTCGCGCAAGCGGTCCCGAAACGGATTCAATACCGGTGTGTTGCGCAATACGCATACGCACAGGTCGCGGCGAGCCCAGGGTTCCGCGAGCTTGAGCACCACGACGTTGCTGCCTGAGTCGCTCTCGATGGCCGAGCGCGCGACGATGCCAACTCCGGCACCTGATGCAACTAGTTTCACGATCGCACCATAGCTCGACACCTGCACGCGCAC
Source organism: Paraburkholderia sp. GAS448 (assembly GCF_050435685.1). Lineage (NCBI taxonomy): Bacteria > Pseudomonadati > Pseudomonadota > Betaproteobacteria > Burkholderiales > Burkholderiaceae > Paraburkholderia > Paraburkholderia sp. GAS448. The sequence goes on from NZ_JBNDKT010000004.1 coordinate 217,175, forward strand.
GTCCAGGCGCCCGCCCAGCGCGCTCGCGTGATTCATCAGGAACGTGTGAAGTGCCGCACCTGGCTGGAGGCTGATGAACGGGCGCTCCAGGCACTCCCCGAAGCCGATCTCTCCCCTCGCGGCGATATCGCTGTCGCGCGCGGTGACCACCACGAGTTCGTCCTCGCGATACCGATGAAAATCCAACTCGGGATGGTTGGCCTCCAGCGCCACCACGCCGAGGTCTGCGCGGCCCGAAGCCACGGCCGCCACGATGTCGTGGCTCAGGCGCTCCTCCAGCGAAATCCGCACGTTCGGATAGCGCGAGAAAAAGCAGGCGAGATCGTCGGGCAGATAAGAGCTGATCGCATTGTTGTTGGCGAACAGCGTCACGTGCCCCACCAGACCATTCGAAAACGGCAACAGATCCGCGTTCATCTGCTCCAGTTGCGCGATGCAGCGCCGGGCGTGCTCCATTACGATACGCCCGGCGGGCGTCGGCATCACGCCGCGCGCGAGCCGCACCAGCAAGGGTGCGCCAACCACGTCTTCCAGGCCCTTGATTCTCAGGCTTACCGACGAAGGCGCGAGGTGGCAGCGATCCGCGCCGCGCGTCACGCTCCCTTCCTCGGCAACCGCCAGGAAAACTTCCAGATCCGTCAGTTCATAGCGCATCAGCACCTCCGCAGGAAAGACGATTCTGCCGCCAGCATTCGGTTTTGACAAACGCTCCGTTTGAATTATCTCGATGTATCTATTCGGACCGAACCGCAATACTCACTGCGACCAGCCAAAAATTGCGGAGACGATCCATGAATCGCCAGACTTCAACTGAACACCCGCTGCCGCTTGCCGGGGTCACGGTCGTGGCCATCGAGCAAGCGCTCGCGGCCCCCCTTTGCACGTGCCGTCTTGCCGAAATGGGCGCACGCGTCATCAAGATCGAGCGCCCCGAGGGAGATTTCGCCCGCGGCTACGACGCGGCCGCGAACGGCAACTCTTCCTATTTCCTCTGGACCAACCGCGGCAAGGAGTCGGTCGTGCTCGACTTCAAGCTGGCCGACGACGCCGCGCTGCTGCGTCGCCTCATTGCCGAGGCCGACATCTTCGTGCAGAACCTCGCACCCGGCGCGCTCTCGCGAGCAGGCTTCGATAGCTCGACCCTCCGCGAGCAGCATCCGCAGCTCATCACCTGCGACATCACCGGTTACGGAACGGGCAGCGAGACGAGCAAGCTCAAGGCCTACGACTTTCTCGTGCAATGCGAAAGCGGCCTCGTGAGCGTTAGCGGCGCGCCCGATGCGCCGGGCCGTATCGGCGTTTCGATCTGCGACATCGGCGCCGGCATGAACGCAACGATTGCTGTGCTCTCCGCGCTCACGCTGCGCGATCACACAGGCCAAGGCTCGGGCGTTTCGGTCTCGCTCTTCGACGGTGCCGCCGACTGGATGACCGTGCCCTACGTCCACGAGCGCTACGGCAAGGGCGCACCCGCGCCGCAAGGCCTCAAGCACCCGTCGATCGCACCCTACGGGGCGTGTCGCACGAGCGAGGGACGTGACATCGTGATCAGCATCCAGAACGACCGTGAATGGGGCAACTTCTGCGAGGTGTTCCTCGGCAATCGCGAGATTGCCAGCGACGTGCGATTCGCGACCAACAATGCGCGTGTGCAAAACCGCGAAGCGCTGGATGTGCTGATAGGCGACGCATTCCGTACGAAGGCACTCGATGAAGCACTCTCGCTGCTCGGCGACGCCAACATCGCTTACGGCCAGTTGCGTCAGGTCGCCGACATGACCACGCACCCCGCGCTGCGCACGTGGCCGATGGCCGCCGACGATGTGGAGTTGCAGATGGTCGCACCGCCCGTGCGCGCCCCCTGGGACGCGCAGCGCTTCAAACCCGCGCCGAAGCTTGGCGAACACACCGCGCGCATTCGCGAGGAGTTCGCGGCCGAAACCGAGGAGGCAGGCGCATGAGGCAGGCCGACATTTCCAAACTGGGCGAATGGGTGGGCAAGACCATCGTGGACGAAGACGTGCTCGATGTCCGCCACGCCCGCCTGATGGCCGCCACGATCGGTCGCGGTGCCGAGGACCTCGTCACAGGCGCACCGCTGCCACCGCTGTGGCATTGGCTCTATTTTCTTGAGGGCCTGCCGCCCGAGCGCCTCGGCCGCGACGGCCATCCGCAACGCGGCGGTTTTCTGCCCCCAGTGCCGCTACCGAACCGGATGTGGGCCGGCGGCCGCGTCCGCTTTCTCGACGCATTGCCCCTCGGTGCCACGGTCGAAAAACGCTCGACGATCCTCGCGATCGAGCACAAGCAGGGTCGCTCGGGCGAACTCGCCTTCGTCACGGTACAGCACGAGATCGCACGCGGCGGAAAAGTCGCCGTTTCGGAAGAGCACGACATCGTCTACAAGGAAGTGTCGCCGGGCGGCCCGGCGCGCCAGGAAGTCCGGCGCGCACCGGGCGAGCATCGCGAGACCTTCCTCGCAACTTCCACGACGCTCTTTCGCTATTCCGCGCTCACCTTCAACGGGCACCGCATCCACTACGATCAGGATTACTGTCGAGAGGTGGAAGGCTACCCTGACCTGGTCATCCATGGTCCGCTGAATGCGACGCTGCTGGCTGGCCTTGCGCAGCGCATTGCCGGCAAGCCGCTGGCGACGTTCGATTATCGCGGCGTTCAGCCCGCCATTCTCGGCAATGCCCTGACACTGAACGGCGTGCGCCAGGGCGAACGCCTTGAACTCTGGACCGCGCTACCCGAGGAACGCGTCTCGATGCAAGCAAACGCCACTTTCTGACGTAGGTCCCTCGCAGTTCACCCTTTCACAAAAACATCAAGGAGACAGGTATGACAGGCAGAGCCACCATGACGGCGGCGGTCCCCGGCGCGGTGTCGGGCGAAGAGGCTGAGACGCGCACCTCCGCGCGCCGTATCGAGCGGCGCGCGGCGCTTGCGGGCGTGATCGGCACCACGATCGAGTGGTACGACTTCTTCATCTACGGCACCGCAGCGGCATTCGTATTCCCGAAGCTGTTCTTTGCGCACGGGTCATCGTCAGGACTCCTAGCTTCGTTTGCGACGATCTTCGTCGGGTTCTTATCGCGCCCGCTGGGCGCCGCGCTATTCGGGCACATGGGCGACCGCATCGGCCGCAAGTCGACGCTGATCGCCACGCTGCTCCTGATGGGCCTCGCCACGTTCCTGGTCGGCTGCCTGCCCGCCGACGGTGCGATTGGCGCGCTCGCGCCATGGCTCCTCGTCGCGCTTCGCTTCCTGCAGGGGATCGGCGTCGGTGGCGAATGGGGTGGCGCCGTGCTGCTTACCATGGAATCGCATCACGGCGAGCGGCGCGCCTTCATGGCCAGCCTGCCCCACATCGGCGTGCCGCTCGGTCTCGTGGTGTCGGTTCTCGTCTGGAGCGGCTGCGCGCGCGCCACGGGCGACCATCTGCTCGACTTCGGCTGGCGAATTCCGTTCTGGATCAGCGGCGTATTGCTCGTGATCGGACTCGTGATTCGTTTCGGCGTGCCCGAAACGCGCGAATTCCTCGAAGCGAATCGCGCCGTTGCCAGCCGCGTCGGGCGGAGGAAGACGCCTATCGCAGAAGCCTTTCGTACCCAGTGGCGCACCATTCTGCTCTGCGCGCTCATTCGCCCTGGCGAACAGGCGGCGTTCTATATGCTCACGACTTTCGTCGTCCTGTACGGGTCGCAGGAGTTGGGGCTTGGGCGCGAGTTCGTCCTCAACGCGGTTCTCATCGCCGCGATCGTGGCATGCTTCGCTCTGCCTTTCTTCGGCTATGTTTCCGACCGCATCGGCAGGCGCCGGACCTTCTTTTCCGCCTGCGTCTGCATGACCTTGTTCGCGTTTCCGTATTTCGCCATGCTTGATACGCGAGCACACGCGGTCGTTGTCGTCGCCATGGTGGTGCTAATGATCATCCACGCCGCCATCTACGGCAGCGAGGCGGCCTACATTGCCGAATGCTTCCCGGCGCACATCCGGTATACCGGCGCGTCGCTGGGCTATCAGGGCGCTTCGATCATAGCCGGCGAGCCCGCCCCGCTGATCTCGCTGTGGCTCTATGAGACCTTTCATAGCGGCTACGCCGTGGCCGCATTCCTCGCGGCCATGTCGTTCATGAGCGCCTGCGCTTCGTTCTTCCTCGGACGTCCCAATCGCCCCGCACGTCGAGCTTGAAGCCGGAACTAGAAGCGTGGTCCATGCAAGACGCGCGTGAAATCTTCGAGGCTCGGCTCTTGATCGAGCCCTATCTAGCCGGAAACGCGGCGGCCAGGATTGGCGTAACGGACGTCGAACGTCTTCATGTGCTCGCACAACAGATGGCCGACATCACGCACCGGCCATCGACGCCGGAATCAACCGAACGCTGGTTCTCCGCCAACGATGAATTCCACGCGATCGTTACCGCCGCCGCCGGCAACGCTCGTCTGGACCAGTCGTTAAAGTCCATGAAGGAGACGCCCTTGATCAAATGGACATTCGACGCCTATAGCGACGCGGACCGCAGTCGGAGCGCAAGCCAGCATTTCGAGATCGTTCGTGCGCTTGAGCAACGGAATGCCGCTTGTGCCGAGGCCATTACGCGATGCCACATCCTGGCGGCGCAAGCAGCGGTACTCGACAGATCCGCGACGGAAGATCCCGCTTCTTGACCGAGGCCTAAACGAACAACAACTGCCCTGAAAACTACATCGGAGACGTCACATGCAAAGCACAGTACGGGCCGGCGCAAGACTCGACAGGCTACCCATATCCCGGTTCCAACGCCGCATTCTGTGGCTCATCGGCGGCGGGATGTTTGATCCAGGCGAAAACGCAGGTGAAGTTGCGCATACCTGTCAACGTGCGGCTCCATGCAATTGGGCTGTCCCCCGACGACATCGTGAAGCGCTGCCGCGATTCAGTTGTGTCGAAATCCATGCTTCATCATGCACGAAATACCTGGAAACACGAGCGCGGCAGTCCGGTCGACAAGGATTCCCTGACTCGCCAGTTCATGCGCGCTCGCAGGCAATCGAACATCACATGGGAAAGTGGCAGGACGGCACCAACGTTTCACGAGCTCCGCAGCCTCGCCGCGCGCCTATATGCAGACCAGGAAGGGCCTGAGTTTGCCCAGGCAATTCCTGGACATAAGCGCGCATGCATGACTGCGCAGTACCGTGACATGCGCGGCGCTGAATGGACCGAAGTGAAGTTCGCCGGGTGAGAATTCCAGACCAATAATAGGCGAATTCCAGACGCCCCGCGCCACGACAGGGGTTTCCGGGCGGTTCAATTACGTCGGAGGTAATGGAATCGGGGCGGCGTTTGGCTATCATCGGCAACATGAACACACTCTCTCACTCCCCGTCCCTTCCGTCAGGTGGCACGACGGACCGCCGCTCGGTCGGCGAACTGCTGCGCGAATGGCGACAGCGTCGGCGCATGAGCCAGTTGCTGCTCGCGGCCGAAGCGGACATCTCGACGCGGCATCTGAGCTTCGTCGAATCGGGCCGTGCGGTTCCTAGCCGCGAGATGGTGATGCACCTGGCCGAGCGCCTCGACGTGCCGCTGCGCGCGCGCAACGCACTGCTGGTCGCCGCCGGTTATGCGCCGCTCTTTCGCGAACGGCCGTTGACCGACCCGCAACTGGCGGCCGCGCGCGAAGCCGTCGATCTCGTGCTGAAGGGGCACGAGCCGTACCCGGCGCTCGCGATCGACCGCCACTGGACGATCGTCGCGACCAACCGCGCGCTCGCGCCGCTCGTCGCCAACGCGAGCCCCGCGTTGCTCGAAGCGCCGGTCAACGCGCTGCGATTGAGCCTGCATCCTGACGGCCTCGCATCGTCGATCGTCAACTGGCATGCGTGGCGTACCCACGTGCTGGCGCGCCTGCAACGCCAGGTCGATGTGAGCGCCGATGAGACGCTTGCCGCCCTGCGCGACGAACTGGCCGCCTACCCGTCACCGCCAGGGGCGCTCGCCGCGGACGACCACCGCACGTCCGACGCTGGCCAGATCGCCGTTCCGCTGCGGCTGCGCACGCCGCTTGGCGTACTGTCGTTCTACAGCACGACGACGGTGTTCGGCACGCCTGTCGATGTGACGTTGTCCGAACTCGCGATCGAGGCGTTTTTTCCCGCCGATCCACAGACTGCCGCCGCACTGCGGGCGCATGCGGAAACTCAGGCGCCGACGGTTCTCAAACAGGACGGCGGAAGATAGGCCAGCACCATCGGCTACCATGCAGGGAAACAACCGGCATGGGGACAACGGTGGCTGATCAGGGCAACGACATCCTCGTCAGGCAACTCGGCCCTGACGACCGCGACGCGTATTTCACGCTTCGTCTGCAAGGCCTGAAAGCGCATCCCGAAGCGTTTGCAGTGAGTTACGACGAAGCCCTGCAACGGGGGCCGTCGCTGCACGACGCGACGTTGCAGGGCACGCGTACCGACGAAGGCGACTTTCTGCTGGGGGCATTCGCCGGAGCAGGCGGTCCGCTCGTCGGCATTGTCGGACTTTTTCGCGCACAACGGATCAAGGAGCGCCACAAGGCATCGCCAGGCGGCATGTACGTCTCACCGCAGGCCTCGGGACGCGGCGTCGGACGCGCACTGCTCGCCGAACTGTTCGTGCGGGCCCAGCGGATGGAAGGCCTGCAGCAGATCCAGCTTGTCGTGGCGAGTACGAACGAGGCCGCGCGGCGGCTATACGAATCATTCGGCTTCCGCACGTATGGGCGGGAAATCGGGGCGATGTGCATCGATGGCGTCCTGTACGACGCCGACTACATGGCGCGTCATCTGTGAAGTGCAGCACACCGGATTGAACCGCAAGACATGGAGTGTCGAGCGCCCCGCGACTCCGTAGACTGAACCTCATCGGTTACCCTCACTGGAGCACAAAATGAATCAGACGGCGCTGTTTGAGCCCGCGAGCGACCTCGAGCCGCTGGCAGCCATCGCTACACGAAGCGCCACACCGCGTGCGCACCACGCAACCCGCGAAACGTATCCGGTCGCCACGGCGGGATCCGTTGCGCAGCGTGTCGATGCGATCGACTGGGTGCGTGTCGAGGAAGAACTGGATGGCCACGGTTGCGCCACCATCGCGCACCTCCTTGCATCAGCCGAATGCGATGCGCTGACCGCCCTCTATTCCCGCGACGAGTTCTATCGCAGCCGCGTCGTCATGGCGCGCCACGGCTTCGGACGTGGCGAATACAGGTACTACGCGTATCCGCTTCTGGATATCGTCGGCGGCCTGCGTACGGCGCTCTATCCGCATCTGGCGCCGGTGGCGAACCGCTGGAACGCGGCCATGCACATCGACGTGCGCTATCCAGCGGCGCACGACGCCTTCCTGCGCCGCTGCCACGAAGCCGGCCAGCTACGTCCGACTCCGTTGATCCTCCAGTACGGCAAGGACGACTACAACTGTCTGCATCAGGATCTTTACGGCGAGCACGTGTTTCCGCTCCAGATCGCGATCCTGCTGTCAGCGCCGGGTGAGGATTTCACAGGCGGCGAGTTCGTGTTGACCGAACAGCGTCCGCGCATGCAGTCGCGCGCCGAGGTCGTCCCTCTGGGCAAAGGCGATGCGGTTATTTTTGCAGTGAACGATCGCCCTGTGCAGGGCACGCGCGGACCTTATCGCGTCAAGCTGCGTCACGGCGTGAGCCGGCTACGTTCCGGCCATCGGTACACGTTGGGGGTGATTTTCCACGACGCGCAGTGAAGTCGAGGCGTTTGCCGTAACGTGCGCGGCTATCGATATCGCGTCTCGATCGATAACCGCCGCCGGCCTGAACATGGAGCGCTCGCGCTCGTCCAGTTTCCAGTCGTTACAAACACCCCCTGGTTTGTAACATCTGACAAAAAGCATGCGTAACAAATTACATCAGCGGAACCTGCCAACAGAACCCGTATTTTTTACCGAAAGTCACTTCAGCTTATCTTTCAGTTCTATTCTGTTCTCTGTCTTCTCTGTTCCCGCCCGAATTTCTCTCACGCTTTCCATGGATTACCCTAATACTCCGCCTGGTAAGGCTTTGCGACCATCCAACGGAATTCTTCCCACCAACAAAAAGCCTAAACTTCGACTGTTTCAATCGGATGAAAAAATTACCGAAAATGAGTGTGGTTTTTTGAGATATTTTTTTAAGAAAGGGATTGCTTTCCGCAATCTGTGTTCATACAATTCGCTCCAAGGTGTTACGAGATGTAACACCTTGTATCAAAGATTCGATGACGCCGGAGATCTTCAGTGTCCGGCGGGGGCAAAAAAGATAACGGCAAAAAGCCGGCATATAGATAGATCGGGGCTTCGGAAAACTGAAAAATGGACCGCAGCAGCGAGACGCTGGATTCAATCCGCGAGATTAATTTGTCTTACATCATGCTTGCGCAACGTATGTTGCGCGAGGACAAGCCAGTCGGGATGTTCCGGTTGGGACTGTCGTCGGAACTGGCCGATCTGCTTGCCGGGCTGTCGCTCGCGCAGATCGTCAAGCTGGCCGCTTCCGATCAGCTTTTGTGCTTCTTCCGTTTCAACGACCACACGATGCTGTCGGCGTTGACGCAAACCGCGAAACACGCGGAAGTAGCGCCGACCCACGCGGCTATCCTGCTCGCAGGACAGCCCGCAGAGCAGTTCGCATAAAAGGTGACAGCGATGCTCAAGCGAAGCCTGACGGAAGACGCCCAGGAAGTATTCCGCGCCATCGCGCTGATCGAACTCGGCGCGCGCATGCAGGTGCTCGAAAGTGAACTGACGCTTTCGCGCGACCGCATGATCCGCCTGTATCGCGAGGTCAAGGGCGTATCGCCGCCGAAGGGCATGCTGCCCTTCTCGGCCGACTGGTACATGACCTGGCTCGCGAACATTCACGCTTCACTGTTCTATAACACCTATCTGTTCCTGAAGAAGGAAGCGCGCTGCTCGCATCTGGATGCGCTGACGAAGGGTTATCGCCTGTATCTGGAGCATTGCCAGCACAGCGATACGGACCCGGTACTGGATCTGACGCGCGCCTGGACCCTCGTGCGTTTCTTCGACGCCGACATCCTGCAGCTCACGCCTTGCTGCCGTTGCAGCGGCAAGTTCGTGGCGCACCGGCACGATCTGCAGCACAACGTCGTGTGTGGCGCCTGCCAGCCGCCGTCTCGCGCTGGCAAGACGAAGAAGGCCGCGGCCGCCGCGAAGCAGGAAGCACTGCAGGTCGCCGAAGCGGCTTGAGCTTCATCGTCCGAAGCAACACCCGCGGTTGTTACTTCAGTCACTTCAGTCACTTCAGTTTGTCACCTGCGTTTGTCACATGAGCCGGCGCGACTCGCCGGCTTGCCCTCCAGACGTTCCGAACGGGACGTGTCCGCCTCTCCCCAAAATTAACTCAACAATCCGATCGTCTGCGCCACGAGCCACAGGTTCGCCGCGCTGATCACGCCGAAGAGCGTCCAGGCGAGCAGTCTTGTCGGCAGCCGGTTGGTGAAGTCGCCCATCAGGTTGCGATCGTTCGTCATACGGATCAGCGGATAGAGCGCGAACGGCAGTTGCAGGCTCAGCGCCACCTGGCTTGCCACCAGCAGCGTGCCCACCGCACCGTTGCCCAACATCGACACGCCGATCAATGCAGGAATCAGCGCCAGCGCGCGCGTGATGAAGCGGCGCTGCCAGCAGGGAATCTTCAGGTTCAGGAAGCCTTCCATGATGACCTGCCCCGCCACGGTGCCGGTGAACGTCGAACTCTGCCCCGACGCCAGCAGCGTGACGGCAAACAGCACCGCGGCGAGGCCACCACCGAGAATCGGCGTGAGCAGCTTGTAGGCGTCCTCGATCTCGGTGACCTGATTGTGGCCGGTCGCATTGAACGCCGCGGCGGCCAGAATCAGGATCGCCGCGTTGATCAGCATTGCGAGCAGCAGCGAAACGATCGTATCGATCCGCGACAGCCCGATCGCCGACGCGATGCTCGGCTTGCCGCGCTTCACCACGCGCGTCTGGACAATCGACGAATGCAGATACAGGTTGTGTGGCATGACGGTGGCGCCGAGAATGCCGATCGCCAGATACAGCGGTTCACGCTCGCTGACCGCGTGCCAGGACGGTATGAGCCCCTGCGCGACCGCCGGCCAGTGCGGCTTCACGAGAATGAGCTGGACGATATAGCCAAGGCCGATCGTGGCGATCAGGCCGAGAATGATGGCTTCGAGGGAGCGGAAATTCTTGCCCTGCAAACCGAGCACGATCAGCGTATCGAACGCCGTCAGGATCACGCCGGTGGTCAGCGAGCAACCCAGCAGCAGGTGAAACGCCAGCGCACCGCCCAGTACTTCAGCGAGATCGCACGCGACAATCGATATCTCCGCCAGAACCCATTGCACCCGCGCGACGTTGGGCGAATAACGCGCGCGCGACAGCATCGCCAGATCCTGCCCTGTCACGATGCCAAGCCGCATGCACAGGCACTGCAGCACCATGGCCGCGAGGCTCGACAGCATCACCACGAACAGCAGGTTGTAACCGTAGCGGGAGCCGGCCTCGATGTCGGTCGCCCAGTTGCCCGGGTCCATGTAGCCGATCGAAATCAGCAGGCCCGGGCCCGCGAACTGAAGGATCTTCTTCCAGAAGGGCGCGCCTTGCGGTACGAACACCGAGCCCTTGACCTCGGACGGGCAGAACGGCGCGGTAGCGGTGGTGGGTAGTTTGAATGGCAAGCCGGTCGTCTCTCGAGGGGGATGGAACGCCTGCCAGCTGGCGTTGCAGGCGACCTCAAGTGTACAAAGAAACGTCTGGCAATGTCCCGTTGAGCGCGTACCGGCCGACGTCGCGCACGCGGTAGTCGAGCGGATCGTGCAGCGTGTGGACGCGCGCATTGCGCCAGAAGCGGTCGAGCGCAAGCGGCGCGTGCGTGGCCCGCGCGCCGCAGGCGTCGAACAGGTTCTCGCTGACATCGAGCGCGGCGCGGTGCGCGAGGATTTTCGCCTCGGACGTCGCGAGCGCGACCTGCGCACGCTCTTCGGCGCTGAGCGCAGCGCCCTTTTGCCAGGCTTCGTCGAGGGCCTGCGCAGCGCGCGTGGCGAGCGCCTCCGCACTGACCGTCTTCAGGCGCATTTCGCCGAAACGCTGAACCAGATACGGGTCATCGGTGGCCGCGTCGACGCCTGAGCTGATCCACGGGCGCACATGCTGCGTCACATAGCGGCGCGCCTCTTCCAGCGCACCCTCCGCGATGCCGACGAAGAGATGCGTCAGTACAAGTTGTGACACGAGCGTGCGCAATGTCGCGTGCGGCGTCGGTGGAAATTCAGAACGGTGCAGCACTTCTTCAGGTTCGACACGGACGTTGTCGAACGACACGCTGCCGCTATCGGTCTGGCGCTGCCCGATCGGATTCCAGTCTTCCTCGACCGTGATCCCCGCACGCGCTGTCGGCACCACCGCGAAAACCGGTTTGCCGGTAGCGGGATCGTGCCCGGACACGGTCATCATCTGCGAGCCGCGCGTGCCGGAACAGAAGCCCTTCCTGCCGTCGAGCCGGTAGCCGCCGTCACTGGTTGCCGTTGCAACGAGACGCGTGTCGAGCGGGTTGACGGCGTTGCCCCACCACCAGTTCGACTCCACGGTGCCCTTGAGATACTGCGCGCGCTGCGCATCGTTGCCCCACACGTTGACGCTGACCACCTGAAGGCACTGGAATCCAAGCAGATGGGCGAGCGCGCTATCGACCCGTGCAATCGCACGGATCGTTTCGTAAATCTGCACCCAGCGCGCACCGGCACCGCCGAATTCCTTCGGCACGGCGAGCGTGAGCAGACCCGCATCGGCGATCCACTGCTTTTCCCGTGCGGCATGGCCGCCTTCGCGGTCGCGCTGTGCCGCCGTCGCCTGTAAGGCGTCGAGCAAGCCGCCGAGCTCCTCTACGGGATTCGGTTCAGATGCCGCCAGTCCTGCCGGCGTACGTGGGTCGTTCATGCCGTCTCCGCGTTCGCGAGGTTCGGGATCCCGGCGGGCTTCGCCGGCAAAGCCCGATTGCGCCCGATCAGAAATTCGGACACGTCATCGCCTCTCTCCAATTGAAGTGCAAGCGATGATAGAGGCGCGATAACGCGGGGTCTACGAAGCGATTTTCGAAAGGAAATCGCCAAACGCGATATGTGAGAGGGGTTCGGGCCGTGCGAACGACGGCCGGCAAAGCGACTGCTGCCTTTCAATGCATTGAAACGGCGGCAGGCTGGACGATCCGTCCAGCCTGCCGCTTTACCGCGTAACGCGAGGCCAGGCCTATTGCTTCGCGACCTGCTGCGTACCGTTTGCCGCCACGTCGGAGTTCGCGTCGGGCTTCACGTCGCCCCAACCGCCGCCGAGCGCGCGAATCAGATTGACCGTCGACACCGCCTGCGTGCCCGCAAGATGGCTCGCCTGCAGTTGCGACAGCAGCACCTGCCGCTCGCCGTCGATCACGTCGAGATAGCTCACCTGCCCTTCCTGATACTGCGTGCGCGACAGATGCGCCGCGCGCTCCGATGCGTTCACCGCATCGTTCTGCTCACGCATCTGGTCGTCGAGCAGCCGCAGGTCGGCCAGATTGTCCTCGACTTCGCGGAACGCCACGAGCACCTGCTGACGATACTGCGCGACATCTTCGTCATACTTCGCGCGCGCCTGATCGAGCCCGGCCTGACGACGGCCGCCGTCGAAAATCGGCAGGGTCAGCGCCGTGCCTGCAAACGGGCCGAGCAGGAACGCGCGGCTCGACCACTTGAAGAGGTCGCCAAGCGTCGCCGACTCAAACCCGAACGCGCCGGTGATATCGAGTTGCGGGAAGAACGCCGACTTCGCGAGACCGACGCGTGCATTCGCCGCCGCCATCCCCCGCTCGGCTGCCGCGATATCGGGCCGGCGTTCGAGCAGCGCGGACGGCAATCCGGCAGGCACACGCGCCGTCACGAGCGCCAGCGGCGTTTCGGGAAACGAGAAGTCCGCCGGCGCCTTGCCGAGCAGAATCGCAAGGCTGTGCTCGGACGCCGCCCGCTGACGCGCAACGCCCACTGCATCGGCACGGGCGCTCGCCAGTTCGTTCTTCGACCGCGATACGTCGAGTTCGCTGATATCGCCTTCCTTGAAGCGCTGCTCGACGAGCTTCAGCGTATCCTCGCGCAACGCCACCGTGCGACGGTACAGATCCTGATCCGTGTCGAGCTCGCGCAGCTGGAAGTAGTTCTGCGCCACATCCGCCTGCAAGGCAAGCTGCACCGAGAGGAACAGCGCCTCGCTCTGCTGCGCATCGGCACGTGCCGCATTGACGTTCGAACTGACGCGACCGAACAGATCTGCCTCGTACGACACCGTGCCCTGGGCGCGCCACAGCGTCGTCGTTACCGGTCCGCTGCCCTGCGGCTGGAACTGCGAAGCGGACGACAGCCCCTCCCGGGTCGGCCCAAAACCTGCATCGAGCGACGGGAACCACGCCGCCCTCGCAGCCTGCTGCAACGCGCGCGACTGCTGCACGCGCGCCGCTGCCGCCTTCAGGTCCTGGTTCGCCGCCGCAGCCTGCTTCTCCAGATCGTTGAGCGTCGCGTCGCCGAACACCGTCCACCATTCGCCGCGGTGCGCGTCGTCGGCGGGCTGCGCTGGCATCCACGTCCCGGCATCCTTCGCGTCGATGACCGGCGCTTCCTTGAACGCCGTCGGTACAGGTGCATCGGGACGTTTGTAGGTCGGCTCGACCGAGCAGGCCGCCAGCAACATCAGCAACAGCCCGCTCGCTGCCGCGCGGCCCCACCCGCGCATGGATTCAAACCGTTTCATTTCTTTTTCTCCCTCAGGCGTCCGTCGCCGGCATGCCAGCGCCGGTGTAATGCGGCGCGTCTTTTTGTGCCACATGTATCGTGCCGCCTGCCAGCGTGCGCAGCACGACGTAGAAGACCGGCGTCAACATCAGGCCGAACAGCGTGACGCCCAGCATCCCGAAGAACACCGCGATGCCCATGGCGTGACGCATTTCCGAACCGGCACCCGACGACAGCACCAGCGGCACCACACCCATGATGAAAGCGATCGACGTCATCAGGATCGGACGCAGCCGCATGCGGCTTGCCTCGATCGCGGCGGACAGGGGCGTGTGGCCATCGTGTTCCAGTTCACGGGCGAACTCGACGATCAGGATCGCGTTCTTCGAGGCGAGCCCCACCAGCACCATCAGGCCGATCTGCGTGAAGATGTTGTTGTCGCCCTGCGTAAGCCACACGCCGGTCAGCGCGGACAACACGCTCATCGGCACGATCAGGATCACCGCCAGCGGCAGCGTCAGGCTTTCATACAGCGCGGCCAGCACGAGGAACACGAGCAGCACGCTGATCGGGAACACCCACATGCCGGCGTTGCCCGCGAGGATCTGCTGGTACGTGAGGTCGGTCCATTCGAACTTGACGCCGCGCGGCAAGGTTTCCGCCGCGATACGTTCGGCCGCGGCCTGCGCCTGACCCGACGAGTAGCCCGGTGCCGGACCGCCGTTGATGTCGGCCGCCGTGTAGCCGTTGTAGCGCACCACCATTTCCGGGCCAAACGTCGGCGTGACCGTGACGAGCGACGACAGCGGCACCATTTCACCGGCGGCATTGCGCGTCTTCAGTTGCATGATGTCGTCCGCGCGTTGACGGAACGGCGCGTCAGCCTGCACCCGCACCTGATACACGCGGCCAAAGCGGTTGAAGTCGTTCACGTACTGCGAGCCGAGATAGATCTGCATCGTGTCGAACACATCCGTCACTGGCACGCCGAGCTGTTTCGCCTTCACGCGGTCCAGGTCGACGTTCAGTTGCGGCACGTTGATCTGGTAGCTCGAGAACGTCGGGCCGAGTTCAGGCGCGGCCGAGGCGCGTTTGATGAACGCTTCGGTTGCCTTGTTCAGTTCCGCGTAGCCGAGCGCGCCGTGGTCCTCGAGCTGGAGCTTGAACCCGCCGAGCGTGCCGAGGCCCAACACCGGCGGCGGCGGGAACACGGCGACGAACGAGTCCTTGATGGCGCCGTACTTCTGGTTCAACGCCCCCGCGATAGCGCCTGCGGAGAGTGCCTTGCTGCCGCGCTCAGGGAACGGCTTGAGCGTGACGAACACGATGCCCGCGCTCGAACTGTTCGTGAAGCCGTTCACCGACAGACCCGGGAACGCAACCGCGCTCTCGACACCTGGCTGCTTCAGCGCGATGTCGCTCATATCGCGAATCACCTTTTCGGTGCGATCGAGCGACGCGCCGTTCGGCAACTGGGCAAACGCGATCAGATACTCCTTGTCCTGCGCGGGCACGAAGCCGCCAGGCACGATGTGCGACACAAACGCCGTCGCGCCGAGCAGCACCGCATAGACCGCGAGCATCGCGCCCTTGCGGCCCAGCACGCCCTTCACACCGCGGCCATAAGCTTCAGAACCGCGATGGAACACCTTGTTGAAGCCCCTGAAGAAGGGGCCGAGCACGCGATTCATCACACGCGTCAACCAGTCTTCCTTCTCGCCATGGCCGCGCAACAGCATCGCCGACAGGGCAGGCGAAAGCGTCAGCGAGTTGAATGCCGAAATCACCGTCGAGATCGCGATGGTCATCGCGAACTGTTTGTAGAACTGGCCCGTGAGACCGCTCATGAACGCGAGCGGCACGAACACGGCGACCAGCGTCAGCGCAATTGCGATGATCGGCCCGCTCACCTCCTGCATCGCCTTGTAGGTCGCATCTCGCGCACTGAGCCCGCTTTCGATGTTCCGCTCGACGTTTTCGACGACCACAATGGCGTCGTCGACCACGATCCCGATCGCCAGCACCATTCCGAACAGCGATAGCGCGTTGATCGAGAAACCGAACGCGAGCAGCAGCGAGAACGTCCCGACGATCGACACCGGCACCGCGATCAACGGAATGATCGACGCACGCCACGTCTGCAGGAACACGATCACCACGATCACGACGAGCGCGATCGCTTCGAGCAATGTGTGCACCACTGCCTCGATACTCGAGCGCACGAACTGCGTCGGGTCATAGACGATCTTGTAGTCGACGCCCGCCGGCATGTCCTCATGCAGTTCCTTCATCTGCTTGCGGACTTCGTCCGAGATCGCGAGCGAGTTCGCCCCCGGCGCCTGGTTGATCGCGAGCGCGACCGCCGGCTTGTTGTCGAGCAGCGAACGCAGACCGTATTCGGAAGCGGCAAGCTCGATGCGTCCAAGGTCGCGCAGGTACGTGACGCCGCCATCCGGCGCGGTCTTGACGATGATGTCGCCGAATTCGCTTTCCGTCGTGAGACGCCCGCGCGCATTCACCGACAGTTGCAGCGGCGTACCCGGCACGGAAGGCGAGGCGCCGATCTGGCCGGCCGCAACCTGGATGTTCTGCTCGCGAATCGCGTTGACGACCTCGGTCGCGGTCAGGTTGCGCTGCGCCACCTTTTGCGGATCGAGCCACACGCGCATCGCATAGTCACCCGCACCCCACAGCTGCACCTGACCCACGCCCTGGATCCGCTCGAGACGGTCCTTCACGTTCAGGAGCGCGTAGTTGCGCAGGTACGTCATGTCGTACTGGTTGTTCGGCGAGATCAGGTGGACCACCATCGTCAGCGTCGGCGAACTCTTGATCGTTGTCACGCCAAGGCGCTGCACGTCTTCCGGCAGGCGCGGCAGCGCCTGGTTCACGCGGTTCTGCACCAGTTGCGTCGCGAGGTCGGGGTTGGTGCCGAGCTTGAAGGTGACCGTCAGCGTCAGATTGCCGTCGCTATTGGCCTGCGACTGCATGTACAGCATGTTTTCGACGCCGTTGATCTGCTCTTCGAGCGGCGAAGCCACCGCTTCCGCGATCACCTTCGGATTCGCGCCCGGATACTGCGCGTGCACGACGACCGATGGCGGTACGACTTCGGGGTATTCCGAGATCGGCAGCTGGAAGAGCGAGATCACGCCCGCCAGCAGGATCAGGACCGATAGCACACCCGCGAAGATGGGCCGGTCGATGAAAAACTTGGATATGTTCATTGGAGGCTCTTGAGATGTGAGCGCTTGCGCGGAGCGAAGACGTCAAGTGCGCGGAGCTTCGTCTGCATGACGGGGTTCACGAACTCTTCGCTGCTTTCGCGCGCGCCGGCGTCTGCGTCTGGGCGAGCGGTGCACCGTTTGGGTCGCTGTCGCCGGTCATCGGCACCATGTGCGCGCGGACTTCCGCACCGGGTCGCACACGCTGCGTACCGTTGACGACAATGCGATCGCCTGGTTTCAGGCCGTCCACGACGACGCGCAGATTGCCCTGTTGACCACCGACCTGCACTTCGCGATAAGCGACATGGTTGTCCTTGTCGACGACAAACACGAACTTCTTGTCCTGGTCCGTGCCGATAGCCGCGTCATCGATCAGAAGCGCCGGATGCGGCCCGCTGCCGCCGACCTTGATGCGCGCATAGAGGCCCGGTACGAGCGCGCCGTCCTCGTTGTCGAAGCGCGCCCGCACGCGGATCGTGCCCGACGACGTGTCGAGCCGGTTGTCCACCGAGTCGATCCAGCCGCTGCGCGAATAGCCGCTTTCGTTGGCAAGGCCGAGGTCGACCGGCACCTTGTGGCCATCCTTGGCGCGGCTGATGTACTGGAGATACGTCTGTTCATCGGCATCGAACGATGCGTAGATCGGCGACACGGACACGAGGGTCGTCAATGGCGCCGCACTCGCGCCCGCCGACACCACGTTGCCCACCGTGAATTCCGCGCGCGATACGCGGCCCGACACGGGCGCCACGATCTTCGTGTAGCCGAGATTGATCTTCGCGGTTTCCAGCGCCGCCTGCGCGGCCTTCTGGTTGGCGCTCGCTTCGCGGGCGGCGTTCTGCTTCTCGTCGTAGTCGCGCCTGGCGATGGCGTTATCGCCGATCAGGCGTTGCGCGCGCTCCCAGTCGCTTTGCGTGTAGCCCATCCGCGCCTGCGCGGCCGCCAGTTGCGCGTCGGCGCGGTCGACTTCCGCCGCATACGGGCGCGGGTCGATCTCGAACAGCGTATCGCCCTTCTTTACCAGCGCGCCGTCCTTGAAGTTGACCGACACGATCGTGCCTGACACCTGCGGACGGATGTCGACCTTCTCCACCGCTTCAAGCCGGCCCGAATAGGTCTGCCAGTCGGTGATCGTTTTTTCGATGACGGTCGCGACATCGACCTCAGGCACGACGGTCGGCGCCGACTGCGCCGGCGCACGTGCATCCACCCGGATCGCGCCGAGCGTACCCAGCCCGGCAACCACGATGACGGTGACCACCGCGATAGTTAGACGTGAACGAGAAAGAGGAAACATGGACATGACAGACTCCCGGATTCGTTGGTTAAAGTTAGTTTTTGAAGTCGACTAGCGTTGAGGGCGTGCGGCAAAGCGGGACTGGAAAAACCGAACAGCCTCCTCCAGCGCCGCCGTGTGTCCCGCGAGCGCCGCGTGCGACACGCTCGGATAGCGGACGACCTGCGTCGGCACGCCGGCATCGATCAGGCTGCTGGCATATTTCTCCGCCTCGACGTGCAGCACATCGTTTTGCGCGGTGATGATGAGCGTCGCCGGCAGGCCCGCGAGCCGCGCCGATTCCAGCGGTGCGGCGTACGGGTGTATCCGTTGCGACGCCTTTGGCAGGTACGCGCGATAGCAGGCCGCGCACTCGCTTGCAGTAATGTCCGAGCCAAGACGTTTCTCGTCGCCGAGCCTTGTCAGGCTTGGGTCGAGCATCGGGCCGAAGAGCGCCTGCGCGTCGATCCGCACGTCGGCGCGATCGCGGGCGATGAACGCCAGACAGTTCGCGAGCTGGCCGCCCGCATCATGGCCGGCGACACCGATCCGCTTCGTGTTGCCACCGAAGGCCCGCGCCCGCGTCTGAACCCAGAGCGCGGCCCGATGCGCGTCTTCCGGCGCGGCCGGAAACGGAAACTGCGGCGCGAGCGAATAGCCCACCGACACCACGAGCGCCGGTAAGTGTTCTGCGAAATAACGCGCGGCCGGATCGGCTTCGTCGACCGAACCGCGCACGAAACCGCCGCCGTGGAAATAAAGCAGTACCGGCAGTGCGGTTTTATTCGGCCGTCGATAGAGGCGCAGCGTGATGTCCTGCGCGTATCCTTCGATCTCCACATCCGACACGGCAAGCGTCGTCACAGCCTGTGCTGGCGCGCCATCGGAGGCGATGAAGGGGTATGACGGCTTGAAAGCATCCATAGGGGCCAGCGCAATGCGCGTAGAACTCGAATGGTGCGAATTGTGGGTTCGGCAGACTCACAAATAAATGCCTATAATCCGGCAACACAATTCGGCGCCCCTGAACAATCGATTGGCTTATTCGCCTGAGCGATTCCAGTCCAGCAGCGCCAGCCCCTATCCGGAGGTTTGCCATGGATCGGCTTCAGGCCATGCAGGTGTTCACACGGGTTGTCGATACCAACAGCTTCACGCGCGCGGCGGAAACGCTCGACATGCCGCGGGCGTCCGTCACCACGATCATCCAGAATCTCGAAGCGTTTCTCGGCGTGCGGCTCATGCACCGCACGACGCGGCGTCTGTCGCTCACACCCGACGGCGCGGCGTATTACGAGCGCTGCGTGCGCATCCTCGCGGATGTCGAGGAAACGGAGGCCAGCTTCCAGCTCGGCAACCGGAAGCCGCACGGCAAGCTGCGCATCGACATGCCCGGCTCGATCGGACGGCTGATCGTCATTCCGTCCCTGTGCGAATTCCACACGCGCTATCCGGATATCGATCTGCAACTCGGCTTGACTGACCGGCCGGTCGACCTGCTGCAGGAAGGGGTCGACTGCGTGGTGCGGGTTGGCGCGCTGCAGGATTCGTCGCTGGTCGCGCGACGCATCGGATTGTTCGAGGCCGTGTCGTGCGCGTCGCCGGAGTATCTGAAGCGACACGGCACCCCGAAGACGATCGAAGACCTCGAGAATCACCGGGCCGTGAATTATTTCTCGAGCCGTACCGGCCGTGTCCTCGACTGGGTGTTCAAGGTCGACGACAAGGAAATCGAGGTGAAGATGAAGGGCCTCGTCTCGGTGAACGATGCGGATGCCTACGTAACGTGCGGCGTCGAGGGTTTCGGCTTGATCCAGCCGCCGGTTTTCATGGCGCTGCCGCATCTTCACTCGGGCCAGCTGGTTGAAGTGTTGCCCGACCTGAGGCCGCTGCCGATGCCCATTTCGGTGGTCTATCCGCATAGCCGGCATCTGTCGTCGAAGGTGCGGGCGTTTGTCGACTGGATCGCGGAAGTATTCGATCGCTGCCCGCTTCTGAGCGGCCGGGGCAGCCTCGACAAGACCTGCACCATGCGCACACTCGAAGAGCGCGAATCCGCGCCTGCGCACGATACGCCGGTCGATTCCGAGTGGGTCGCCTGATCCGCATGGTGTGTGGCAATCGCGGCCTCGTGCCGCGATTGTTCTGAAATCACGACAATTCATTTCGCGAAACCCGGGTTTATCCCAACGCCTCCGAGGCCTACATTTCCCCCTGTCGCAGCGCTGATGACAGCGCGGCAATCGAATCGACAGGAGTGAATCATGAAGCGCAATCTCGTTGCAGGTCTTGTTCTGTCGCTGCTCGCAAGCGCTCCGGCCTTTGCCGGCGGCGGTGGTGGCATCGGTCATGCCGGCACGTACAACGATCAGTGGTGGGCAGGTTCGAGCACGAAAACCCGTGCAGAAGTTCGCGCTGAAGTTGCTGATTCGTACCGTCAAGGCACGCTGCCTTCGCTGAACAAGACCAGCTATCCCGAGCAAGGCCTGACCG
This sequence comes from Paraburkholderia sp. GAS448, assembly GCF_050435685.1. NCBI lineage: Bacteria > Pseudomonadati > Pseudomonadota > Betaproteobacteria > Burkholderiales > Burkholderiaceae > Paraburkholderia > Paraburkholderia sp. GAS448. The sequence goes on from NZ_JBNDKT010000004.1 coordinate 237,970, forward strand.
GCCGCACGCAGGCCGAACGCCTGGCTGTCCAGGCTGGCGACAACACGACGCGCGTAGCCGGCTCGGCACAACAGGCAGCGCAGTAACGACGACGCCGCGCGACCCCGTTGCAGGGTCAGGCGGCGCCCTCTGAAACTGCACTTCGTCTGCGGCTCGATGCAATGCCGTTCAGGCGATGACTTTCGTGGAGTAGATCATGAGCAATGCCACCCCCTCCGAACTCGATCACTGGAATTCCGACACACCCGTATGGGTGCCGTTTCGCCCGGCGCAGCACTAAGCTGACTTGACGATTCAACGGCGCGGCACACCGCCGCGCCATTCGTTCCAGTGCGTGACGATGTCCTGCACGAGTGGATTGCCGGCACGATACAGGTTGTCGATGGCCGGCACGAAGCCGCCCTGTGCCTGGTAGTTGAGCAGGTTATCAACACTGGACTGCCCGTTATACGGACGGTCGAAATCCGAGCCTGCGCGCAATACGGCGATGCGGTTCAGGTCGACGCGATGCGCGGCTGCCGCGCGCTTTAACGCCTCGTAGGTCGCGTTGTCTTCCTGCTGCGTCGTGCAGTAGACACCTTTGCCGTCGGTCAGGATTTTCGTCCATTCGCGCGCCCGGTCGCCGAGCGCTTTACCGGACCACCATGTGTCGCCTGCCAGCGTGTCGCACTGGACGACGGTGGGCGGCTGGTTCGCTGGCGCGTAGTGGTATTTTGCGCGGGCGGCCTGCGCCTGCGGATTGTCGGAGAGCGTCACGTTGCGCGACAGCGCGTAGGCCGCATCGGCAAGTTGCGGGTTGAGCTGGAAGACCTCGGTGCGATAGTCGAGCGGCGGCTTGTCGGCCGGGCTTTTTGTATTGATGCCAAGGTAGCCCGAGTGCCATTTCGAAGGCTTTTCCCGCGCGTCGATTTCCCACTGGATACCGAAGTCCACAAGATATTTTGCCCACGCTGCCGAACCGATCGTGCCGCGTAGCGGGTCGATGCCGGCGATGCCTGCGATCATAAAGTACGTGTCGTGCAAGTCGAAGCGCGGCGAGAATGCCAGCGCCATGATCGACGCGGCCGCGTTCGTATGGCCCATGCCGGTTGTGACAACGCAGATGTCCTGGTTGTTGCAGTGGACTGCCGGGTAATCGGGTGAGAGACCCGCGACCGGGATGTCCTGCCATGGGCCGAGGTGGTCGAGCCACACCTGGCCCTCGGGTGCGAACATCGAGATGATCATCACCTTGACGTGACGCGCGTGTGGCGCGCTTTCACTGTTTTGGGCGAAGGCGTTGGTGCTCTGGGCGCCCGGCTGTGATGCTGTCATGGCTGCGCATCCTGCCAGAGACAAAGCTGTCAGCGCCGTTAAGGTTCGGGTCAACATCCGGTTTGTCCTTTCCTTTTTTGTTTGCGTACTGGTGTTTGCGCTCTGTTGCGATACACCCTGTTTTTTCTGTCGCGGTCGATGGTGAGTATAGGTTGTCACGTCGCGAATCAGGCCACCAGTAGTATGCGCAACGAATATCCCATCCAGCCAGCCGAGGTGGCTCACCGGTCGACGGCTCACGTGCGGCAAGTCGCTGCACAGGCTGACGGGACTGCCGTGAGGCTCCTGAAGGAGCCATCTCCAATGTGAGCGGTAAACCCTATTTCCAGAAAAAAAACCTGTCGACCGCGAAGGAATATGCTAGAAAATAACAATCGTTCGGGGTACCAGATCTTGTTTGTGGCTTTCAAAAATCTTAATTGGCCGCGAGGTGGATCATGAGAATAGAGACGCTTTCAGGGGTAAGGCTGTCGGCGGTGGCACTGGCGCTATCGCTACAATTTAACCCCGCGTGGGCTGGCGTCCCTGAAGCCATGGGTAGCAGCGACGACGTGCCGGCTGGCTCGCTCAGTCCTGACGAGTATCAGGTCAATGCAGACGGCATGAAGGAAGATCCGAACGCGAAGATGTCCGATGTGGCCCGGGCTTATCGCAACGGCTACATCAACCGTGGCAAGCAGGATCAGGCGGATTACAACGCCATGATCGACTCGCACAACCACGGTCAACGACAACCCGCCAGCCAGCAGGTTGCCCGGGTGGATGTCCCTCCGCTGCCGCCGGGTGTTCCGGACGACGACAACCCGAACTACACGACAGTCCAGCCGCAACGGCAACCCCAACCGCGCCCATACGTGCAACGTCAGGTACCGCAGCCACAATACAGGCAGGTGTACCAGCAGCCGCAGTATGCGCCCGCGGCGCCGATGCAGTATCAGCAGGCGCCCGAATTTGTGCAGGCACCCACATTCGACGATGATAGCCAGCCGATGTACGTGCAACAGGCGTACGCACCACCGCCTCCGCCCCCTGTCCAGTACATTCCTGTCTACACCCAGCCCCAGTACGTGGAGGCGCCTGTCGTCCAGACAGTCATCGCTCAACCCGTTCCGTATCAGGCCTACAACCCCTACTGGGGCGCACCACGCGTGTATGCCTATCGTGCACCAATGGTGAGCTATCGCATGTGGCGGTGAGCGAATCAGGAAATTGATGACCGGGCGCCGTCGCCTTAACGTCGTGCAGGCGATGCACGACTATACCGACGAGTCCGCGGTGCGCACCTGAGCGCTTACTGATTCACGGTGTCAGCGGGCTCTGAATTGTCATCGATAATTTTTTCATCGTTATCCTAATAGATTAGTTTTGAATCTGGATATTACCTGTCCAATCGAAAAGGCACTGCATTCTAGCGGACAGTACCCACCAGGCAGACATGCCGCGACAAGAATTAACAAACAATTAAGTTTGCCGCCCTTAACTCTTTTCTGCGATTTGGTGGCTGCGCCCCACTCCAGAGGTTGACATAGAGCGGGATGTCCAAGACTAAAAACGTCAGAGCTACTGAAGTTGATTGCTTCAGAAACAAGGGCGGAGTCCAGTCTGGGCACGACCGGTTGCATAAGCGTCCGACCCGACAGCAACCCGCCGGAGAGGACCTGGCTACGCCATTGCCGTTGTCGCAACGCTTCATCGTGGCGGCCGCTCTCACATAGACCCCGCCCGCCTCGCCGGATAAATCTTCATATGTGAGAAAGGGCACATAAGTCTGCGGAATGCCGGAATAGTATTCGCTGGTACACAGGAATCCGCGCGCGCTCGATGGAATTGGGGGTCGGCAATGCAAGAATTGGGACGCGAGCTCACCAGACGTGCGGAACTGCCCACATTGCCCGTGGCTGACATCAACAGACTGGCCCAGACGATCGACACGTCCGGCGTTGCGGTTCTGCGCGATGTCATTCCGGCAGCGATGCTTGACCAGGCAAGGGACTACATCAAGTGCAAATTGCACCAGCATGACAACCAGTACTTCGGACTGGCAGGCCGTGAGTGGATCGTTGCGAGCCCGCTCGCTGAACTGGCCCGCTCGTCCGCGTTCCATGACATCCTCGCCGCATTGTGGGAACACGCGATGCGGCGTGCAGCCCCTGACGTCGAGGTCACCTCGTCTCTCAGAGTGCTGGCCGGAACAGTCGGCCTCAAGCACTCCGGTCTTTTTCATTACGATTCGTACGTCGTCACGGCGCTCGTGCCGCTCATCATTCCAGACGGCGCAGACGAACCGCGTGGTGATCTCGTCCTGTACCCGAACCTGCGTCGCGTGCGCCGCCACGCGATAGTCAACGTTCTCGAGAAGGCGGTGGTCGAGAACGCGTTGTCCCGTGCGATCTGGCGCCTGCCGCTTGTTCAGCGCTGGCTGTCCGCACGCGCCATTCCGATGCAGCCGGGGAACATCTATTTCTTCTGGGGCATGCGATCGTTGCATGCCAACCGGGCTTGCCTGCCGGAAAGCTTGCGCTGCACCGCGCTGTTTCATTTCGGCGACCCGCACGCCGCCAGTGTGCTCAAGCGATTCAGCGCACGACATCATCAGGCGAGGCTCAGGAGCCTGAACCGCGCCCCACACACTCGTGCTCCACACACTCGTGCTCCACACTGATCCTGTGAAGCGGGTCCGGCTGCCAACAGGCTGCGCGCACAAAAAGGCAATGACAACTGACCCCCAGCAAACCAGCAAAGCGCAAAACCTTCAACGCGCCACATCAGGCTCGAAAAAAACCCACTTGACCTGCGGAAACCGCGCCTGCAAATCGGCCTCGATCACATTGATCGCATCGACCATCGCGCGCCCGCTTGCATACTCGACCATCTCTGCCTGCACGGCGACCACCACATCCTTACCCCACTGCAGCGTAATCAGGCTAATCACGCCGCGAACCTCGGGCCTCCCACGAACAAACGCTTCAACCTCGCGCCGGACCTCCGGACTCGCCGACTCTCCGACGATCATCGACTTCACTTCTCTCGCGACAAGCCACGCGATCACCATCAACAGCACGCCGACTCCAATCGAACCCAGCGCATCATAGACCGGGTTACCGGTGACCATCGTCAACAGCACGGCGATAAAAGCCATCGCCAACCCGAGGAGTGCGGCCACATCCTCACCAGCGACAACCAGCAGCTCCGACTCACGCGTTTCGCGAAACCACCGCCACATCGACTTGCCGGGATTGCCCTTACGTATTTCCTTGACGGCGCCCGCCAGCGACAACGACTCCAGCACCACCGACACACCCAGCACGCCCAGCGCGATATACGCATGCGAGAGCGGCTCACGCACAAACAATCGGTGCACGCCCTCATAAACCGAAAACGCACCGCCGACAAAAAACAGCAGCAACGCCACCAGCAGAGAGTAAAAATAGATCTCGCGCCCTGCCCCCAGCGGATGCAGCGGGCTTGCCGGCCTGCGTGCCTGGCGCAGGCCAAACAGCAAAAGAATCTGATTCCCGCAATCGGCGGTCGAATGGATCGCTTCGGCGAACATCGCACCCGAGCCGGTGAAGGCGGCCGCAGCGAACTTGCACAGCGCAATCCCGAGATTGGCGGCAAGCGCGTAGAAGATAGCTTTCGGCGATTCTTCTTTCATCGACGCAGGAAGGTAGGGTCAGTGAACTGGACATGCGGTGAAACGGGAACCCGCGCGAAGCTCACCCCACCACGACCCGCGGCGCGCCGTCACGCATCTCGCCAATCACCGTCGCACGATCGAAGCCATCGGCATGGAACAGCGCCAGCACCTCGTCGACCGTATCGGGCACGCATGCGACAAGCAGACCGCCGGACGTCTGCGGATCGGTCAGCAACGGACGTGCGATTTCCGGCAAGCCGTCGCCAAGCGACACGCTCTCGCCATACGAAGCCCAGTTGCGTCCGGAGGCGCCCGTGAACACACCCGCCGACGCAAACGCCTCCACACCCGCGAGCCACGGCAGATCCGCATAGCGCAGGTGGGCGCTCAAGCCCGCCCCGCGGGCCAGTTCCAGCGTATGACCGAGCAGGCCGAAGCCCGTCACGTCGGTCAACGCATGCACGCCCGGCAGCGCGGCGAGGCCCGTGCCGGGACGGTTGAGCTTTGTCGTCGTGGCGATCATCGCGGCGTAGCCGGCGTCGTCCAGCAGGTCTTTCTTCAGCGCCGCCGACAGCACACCGACGCCGAGCGGCTTGCCAAGCACGAGCACATCGCCGGCACGCGCCGCCGCGTTGCGCTTCACGCGCTGCGGATGCACGACGCCCAGTGCTGCAAGACCGTAGATCGGTTCGACGGAATCGATCGAATGGCCGCCCGCAACCGGGATGCCGGCCTGCGTGCACACGTCTTCGCCGCCGCGCAGCACCGCCGCGATCACGTCGTGCGGCAGTACGTTGATCGGCATGCCCACCAGCGCCAGCGCGAGGATCGGCTTGCCGCCCATCGCGTACACGTCGGACAGTGCATTGGTCGCGGCAATCCGGCCGAAATCGTAGGGATCGTCGACGATCGGCATGAAGAAATCGGTGGTGGCGACAATGGCCTGCTCGTCGTTCAGTCGATAGACGGCGGCGTCGTCGGCGGTCTCGGTGCCGACCAGTAGGTCGGGGAACGCAGGCAGCGGCACGCTGCGCTTCAGCAGATCGGACAGCACGCCAGGCGCGATCTTGCAGCCGCACCCACCGCCATGCGAGAGGCTCGTAAGACGCGGAACAGCGGTGTTCGAAGAGGTGTTTTGAGTCATGGCTGGTTAACGGGCAAAAAACGGTAGGGCTAAAAACGGTGGGGCAAAATGCGTGGGCCAAAAATACAGTGCGAAATGGCGACAGCCCGTATTATGGGCAATCCGCGCGCGATGCGTACAGCCAGCGCGCAACACCGCGTCGCGCCGATGCTGTTTCACATCGGCGCGAACCTGCGTGAAACGTCGCCCGCTCCCGTCACGCCCGCTCCAGCACTGCCATTTCCCGCACGATCACGAGCAGCATCGACAGGCTCGCTCCGCCAGTCGCGCGCAGGTCGGCGAAGAGGCGCGCGAATCGCTCCAGCGACGCCTTGCGCTTCGCCTCCCACGTCTCAACCAGGGTCTGCGGCAAGTCGTGCGCGGATGCGTGGGCAAGCGCACTGGTCGTCAGCGCCCGCTTGAGCCGCGCCAGTTCCGCAAGCGACGCCGCGCGCGCCAGCATGTCCCAGTGCGTGGGCGTCGGCAACGCCATGGCGCGCTCGGCGATCCAGCCATAGTTGAGCCGCGTACCCAGCGCGAAGTACACGCCGGCAACGAGTTCCAGGCCCGTATTGGATGCGGCCGATACTTCGGCAATGTCGAGCAGCGCAGCCGAGATATCGCCGCCTGCGACCCGCATCGCCAGTTCGCTATCGACACCGGCGTCCACCAGCTCGCGTTGCCGTGCCGACAACGCCTCCATATCGGCCTCCGGCAGGAGTTGAGGCAACTGCGGCGTCAGGCGCTCGACCGCATCGCGGCACCGTTCGAGCAGCTCCACCACCCCACCGTCGTGCACCGCACCGGACTCGAGCTGACGGATGAACCACAACGCAGCGCGCTCCAGCAGACGGGTCACCTCGACGAACATGCGCGCCTGCACATCGTCGGCGACGCGATTGTCGAGCGCATCGATGTTGCGCCACACGTCGTCGAGATCGAACACATCACGCGCCATGATGCACGCGCGCACGATATCGCCAGGCTTCGCATCGGTCTCCTCCATCAGCCGATGCACGAACGCGCAACCGACACGATTGACGAGCGCATTGGTCAGATAGGTCGCCAGGATTTCGCGTTTCAACGGATGGTGCTTCATCGGCGCGCTGAACCGGTTCTGCAGGGGCTTCGGAAAATACTCGACCAGCATGCCGGCGACGAGCGGATCTTCCGGCATATCGGATTCGAGCAGCGCGTCGTACAGCCACATCTTGCTGTAGGCCAGCAACACCGCACGCTCCGGCGACGTGAGACCCTGTCTGGCGGCCTGGCGTTCGGCCACTTCCTCATCGGTCGGCAAAAACTCGATTACCCGATTCAGGCGCCCGGCGCGTTCGAGCCAACGCATCAGCCGCGCTTCCGGATCGAGCATCTCGACCCCGTAGCGCCCTGCGATCGAAAGCGCCTGCGTCTGGTAGTAGTTGTCCTGCAGCACGAGCAGGCCGACTTCGTCGGTCATCTCGGCGAGCAGTGCGTTGCGCTGCTTTTCGGTCATTTCGCCGTCCGCCACGACGAGGCCAAGCAGAATCTTGATGTTGACCTCGTGATCCGAACAGTCGACGCCTGCGGAATTGTCGATCGCATCGGTATTGATACGCCCCCCGCGCTGCGCGAACTCGATGCGCCCATATTGCGTGAGCCCGAGGTTGCCGCCCTCGGCAACCACCTTGCAGCGCAGATCCGCGCCGTTCACGCGCACCGCGTCGTTAGCCTTGTCGCCCACCTGCGCGTGCGTCTCGTGACTCGCCTTCACGTAAGTGCCAATGCCGCCGTTGTAGAGCAGATCGACCGGCGCCATCAGGATCGCGCGTATGAGTTCGTTCGGCGCGAGCGCGGCTGCATTGATACCGAGTGCCGTCTGCACGGCCGGCGAAAGCGGGATTGTCTTCGCCGTGCGCGGAAACACGCCGCCGCCCGTCGAGATCAACGACTGATCGTAGTCGGCCCAGCTCGAACGCTCCAGCGCAAAAATCCGGCCGCGTTCGACGATGCTCGTCGCCGGATTGGGTGTGGGATCGAGAAAGATATGCCGATGATCGAACGCGGCGACAAGGCAGATATGCGGCGACAGCAGCATGCCGTTGCCGAACACGTCGCCCGACATGTCGCCGACACCGACCACCGTGAAGTTCGTCGTCTGTGTATCGACGCCCATCTCACGGAAATGCCGCTTCACCGACTCCCATGCGCCGCGCGCGGTAATGGCCATTTTCTTGTGGTCGTAGCCCACCGAACCGCCGGAGGCGAACGCATCGTCGAGCCAGAAACCATACTCTTGCGAAATCGCGTTGGCGTAGTCGGAAAATGTGGCCGTGCCCTTGTCGGCGGCGACGACCAGATACGGATCGTCCGGATCGTGGCGCACGACTTCCGGCGGCGGCACGATCGCGCCGCCCACGCGGTTGTCGGTCACATCGAGCAGGCCGCGCAGAAAGGTCTGATAGCACGCGACGCCTTCGCGCAGCCACAGGTCGCGATCGGAAGGCGGCGGCGGATTTTTCACGACAAAGCCGCCTTTCGAGCCGACTGGCACGATGACGACGTTCTTCACCATCTGCGCCTTCATCAGGCCGAGCACTTCAGTGCGGAAATCCTCGCGACGATCGGACCAGCGCAAGCCGCCGCGGGCAACACGTCCGCCGCGCAGATGCACCCCTTCGACGCGCGGCGAATACACCCAGATCTCGAACATCGGCTTCGGTTCGGGCAGCCCCGGCACCTTCGCCGGATCGAACTTGAACGACAGATACGGTTTCGGGTGACCATGCGCATCGTGCCGGTAATAGTTGGTCCGCTGGGTCGCATTAATCACGCCGAGAAACTGGCGAAGAATCCGGTCTTCATCGAGATTCGGGACCTGGTCGAGCGCGCTGCCGATCGCTTTCAGCAACTCCTCTACCCGCGCCTCACGCGTCTCGCCCAGCACCGGATCGAAGCGTGTCACGAACAGTTCGACCAGCCGCTTTGCGATCTCCGGATTGCCCGTCAACGCCCGCTCGATGTAAGCGTCGCTGAAGGTTGACCCTACCTGACGCAGATATTTTGCATACGCGCGCAGGATCGTCACCTGGCGTGCGTCGAGTTGCGCGCGCAGCACGAGACGGTTGAAGTCGTCGTTTTCGATTTCGCCCGTCCAGACCTGCTCGAACGCGTCTTCGAACAGATCCTTCACGTGCTCGATATCGAATTCGACATCGTCGGCCAGCTCCAGCCCGAAATCGTGGATCCATGCGGGCGTCACACCCGGCGCTTCGATCAGATACGGCCGCTCTTCGTCGACCCGCACGCCCAGATGTTCGAGCATCGGCAGGCTGCGCGACAAGGCAATCGGCTCGCCCGCGCGATAGACCTTGAAACGGAACGCGCGCGGCCCCGCCTCGATCGGGCGATACAGATTCATCGCGAGCCGCTCGGTGCCCTGCAGGCGTTCGATCAGGTCGATATCGCGCACCGCCGTGCGTGCGGGATAGTCGTCTCGATAGCCCGCCGGAAAGGAATCGGCATAGCGTTGCAGCAGACGGTTGCCCTGCTCCTCGCCGAACGCGTCGAGCAGCGCGTCGGCCAGATCGTCCTGCCAGCGGCGCGTGACCTGCACAAGGCGCGCTTCAAGCTCGCGTGTGTCGACGTCCGGCATCGCGCCGGGCTCGGCGTGGACCACAAAATGAATCCGCGCGAGCGTCGACTCCGACAGCAGCGGCGTGAACTCGACGCTCGTGCCATTGAACGAGCCCGTGAGCAGCTTCATGATGCGGCGGCGCAGATCGGTGTTGTACTTCTCGCGCGGCACGAAGACGAGGCATGACACAAACCGGTCGAAACGGTCGCGCCGCACAAAGAGGCGTGTGCGCTGATGTTCCTGTAGACGCAGAACGCCAAGCGCGGCGTCATACAACTGGTCTTCCTCGGCCTGGAAGAGCTCGTCACGCGGCCACGTTTCGAGCACCGTCACGAGCGACTTCGCGAGATGCCCCTTGGGCAGAAATCCCGCACGTCTGACTATGGACTCGCACTTGCGGCGCACGATCGGAATATCCGCGGTCGATCCGAAATAGGCGGTCGACGTGTACAGCCCGATAAAGCGTCGTTCACCGTTCACCTTGCCGTCCGGTCCTACCCGCTTCACACCCACGTAGTCGAGATAACCCGGCCGGTGCACGGTCGCGCGCGAATTCGCCTTGGTGAGGAAGATCGGCGACGCTGCGCCGATAATTTCGGCCGCCGCGGGGGGCAGCGGCGCGATCTCCACCGAGCTCGCGGGGCGCAGCGTTTCGCGCAGGATGCCAAGGCCGGAGCCCGGCACACCGCGCAGCCCGTATCCGCCGTCGACCGACACCAGATCGTAGTCGCGCTGACCGAGGAACGTGAAATGATCGGCCACCATCCATTCGACGAAAGCGCGTGCCTCGGCGGCTTCGGCACCGGTTTCATGAGCCTTCTTTTCCTTGATGGTGTCGCGCGCGATCTCGACGATCTTCGGCCAGTCTTCGACGGCTGCCCGTACATCGACTAGCACCTGCGCGATGTCGCTGCGCAAGGCTTCGAGCTTCGCCGCGTCACCGCACCGGTCGACTTCGAAATGGATGAACGAGGCCAGTTGCGAGTGCGGATCGGCGGCGTCCGCGGCGCCCACGCTGACACGTACGATGCTGCCATCGTTGCCGCGCCAGATCCGGAACACCGGGTGCACGACGGAATGCAACGCGAGCCCAAGCCGGTTGACGGCCATCGAGACCGAGTCGACCAGAAACGGCATGTCGTCATTCACGATTTCGAGGACCGTGTGATCCGAATGCCAGCCGTGCTGTTCGAGAATCGGGTTGTAGACCCGCAGCCGCTCGCTGCCTGGAACAAAGCGCTGGGCGGTCTGCCAGTGCGCCATGCTGGCGCCGTACAGGTCGGCGATGCCGCGGCTTTGCAGGTCGCTTGCATCGACAAAGTCATAGTAATGCAACAGAAACGGCTCGACGATCGCGAACGCCGGTTCAGGCAGTCGCCCTCGTGCAAACTCGACGAGATCGTTAAGCAGATGGGCTACTGATTCTTCGTTCCTCGCTTGCATGATGTCCTCCACGGCGGGTGACTATCGATCGCATCGTCAGAAACGAATTATGCGCCCTTCGGGTGCAAAAGCACCGTGCATCCGCACATTGGTGCACTACCGTTTTCTCGTGTGTGGACGCGCCGTGTGAATGAGCAAACGAAGTATTCATCGATAAATCCGCGTGCGAAATGGCTATCGTCGCGACGGTTCGACAGCGTTTCTGAAACGATGCGCCGGTGACAGCACCAGTATGTGGTCTGGCGCACAGTGTTTTTCTCGATTCAAACCCGATGGAGTCCCAATCACTTTTCAAAAGGGTGTCAGGCTGTTGCATAAATAACGCATCTCAGGGTTCAACTGATTAGCGTTAAAGCCATGCATGCGCTAGTCTTTTATGGTCCGCTTAAAGGTCGATTGGCGGACCATAAAATCAGGATTTTTCATGGAGCGCGGTCAGATTTTCCGCTCACCTCCATGTGCGTGGCCGGGTACTCGCCGATGCTGCCGGAACACGGCGCCTGTGAGTTCCCGCTCATGCCCAGAGCCCGGCAACTGGACGTCATTGTCGCTAGCTCTGGCTTGCTGCCGAACCAAAACCGGGGTGGACCTGCAAGCCTGATCATGGAGACAGAACCATGAAGAGCGTGCCATACCGACGCATTGGTGTCGTAAGCTATGCGGCGTTGCTGCTATTCAGCGCCGAAGGCCACGCGCAGTCACTCGAGACGCAAGCCGAGCAGGCAAGGCAAGCCAATCTGGCCGACCAGCCGAATCAGCCCGATCAGTCGAATCAAGCTACTCAGGCGACTCAGCCCACCCAGGCCATTCAGCCGACCGGGGCGAACCAGCCGCCCCAGATCAGCCCGGCCAGCCAGGCTGACGTCAACGCGTTGCGCGAAGAACTCAATCAGCGCATGAAGGAAATCGACGCCCTCAAGCGCAAGCTCGCCGACGAAGAGGCGGGCATCGCGCGAATCAGCCGTGCGCTGGACACCGGCAAGCTCGAAACACAGCGCGGCACGGGCGGAGAAGATAACAACGGACTGCCGGTTGGGGCGGCGGCAACAGGCGGCGCGACTGCCGCGGCGCAAGCCGTCCAGGCGGACCAGGCACAGAACGCACAAAACGCACAGAACGCCGGCAGCGCCGGTCAGCAACCCGCCGCGGCTGCAGAGAATCAACCGGTTGGCCAGGCTCCCGTGGCGGACACGCGCCCGCCTGCCGTCGCGCCGATCTTCGACCAGCCAGGGGTGCTGACACCACGCCATACGCTGGTGGTCGAACCGTACTTCCAGTTTGCGTATTCGTCAGAGAATCAGCTCTCGCTCGTCGGGTACACAATCATCCCTGCGTTGCTGATCGGGCTGATCAATGTGAGCGAGGTCAAGACGACCACGCTGATTGGAGGCGTCGCCCTCCGCTACGGGATCACGAACCGGCTGGAATTCGAAGTCCGCGTACCGTACGTGTATCAGACCAATGATGCCGTGGCCCGCCAGATCTTCACGGGTGCGGCGTCAAACAGCGTGATCAGCAGCAACGGCAACGGCATCGGCGATGTCGAAATGACGTTGCGCTATCAGTTCAACCAGGGCGGTCCGGACAAGTTCTACTATGTCGGCTGGCTGCGCTTCAAGACCGCTACCGGCAAGAGTCCGTTTAGCGTCGTGACCGACTGCGTCGCGACCTGTATCGCCAATACGACCGGGACCGGTCTGCCGTTGCAGCAGCCGACCGGCTCCGGGTTCCTCGCGATCCAACCGGGTCTTACCTGGCTCTTCCCGACCGACCCGGTCGTGTTCTTCGGCAACTTCAGCTATCTGCACAGCTTTGGAAAAGACGAGAGCCTGACGCTCCTCAACGGCGCGGTGGAACCGCTCGGCAAAGTTCAACCAGGCGATATCTGGGGCTTCAACATCGGCATGGGTCTCGCGCTGAACGAGAAGGCGTCGGTCAGTATCGGGTATGACATGAGCGTGGTGCAACCGACCAGCCAGAACGGCCAGACCGTCACCGGCTCGGTGCGCACCATTCTCGGCACACTGCTGATCGGCTATTCATACCGCCTGACGCCGAAAACGACGCTCAACTTCTCGATCGGTGCCGGGCTCACACGCGACACGCCAGACGTTACCCTCACGATGCGCGTGCCGATTGCCTTCTGAACTTTCTGCGGGTTGCGAGCGCCGCCCGCGCCCGCCCAAACCCGGTCCACCTAGCGGGGACGCACGGCGGTCATGAGGGCGCTGTTCAACGTCGAACCTATGTTCATTGCCTTGAACGCGGCAAGCGAATTGACGCTCGTGTTGATCGTCGTGAGCGCCTGAATCTGCTGGTTGCTCAACGTATTCTGGATGACGGCCCCGGTGACCCCAGGCAACGCGCCCGGCTGCACACTGTTGTTCAGGCCGTTCTGGATCAGCGACCCGTTATTGGCATTCGCCAGCATCTGTGCCTGCTGCGGAGTCATCTGGGCGACGTTCGGAATGTTGAAGCTCGTCGACGAGACGAGATTGCCGTTGACGAATGCAGCCCGCGAAATGCCGAACGACACCACCAGACCAGACGGCAGGTCGAACCCACCGCGCATGTTGTCCAGATGGGACTCGTCGACCGCAACGAGGTCGGCGGAAGCCCATGCGGGATCCGCATCGTCGTGCTTTTGCGCTGCATGCGGCGAGGTTGACTTGCGATCGACGGTCGCGTCGGCCGCCTGACCGGTGGCTGCCGATGGCGCGCGTTGCGCCGACTGGACAGCCGTATCCATCGTGACCTTCAGGTTCAGCGCGGCACGTTCGAGCAGCCCGTCGCCCTTTGCTGGCGTAGACGCGACTTCCGTTGGCCTGGCAACGTTCGGTGCTGCGTTTGCCGTTGCCGGCCTCGCGATCCTTGCGGGAGAGACGACCGTCGGACTCACTGTGCGAGCAACCCGCGTCGAGGCACGCGGCGCCACTGGTGCGACGTCCTTTGCAGACGCAACCTCCTGTGGGCTCGAGTCGGGCACGACGACGCCAGCTGCAACGCTTGCCGTTACGGGCGCGGGTACCTCCGCAGACACCGCTTGCTTATCCAGCGCATGCACGACATCCGATGTTGTAACGTCCCCGGGTGTGAGTTGCCGTGCCGACGTAGCCGGTACGACGGGTACATCTGCGAAAGCCGGGACGACGCTCACTGCCGGGACAGGGACTGCACGCTGGACCGACTCAGCTGGCGCTTGCGACACAGGGCCAGAATCGGGGACAACGCTTATCACTGGAACGACAAGCTTTACCGACAAAGCCGACACACGCGCGGCATCCGGGACAGCATTCGTCGCCGGGGCAACGTCGTGTGCAGAGACAGTTGGCACGTCCGGCACACTCCCGGAGTCAGATACAGTGTTCATCACCGGAGCCACATCCGGTGCCGACTCAACCAGCACGTCCGGTACACGCATGGAATCCGGCGCTGCACTCTCGAGCGCAGCGACGTCCTGTACAGAAACAGCCGGTGTATCGGCCACACGTGCGGAATCGGGCACGGCACCCGTCACCGGCGCAACATCCTGCGCCGCTATAACCGACACGTCCGGCACACGCGTGGAATCCGGTGCAGCACTTATCACCGGCTCAACATCCTGCGCCGACGCAACCGGCACGTCCGGCACACGCAGTGAGTCCGGCACATCAGTCATCGCCGGCGCGGCATCCAGTGCCGACATCACTGCCGTGCGCGCCGCATAGACAACGTCGGGCGCAGAATTGCCCTGCGCCACCGGTACTGCATCGGGCTCCGGAGCCACACCTGTCGCCTGCGCCTGCACAGCATCAGGCGCATCACCTTGCATCACCGGTGCACTGCCCTGCGCCGCGTCATCGGTCATATTCGCCGCGGCGTCCAGCGCAGGATTGCGCATCGGTATGATCCGCCCGGTCGCGATAGTCGGCGAATCCCTACTCGCCGCGCCCGCACCCACGGACGACATTGCACCGCATACCAACGTGACGATGCCGGCGAGCTTTAGATGTTCGGGTCTCATCATGGCTCTCAGAATTGACCTGGGCTCAGTTTCGGAATCACCACACTGAACAGACCCTCACGCGGGATGCCCGTATAAAGCGGCGCATCCGGCGCGATATGCCAGTCGCGTAGATCGTTGAATCTCGACTGTTCATGCCTGTTGTGGATGACGAACACCACGCGGTCTTGCCACTTCTCTTCAAAACTCTCCTGCGACATGGCCCGCGTGCCGGTTGCAGGATCGCCTACCAGGATCCGCCCGTTGCGCACTCCCTTGATGACGACGAAGTGGTGATAGCCATGTTCGACGATCAGCACGATCGCAGGCGTTCGGGTCTGTTCGAGCTTTTCCAGCGGAACCTCATAACCATCGGCCTCGAAACCGCGCGATAGCAGAAAATTGCGGATATCGAGCAGGGAGAAGCCTTCCCTGCGAATCTTCTCCTGGTCGCCGTGTTCGAACATTTCGGCAAAGGCCTGCTGTTCGGTGACCGGAAAGTCGTACTGGTACGTCAGCAACGTCGCCAACGCCGCCGAGCCGCAACTGAAGTCGTACTGCTGCCTGACGGTCCGCTTGAAGCGGGCTTCTTTCAGGCTTGTCACATGCAACGCGTAATATCCGCCAGAGGGATCGGCAATGTCGATCGGATCCGCGTGTGCGGCCGACATGAAGACCCCACACGAGAGCGCGATGCACGCGGCGATGGGTTTCATTACTCATTCCCCAAAGCGTACGTTCAGGACCGTCGCGTTCTGGATCAGTACATTGGCACCGGTATTCTGGATGACCGTCGGCAATCCGCTCGAACTCGCGAACGAGCCCCCGCCTATCGAATTCGAGCCCGTTGAAATCTTGTAAGCGGTGTTGTCGGAGACCGTACCGGTCAGATTGTTCTGGCCGATCAGTGCATCGCCGCCCCGATGGGCGTCGAGCTGATCGGAAGTCATCGCGACACCGAAGTCGTCCCGCCTCGCCGCTTGCGGTGCGGCGGGTGTGGAACCGGCCGCGGTCGCGGTCGCGGTTGTAGTAGCAGGAGTGGTCGCTGGAGTAACGGATATGGACGCAGCCGCGGATACAGCCGGCCGCTCACCTGTCGCAGCGGCTTGCGCCGGTGGAGGTGGTGAAGGAAACTCATCCGCAGCCCGCGCGGAAAAGGCGGCCATCGTCATTACGACCGGCAGGACCAGCAGCGAAACGCTCTTTCGCGCTTGCATGGGGTGTCTCCTTGGTCTTCATGCAGCCAGTGGCGGCTGCATGAAGACCGGATATCTGTGACCTGTGCCCTGCGGACTGCCCGCCGTGCACCGGCCACGTTGTCCACCTGACGTTGGAATGGTTGCCGTGAGGCGCTTCGCTGAACGCCCCACGGCAGATTCCCCCGCATTCACGCATAGACGACTCTGGCTCAATGTCCGACAGTCAGATTCGCCTGCACGGTGACAGCCTGTTGCGCCAGGCCCGCCATAGCACTGCTCTGGTTCATGACCGAGATGCCCGCTGCCGACTGTGCCGCCGCCGTCATCGTATTGCCCATCTCGAACGTGCCGGCATTGACACTGTTCGTGCCGCCTGCACCGCCAGCGCCGCCAACACCACCGTTGCCGACACCGCCAGTCCCGGTGGCACCCGCAGCACCTGCTACACCCGCTGCGCCTGCTGCACCTGCACCGCCGGTTGCGCTGCCATTGGCCGCTGTCGACATCGCGCTGCCATTGGAACCGCTGCCGCCTGTGCCCGTGCCGCCTGCACCGCCCGCGCCAGCCGTCGCTGTCGCTGCGCCACCTGCGCCGCCGGTACCGGTGCCTGCACCGCCCGATGCCGTGACCGCGCCGGCCGTGGCCGCGCCGCCGGTACCGGTGCCTGCCCCGCCCGTGCCACCACCCGCACCGCCAGCGCCACCCGCTGCGCCCGCGCCGCCTGCCGACGTTGCGGTTGCAGTGGAGTAATGGCCAGCGCTTGCACCACCACCGTTGCCCCCGCCTCCGCCGCTGCCGCCCTTGCCACCGTTGCCGCTATCCTTACCGCCCACGCCGACGGCCAGGCCGCCTGCGGCTACGCTAACGCCCAGGGCCGAGCCGCCCTTGCCGTAGCCGTTGCCGCCCTGCGTGCCACCCGCACTCGCAGAGCCACCCTTACCGCCGTCGCCGCCATAGCCGGTGCCAGCCGTGGCGCTGCCGTTGGTGACGCTACCGGCGCTTGCGCTGCCGTTCTTCGCCGTGCCACCATCGCCACCGCTACCGCTGTTGCCGCTATTGCCGCCACTGCCACCGTAGCCGGCACCGCCATAGCCGTTGCCAGCCTTGCCGCCACTACCGCCTGCGGCGCTGCCCCAGTTCTTCGCTACGTTACCGATTCCTGAGACACCCACGTACGTGACCGAGCCCTCCAGCTTGCTCAACGCAACTACCTTCGAGCTATTGAAGGAGTCCTGCGTGACCGTGGCATAAGAAGCCACTTCGTTGGCATTGCTACCGGTAGTCGTCGTTTGACCCGAGGTTGCGGAACTGGTCAGACTGTTCGCTCCCGTCGTTGACTTCTGATCGCACGACTTCGCGTTGTCGCTACATGGGTTGGCCATTGCGTATCCGCTGAAGCCCAAGGCCAGGGCTACAGCTGACGCCATTAGAGTTCTTCGCATAACAGCCTCCTGATCTCTAGTGGCCGACGGTCAGATTCGCCTGAACAGTGACGGCTTGTTGCACAAGCGACGCCATCCCGCTGTTCTGGTTCATGACCACGATGCCCGCTGCCGACTGCGCCGCGCCCGTCATGGTGTTTGCCATGTCGAACGTGCCAGCATTCACGGTGTTGGTTCCACCGGCGCCGCCGGCACCGCCGACTGCTCCGTTACCCACACCACCCGTGCCCGTGCCGCCTGCGCCGCCCGCACCGCCAGCTGCTCCCGCTGCGCCTACGCCTGCCGTTGCGCTGCCGTTCGACGCCATGGTGCTTGCACCGCCGTTGGTCGCACTGCCGCCCGTGCCCGTGCCGCCTGCACCGCCCGCGGCAGCCGTCGCTGTCGCTGCGCCGCCTGCACCGCCCGTGCCTGAGCCCGCACCGCCCGTACCCGCAACTGCGCCGGTCGTACCTGCTCCGCCTGTACCAGAGCCTGCGCCGCCCGTGCCACCGCCGGTACCGCCCGCTGCGCCTGCGCCACCCGCACCGCCCGCCGACGTTGCCGTCGCGGTCGAATGCCTGAACGCATGAGCACCGCCACCGTCGCCGCCGGATCCGCCACCGCCGCCGCCGCCGCCGCTACCACCTACGGAACCGCCAGCGCCGGCAGCAAGACCGCCTGCTGCCAGGCTGCCTGCCGCTGCCCAGCCGCCCTTGCCAGAGCCGTTACCGCCCTGGGTGCCACCTGCGTGCGCGGTGCCGCCGTTGCCGCCGCTGCCCGCATTGCCGTCACCAGCCGTGGCGCTGCCGTTGTGGGCATTGCCTGCCGTCGCGCTGCCGTTGGTTGCACTGCCACCGTTGCCGCCGCTGCCGCCTGCGCCGCCGTTGCCACCGTCACCGCCAACGCCAGTGCCGCCCCAGCCTGATCCACCCTTGCCGCCACTGCCACCCGCAGCGCTGCCGAAGTTCTTGGCAACGTTGCCGATCCCCCAGACGCTGACGTTACTTACCGTCCCGTCCAGCTTGCTCAGTGCGACGACCTTGGTGCTGTTAAAGGAGTCCTGCCAGACGCTCGCGCCAGAGGCAATTTCGTTGGCATTGCTGCCCGTGCCGGTAGCTTGAGTGTTGGATGCGGTGCTGTTCAGCGTGTTGGCACCCGACGTGGATGTCTGGTCACAGGACTTTGCGTTGTCACTACATGGGTTTGCCATCGCGTACCCACTGAAGCCCAAGGCCAGGGCCGCAGCGGTCGCTATTAAAGTCTTTCGCATGGAATCCTCCTAATAGAGGTAGGGGTGGGCGGCTTGGCATACATCACCAATCCGCCGCACCTAAACGCATAGTCGATGCCATGCCTGTAAGTATTTGAAATTAAAGAGAAAGCAACATTTCCCGTAATGCGGAATATTTTTCTAAGGGTTTTCCCTGTCGTTTTATGTTGCGATTTTGAAACGCACGGCGATATCGAACCGGGGTACGTACAACTTGTGCAATCGCACAATCGTCGTTAATTCAACAAGTTAGCGCGCATTTCTCGTGCAGAACTGGTTCACGGAAAAACGTTTCGCTTTTGTCGGGCGGAATCAGGAGCTACAGACGGGCCCGCTGCCTCCAGCTCCCAACATTTGGGGGGGCGCCCTTGTCTGGCTTGGTTTTGGCGGGATAACGCACCTTTGTAAGGTGGCGAAAGAATCAGCCCGGACGACCTCGAAAACGTATCTTTTCGAGATAAAGCGCATTTACGACGCTGCTTCTATCCGGCCGTATCACTCATTTGCGGGACGGGTAAACCCGCTTGGCCGCAGCGCATTTTTATCCGTTGATTCGCAGTGCAACATATCTCACGAAATGCTTCATCAGATAATTTCAGTCTGACTTCGTACTGTCACTGAGCAATGGGCGTGTGCGTGGAATGGGGCGCCTCTGCAAGCCACGTCGCGATGGCTTCGCAAGTCCATTCGGGATCGTCGTGCGGCAGGTCATGCCCCGCCCATGGATGATGACGATGCGTCGCTCGCCACGCGTTGGCGAGCTGTGCGGAACACACCGGGTTCACGAGCTGGTCATCTTCAGATGAAAGAATCAAGGCTGGACATTGCGGCACGCTCTGCCCTGCACTGAACCGCGCGGCAGCGAAGAGCTGGCGCAGTGCGTTGCCCCGGCCGACTGGGGCACTGGCGCGAATCGCACGCCACGCGGCGAGATCGTCAATGACGCTTTGCCGGTTGTTGCATGTGAGCTGATGAATGAGCGACTCCGGCTCCTTCCCGTCGTCCGTTTGGCCCCAGTGCGCTGCAACACGCAGCAGATCCGCCCACGCTCCCGGCCGCAGGCGCTCCTGCGCGCAGCTGAACGGCCGCATGCTTGTATTGATGAGAACAATTCGTTCGATATCCTGCGGATGTCGCTGCGCCCACGCGGTCGCCACCATCCCTCCAAGCGACATCGCCAGAAGCCGGTACGGTCCCGGCACGCCGCTTTGCAGTGCAGCAAGGCGCACGAAACCGACCATATCGGCGACTTCCAGCGGCGCACGCAAACGCGTGTAGGCGCCGTTGCCAGGCAGGTCGGGTAGAAGCACATCGCCGGCCTCCGTCGCGGCGCGCAGCAGCCCCGGGAAAGGCCCCCAATGCCTCGCTTCGCGCGTGAGCCCGCGCAGCAGGATCCATGTCGTCATGTGCCCGCCTTCCGGTACCAGTGGTCGATTGCACTTCGCTGTAACTGCTGCCTGCGTTTGCCTTCCGGCAGCCAGCGTGGCGCGGAGAACGCGGCGCGCGTCAGGAATTCAAGCAGGTTCGCGTGCCGCCTCAAGACGCGCGCCGTCCGATGTGCCTTGACCGGGTTGAACATCCCCTGGCGCGAGAAGAGTTGCCACGGATTTTTCTTGATCCACAGCCACGAGCCGAGTTCGAGCGTCATCGGCAGCAGGACGTTGGTCGACGGGGTGCGATCGTATGCGTAGTCCCACAGGTCGCCGTGCAGCAGGTACTGATGGCTTTGCGGCTCGAACGTATAGCCGTGATGCGGGTGGGCGTGTTCGAACATCGTCTTCAACGCGAACATTTCCGGCAGGTGGCGCATCAGTTCGCGCGTACGGGCATACGGAAACCAGATGCTGTCGCCCCAGCCGTAACCCGAATGACAGTCGAGCGCAAAGCTGAGCGGACGCGCCGCCAGTTCGCTTTCGACGACCCGCAAAAGCGCCGCTGCCTCCGCTTCCATCGGCGCGCCGCGTCGCCCGCGATACCACGGCAGCCACGCACCGAGGCGCTGGCCACCCGCAAGAAACGGCACGTGTTCGTCGGCATCCTGCGGCGCGTTGCGCATCAGGTCGACGCCGTTCGGGTTGGCGCGCGTCCCTGCCCACATGCCGCCGGGATTGACGATCGGCATAAAAATCAGGCGAATCGATTGCAGCTGCCGCACGAGCAGTTCGTCCCATTCGAGCCGCGTGAGCAACGCGCGCATATAGTCGAGCACGAGTTGCGTGCCGATCCGCTCCAGGCCGTGAATGCCCCCGAAGAAACCGATGGCAGGCGCCCGTGGATCGGTCGAGCCAATGCTCGCCGTATGGACTGCAAAGGTGCGCCCTTGCACGCGTGTTTCGCAAATGGTCTGGATCTCGAAGCTGGCGCTGCCGTCGTCCAGAATTGCCTTCAGATCCTCGTACTCCGCAAAGCTGTCGGCAAGAAAGCTGAGTGGTTGCATGGCGACGCCGGGTATCGTTGGAAAAGTTTTCGGGGCGTTGGGACGGCACACGTCAATTTCGCCAATATATCCCGTCCGCAGCGAATGAAGCATGACAATGTGACAGTACCGGGCGTCATGTCATGGCGGTGTCACATGACGCGCGGACGTTTGCGCGCATCGTGCGTCAACAGATATAGTCGTCTAGATGTCTCAACACCTTCACTCAACTGTCATAGACGCTTTCTAGAATGTCCGTCAACTTTCCGGCTGTCGGTCGGAGCCCTTGACGGAGCATTCATGGAAGCCATCCGCATTGAGCGTCTCAGCAAGACGTTCAACAACGGCCGCAAGGCACTCGACGAAATCGATCTGCGCATCGAGCCGGGCGAAATGGTCGCGCTGATCGGCGCGTCAGGCTCGGGCAAGTCGACGCTCTTGCGGCACATTGCCGGCTTCACCGTATCGGACGCGCAACCGTCGCAGATCTCGATTCTCGGCCGGCCGATCCAGCAGAACGGCCGCATCGTACGTGAAGTGCGAAGCATTCGGCGCGATATCGGTTTCGTCTTTCAGCAGTTCAACCTCGTGAACCGGCTGTCGGTAGAGAGCAACGTGCTGATCGGCGCCCTCGCGCGGCTGCCGCTGTGGCGCCGTCTGACAGGCCGCTTTCCGCTCACCGAGCGCACGCTTTCGATGAACGCGCTGAGCGAAGTCGGCATCGCCGAGCACGCTTATGAACGAGCAGCAACGCTGTCGGGCGGCCAGCAGCAGCGTGCGGCGCTGGCACGCGCACTCGTGCAGCGCGCCCGCATCATTCTCGCCGACGAGCCGATCGCCTCGCTCGATCCGGAGTCATCGCGCCGCGTGATGGAAATGCTGCGCACACTGAACGCCGAATATCAGCTGACCGTCCTCGTGTCGCTGCACCAGGTCGACATGGCCATGCAGTACTGCCCGCGCACCATCGCCATGCGGCGCGGCAAGGTGGTCTACGACGGCCCGTCCAGCGCGCTTACGCCCGCACTGCTCAAGCAGCTCTATGGCGACGACGCCCGCGAACTGCTCGACGACAAGGGTAGCGGCGAGGGCGCTGTCGCGCAGTCCGCGCGCTACGCCTTCACGCTCGATCCCGCTCCCAGCGTTTAACCGCATCAGCCTTCCGGTCGCCGACCGGTCACGCTGATTGCACACGCTCATTACACACGCCCATCCAACGGAAACTCAAGCAATGAAACTCCTGCGCACACTGCTCGTCGGCGTGGCCGCTTTTGCCAGCCTCGCCACCCAGGCTGTCCAGGCCGAAGACCTGAATCTCGGCATCATTTCGACCGATTCGTCGGCGGTGCTGAAACAACGCTGGCAGCCGCTGATCGACGATCTCAACAAGCAGACCGGCCTGAACGTGAAGGCGTTCTTCGCTACCGACTATTCGGGCATCATCGAAGGCATGCGCTTTAACAAGGTGCAGATCGGCTACTTCGGCAACGCGTCGGCGATGGAAGCCGTCGACCGCTCGAACGGCGAAGTCTTCGCGAAGGCGGTGTACGCGAACGGCGACTCGGGTTACAACTCGGTGCTCATCACCAACGTCAACAGCCGCTTCAAGACGCTCGACGACGTGTTCAGGAATACAAAGGACGTCACGCTCGGCTTCGGCGATCCGAACTCGACGTCGGGCTCGCTGATCCCGGGCTATTACCTTTTCGCGAAGCACAACGCGCCGGTGCAAACTGCGTTCAAGACCGTGCTGCCGTCGAGCCACGAAGCAAACCTGCTGGCTGTCGTGAACAACAAGATCGACATTGCGACCAACAACACCGAGATGCTCGATACGCTGAAAAAGCAGCATCCGGACAAGTTCGCCCAGGTGCGCGTGCTGTGGACGTCGCCGCTGATTCCGTCGGATCCGCTCGTGTGGCGCAAGGATCTGCCGCAGGCAACCAAAGACAGGCTGCGCAACTTCTTCCTGAACTATGCAAAGAGCGATCCGCACGAGAAGGAAGTGATGGCCGGCATCACGGGCTACGCCGGTTTCGCGGCTTCGTCTGATGCACAGCTCCTGCCGATCCGTCAGGTCGCGCTGTTCCAGAAGAAGCAGAAGATCGAAAGCGATACGCATCTGTCGGACAGCGACCGCCAGACCCAGCTCGCCGCGCTCGATGCGCAACTTGGCGCACTCAACGCCGCTGCGTCGAAGCAATGAACGGCATCGACCTGACGGCGGCCCGTGAGCCGCAACACGCCGGCGCCGCGGGTCACGCGAGCGGGCATCCGGCTGCGCGCGCCGGCAAGCGCAGCTGGGTATCGCTCATCGGCTGGATCGTCGCGATCGCGGTGCTGGGCGCATCGTGGCACGGCGCGGACATGCGTCCGCTCGATCTGCTGACCGATTCCGGCAACATGGGCCAGTTCGCGAAAGACTTCTTTCCGCCGGACTTCACCGAATGGCGCACGTATGTGCACGAGATGCTCGTCACGCTTTCGGTCGCGGTGTGGGGCACGGCCCTGTCGCTCGTGTGCGCCGTACCATTCGGCCTGCTGTCGGCGACCAACATGGCGCCTGTATGGGTCGTGCAGCCGGTGCGCCGCCTGATGGACGCGTGCCGCGCGATCAACGAGATGGTGTTCGCGATGCTGTTCATCGTCGCGGTCGGTTTGGGCCCGTTCGCCGGCGTGCTCGCGTTGTGGGTCCACACGACCGGTGTGCTGGCCAAGCTGTTTGCCGAAGCGGTCGAAGCCATCGATCCACGCCCGGCGGAAGGGGTGCGCGCAACCGGCGCCACGAGTCTCGATGAAATCATCTATGGCGTGCTGCCGCAGGTGATGCCGTTGTGGATTTCCTACGCGCTGTACCGTTTCGAGTCGAACGTGCGCTCGGCGATGGTGGTCGGCATGGTCGGCGCCGGCGGGATCGGCGTCGTGCTGTACGAGGCGATCCGCTCGTTCAACTACGCGCAGACGGCGGCCGTGATGCTGATGGTGATCGTGGTGGTGAGCGCGATCGATCTCGCTTCCGCCTGGCTGCGCGAACGGGTGATCTGAAGCTGTTCCTGCGATATCGCGAGGCCGCGACGTGCGGCACGCACTCCTCTCCTTCCCCCTCTCTTCCGTGCTGCGGGCCTCGACGAGGCCTGCGGCACGCTTTCGCCGCGTTAAATAATCTGATAGAAAGGCATCTCCGCCGCCCCCCCCCGGCCAGCGCGGACTCGCCCCGTTGGGTCGCGGACGGCTTCGCGGCAACCGGGTTCTGCCGGAATAACAACACGCTTGCGGCTTTCGCCGCCCTCTTACGCCCTGGTCTTTGATGGAAACGTTTGTGGTACTGCTGGTCCTGTTGTCCTCGTTGCTTCACGCGACCTGGAACGCGTTTCTGCATCTCTCCGAAGACCGGATCTGGCTGCTCGGCATGATGTCGATTCCGTATGTCGTCGTCAGTGCGATCGGGGTCGTCGTCCTGCCATTGCCCGCGCCCGCCGCCTGGCCGTACATCCTCGCTTCCGTGGTGCTCGAGTTCGGCTATTGCCTCGCCCTGATCCGCGCGTACCGTAGCGGCGACTTCGGTCAGATCTATCCGATCGCGCGCGGCCTGTCGCCGATGCTGGTGTTCGTCGGCGCACTCGTGTTCGCGCACGAGGCGCTCAAGCCGCTGGCTGCCATGGGCGTGGCGCTGGTCTCGATAGGCATCGTCTCGCTGGCGTTTCGCCGGAACATGCGGTTTTCGGGCGAGAGCGTGCCATTTGCGCTGCTCACCGGCTTGTTTATCGCGACGTATTCGGTCGTCGACGGGATCGGCGCACGCGTGGCTGGCAATGGGCTCAGCTACATCATGTGGGTCTATCTGATCTGGAATGTTCCGCAGTTCCTGCTCGTGTGGCACTGGCGCGGCGGCTCGAAGGGGCTTTTCATCGGGCGCGACCAGATGCTCAAGGGCATGCTGTCCGGCGTGATCGCGCTCACCGCTTATTGCCTGATCATCGAGGCCTACCGCTATCTGCCGATCGCGATGGTGTCCGCGCTGCGCGAGCTCAGCTCGATCTTCGCGGTGCTGATCGGCTGGTTCGTGATGCGCGAAAAACTGACGACGCGACGCATCGCCGCCTGCCTGCTCGTCACGCTCGGCGCCGTGCTGATCCGCATCTGACTTGCGGTTCGTGGCGCGTCAACGGCTCACGCAAATTGCGTGAGCGTCGTATCGATCGCATCGGCGAGCGTATCGAACGCAGGAGCGATTTCATCGTCGGGCACGCACGCATAGCCGATCAGAAGCCCCGAGGGCGCGCGCGCCGGTTCCGCGTAGTAGCCGGACAGCGGCCGCACGACGATGTTGCGTTCCAGCGCGGCTCTCGCCACGGCGCGATCGTCGGTGCCTTCGGGCAGCTGCATCACGAGATGCAGGCCCGCGTCGCCGCCGACGGCGGGCAGCGCATCGCCGTAACGTCGCGCGGCGGCGTCGAGCAGCGTCTGCCGGCGCTGACCGTACAAGGTGCGCATCTTGCGGATGTGCGACGTGAAATGCCCTTCCGCGATGAATTCCGCCAGCACCGCCTGCTGCAATAACTGCCCTTCGCGATACAGCTCCGCGCTCGCCGTCGCGAAACTTTCGGCGAGCGCCTCGGGCACCACCAGATAACCGATCCGCAGGCCGGGAAACAACGTCTTGCCGAAGCTGCCGACGTAGATCACCTGCCCCGCCGTATCCAGCCCCTGCAGCGAAGCAAGCGGCCGGCTGCCGTAACGAAATTCGCTGTCGTAGTCGTCCTCGATGATCCAGCACTGATGCTGGCGCGCATACTCGAGGAGCATCCGCCGCCGCGCGAGGCTCATCACCATGCCGAGCGGGTATTGATGCGACGGCGTCACCAGCATCAACCGGGGCGGCGCCGCGAGATCGTCGGCGGACGGGTTGATCCCTTCTTCATCTATCGCAATCGGCCGCGATTGCAGGCCCGACACATGCAGCACACTACGCACGCCCCAGTAGCAGGGATCTTCGGTCCAGATCACGTCGCCCGGATCGGACAGCAGTCGCACGGCCAGATCGACGGACTGGTGGATGCCCGTCGTGATGATGATCTGCTCCGGCGTGCAGCGCACCGAGCGCGACGTGCGCAGGTATTCGGCCAGCACATGACGCAGCAGCGCGAGGCCGCCGCCCGGCGCGTAGGTCAGCAGGTCGGGACGCAGGCGCCGCCAGTACTTCGCGTGCAGGCGGCTCCAGACGCGCGCGGGAAAGCGCGAGACGTCCGGCACGCCGGGCATGAACGCGCCCCATTGCCGCTTCGATACCCCGGCGCCGGCGATCAGCCGCGCGCCGCGCGACGACAGCGCCCGCGCAGCGGGAAGCGGCTGAGACAGTGCGTCGGCCACGCTGGACGGTCCGTTCGGGGCCGCAGCATCCGGCGCACCGATGATTTCGTCCGGCGCGCTGTCGGCGACGAAGGTGCCGCGCCCGGTCGCCGAACTGACGTAGCCTTCGAGCACCAGTTGCTCGTACACCTGTGTGACGGTATTGCGCGCGATGCCAAGTTCGGCGGCCAGAAGACGCGAAGACGGCACCTTGCTGCCTGCCGGCAGTTCGCGCGACAGGATGGCCTGCTGCAGCAGCCGGTGCAGTTGCCGGTAGACCGGCTGGCCGTTGCCCCGATCGAGCCGCTGGGCCAGCCAGTCGGACAAAACGCTCGCACGCATGATTGGCTCCTACATTTTTATTGAAATGGCTCTGAAGTTAAGAGCCAAATCTGATTATAGTCGCTGCATGTGCCGCTTTGCGCGGCGCCCGACCGACCCCCCGAAGAATGCCAAGCGAAGGAGATGACCATGGCCAACACCAATGCAGGACTTCAAGCCCGTAAGGACGCCGCGACCCCACGTGGTGTCGGCGTGATGTGCAACTTCTACGCCGAGCGCGCGGAGAACGCGGAGCTGTGGGACATCGAGGGTCGCCGTTTCATCGATTTCGGCGCCGGCATTGCCGTGGTCAACACGGGCCACCGCCATCCGAAGATCGTCGCCGCGATCCGCGAGCAGCTGGATCACTTCACGCACACCGCGTATCAGATCGTGCCGTACGCCTCGTATGTCGAACTGGCCGAGAAGATCAACGCCCGCGCGCCAGGCGACCATCCGAAGAAAACCGCCTTCTTCACGACCGGCGCTGAAGCCGTCGAAAACGCGATCAAGATTGCGCGCGCGGCAACCGGCCGTCCGGGCGTGATCGCGTTCACGGGTGCCTTTCACGGCCGCACGCTGATGGGCATGGCGCTGACCGGCAAGGTCGCACCGTACAAGATCGGCTTCGGACCGTTCCCGTCGGACGTCTTCCATGCCCCGTTCCCGAACCCGCTGCATGGCGTCTCGGTCGCCGATTCGCTGCGCGCGATCGAACATCTGTTCAAGGCCGATATCGATCCGAAACGCGTCGCCGCGATCATTTTCGAGCCGGTGCAAGGTGAAGGCGGTTTCTATGCGGCGCCGACCGAGTTCGTGCGGGCGCTGCGCAAGCTGTGCAACGAGCACGGCATCCTGCTGATTGCCGACGAAGTGCAGACGGGTTTTGCACGCACCGGCAAGCTGTTTGCGATGCAGCATCATGACGTCGCGCCGGATCTGATGACGATCGCCAAGAGTCTGGCGGGCGGCATGCCGCTGTCGGGCGTGGTCGGCCGTGCAGAGATCATGGATGCGGCAGCGCCTGGCGGGCTGGGCGGCACGTACGCCGGCAATCCGCTGGCCGTGGCAGCCGCGCATGCTGTGCTCGACATCATCGACGAAGAAGAGCTGTGCGAGCGTGCGACGGTTCTCGGCGAACGCCTGAAGACGAGGCTCGTCGCGCTGCGCGGCGAAGTCGCGCAGATCGCCGACGTGCGCGGCCCGGGCGCGATGGTCGCGGTCGAGTTCAACAAGGCGGGCACCAGCGAGCCGGATGCAGACTTCACGAAGCGCGTACAGGCACGCGCACTCGAGCGCGGTCTCCTGCTGCTCACGTGCGGCGTCTACTCGAACGTGATCCGCTTCCTGTTCCCGCTGACGATCCAGGACGCCGTCTTCGAGGAAGGGGTCGCGATTCTCGAAGAGGTGCTGAAGGAAACCGTCGGCGTTGCCGCGTGATTCGCGTTCTTTCCCGAAACCTACGCAGACCCGATCATGACGCAAGCGCTTGAAAATCTGAAAGACCCGAAGCTGTTGCAAACGCGTGCCTGGCTCGCGGGCCAATGGCAACAGGCGGACGACGACACCACGTTCGACGTCGTCAACCCGGCAACCGGCGAGCGCATCGCCAAAGTGCCGCGCATGGGCGCGCAGGAAACCCGTCGCGCGATCGAAGCCGCCAATGCGGCGTGGCCGGCGTGGCGTGCAAAAACGGGCAAGGAGCGCGCAAAGATCCTGCGCGCCTGGCACGACCTGATGCTCGCCAACGCCGACGACCTCGCCCTCATCCTGACGACCGAGCAAGGCAAGCCGCTCGCCGAAGCGAAAGGCGAAATCGTCTACGCAGCCTCGTTCCTCGAATGGTTCGCGGAAGAAGCGAAGCGCGTCAACGGCGACACGATCCCGACGCCGTCTCCGGACAAACGCATCGTCGTCACGAAAGAGCCGGTCGGGGTGTGCGCCGCGGTCACGCCGTGGAATTTCCCCGCTGCGATGATCACGCGCAAGGTCGGCCCTGCGCTGGCGGCAGGTTGCCCGATCATCGTCAAGCCGGCGGAAGCCACGCCGCTGTCGGCGTTTGCGCTTGCCGTGCTCGCCGAACGCGCAGGCGTGCCGGCCGGCATTTTCAGCGTCATTACCGGCGACCCGAAAGCAATCGGTGCGGAAATGACCGGTAACCCGATCGTGCGCAAGCTGTCGTTCACGGGCTCGACGCCGGTTGGCCGTCTGCTGATGGCGCAGTGCGCGCCGACCGTCAAGAAGGTCTCGCTCGAACTCGGCGGCAACGCGCCGTTCATCGTGTTCGACGACGCGGATCTCGATGAGGCCGTCGCTGGCGCAATCGCATCGAAGTACCGCAACAGCGGACAGACCTGCGTCTGCACCAACCGCTTCTATGTTCACGACCGTGTCTACGACGCGTTCGCGGCGAAGCTGCGGGACGCCGTCGCCGGTCTGAAGGTCGGCAAGGGCACCGATGAAGGCGTCACCCAAGGTCCGCTGATCAACGAAGCGGCCGTGCTGAAAGTCGAATCGCACATCGAAGACGCATTGGCAAAAGGTGCGCGCATCGTCGCCGGCGGCAAGCGGCATGCGCTCGGCCACGGCTTCTTCGAGCCGACGATTCTCGCCGACGTCACGCCTTCGATGAAGGTGGCGCGCGACGAAACGTTCGGCCCGCTGGCGCCGCTCTTCCGCTTCTCGTCCGACGAAGAAGTGATCCGCCTCGCAAACGACACCGAGTTCGGTCTCGCCGCGTATTTCTACAGCCGCGATATCGGCCGCGTGTGGCGGGTCGCCGAAGCGCTCGAATACGGCATGGTGGGCATCAACACCGGCCTGATTTCGAACGAAGTCGCACCGTTCGGCGGCGTCAAGCAATCGGGACTCGGTCGCGAAGGATCGCACTACGGCATCGATGACTATGTTGTCATCAAGTACATGTGCATCGGCGGGATCTGAGCCTTTACTTTAAAGGCTCAATTTCAAAACCTACGCTGGGACCTACGCTGTCATCACGAACGTTTGGAAATGGACGCGCGCGAGCGCGCCGAAATCCCGATGCACCAGATCATTGCCTTCGCCCTCTTCTCAACGAGGCGGCAAGAGGAAATCACGACGATCACCTGGGAAGATTACCGGGGTGATCGCGTCATGGTGCGCGACATGAAACATCCGGGACAGAAAATCGGTAACGATACGTGGTGCGACCTGCCGACCGAGGCAGCTCGCGTCCTGGATTCAATGCCGGGCGGTGAGGGTCGCATCTTCCCCTTTAACCACAGGTCAATCAGCGCCAGCTTCACCAGGGCGTGCAGCTTTCCAGCCATCGACGACCCACATTTTCACGATCTCCGGCACGAGGGCACGTAGTGGCTGTTCGAACTCGGTTGGAACATTCCGCACGTCGCCTCCGTCACCGGGCATCGCAGCTGGACGTCATTGAAGCAATACACCCACCTCAGGCAGAGCGGCACTGGATAGTTACTTCGCCGGGCTTACCCATCGCTCCGCAGCGTTGCCAGCGCGAATCGATGGGAACGTAGTACGGGGCGATGCTGGAGCGGATCAGGGATCATGGGGAGTGGATGGTGGTGCACGAGGAAGTGCACCGGGCAGGAAGGCTTAGATACACACCATTTGGCCGTTGCCGCAGGCGGGGCAATCGCGTAACGACCTGCCGGTGAGTCGCTGGTGACGGTCAGGGTAGTCGTCCGCTATGCTGGAAGTTTCTTTTGCGGGGGCAACGACGCCGGGAAGCCGGCGACAGGTGGCAAGCCTGGCTGCGCGGTGGCGATTGGCGAACAGGCCGTAACTGCGGATGTGCTTGAAGCCGTCGGGCAGCACGTGTAGCAGGAAGCGACGGATGAATTCGTCGGCCGCAAGCGCTGACAGCAAATATGCGACCGGCAGCCACGGGCAATGACGGGCAGCGGCGCTCCACCGGATCGGATCGGAGACTTGAAGGCGGCGTAACTCAGGCAGTTGTCCGGCGTGGACGCGCACCAATGGCGCTCTTTGTCTTGTAGCTAACGCCGTGCTGCTCAAGGTATTCGCGGATCAGTTGCCGAACCACCTGTGAGGGTGTCAGGTCCTGCGCTACGCACAGTTTCTCGAACGCTTCCTTCTTCACAGGATCGATTAGAATCGTGAGTCGAGCGCTTTTCGTTTCCATGACGGGCAGAGTCCAGATATGTTAATTTGATTATAATACATCGTGCGACTCGGGTCATCTTGGTGCCATCAACGGTGTCTGCGAGGCAGAGTCCCGTACACCTATCCATGCTTCGCCATTGGGTGGCCGGAAAGCCGGCAACAGCGCAGCGGCGGCACCCTGAAACCCCGCTCTTGAACGCAGGAATCCTGTCCGGCCCGCGTGATCGACACGCCGCCCCACCCCTGCACCGGGCCGGATACAAACCCGGCGTTACGCAGTTCCTGCGTGACCGACCAGTCAAGTGAGCGCGCGTCGCGCCCGTATCGCTGCTGGGCCAGACGCTCAAGCCTCCTGATGGCCGCACGGGTCAAGGTGCTGCTTTCGTTGTCGCGCCCTGCTGTCATCTTCCTTCCTCGAGAGTGCACCTGCTCCCAACGGCCCGGGCTGTGAGAGTGAAACCGTCTGCACATAGCGGACAATTCGCTCAACCCGTCTGTCCATATCGACTCCAGTTAAATCTTTTGCCGTACTCAATGCGCTTGGCCGTGGCATGAAGATTCACCGCGTACCGGGCCTGAAGTGCGTGCGCCCGATCGAGCATCGCTGTAAATGCCGGAAGTCCGCCGGCGCCCTTCCACGCAAAAACGGTGACGTTGTGCTCACTGCCTTCCGATGGCGCCAGAGCAACTGCGCCGGCAAAGACTTCCCAGAGCGAGCGCAGGTAGCGATGGAAGTCGGGTTCGTCCGTCACCAGATTGGCCACCAATACGCCTTCGTCGCTCAGCCTGCGGCGACAGGCTTCATAGAACCTGCTGCTGCCCAGCCTGGCTGGCAGGCCGTCGGCATTGAAGCCATCGACCAGCAGCACGTCGGGGCGATGATTCGGGACGGCGACGTACTGCGCACCATCTACACAGACCACCGTGAAACGCCCATCGTCGCGCGGCACGTGGAACCGGTCACGCAGCGCGATTACATCCGGATTGATTTCGACCGCTGTGATGGTGGTGTCTGGCAAATGGCGGTAACAGTATTTCGCCAGTGAGCCGCCGCCCAGACCGATCATCGAAACGCGGCTTGGGGACGGCCGTAACAGCAGGAAACCCATCATGGTCCGCGTGTACCCCAACGCAAGAGCGTAGGGATCGTGCCGGAACATCGTGCTCTGGACCCCACGCGCGTCAAAGTACAACGAAACAACCTGATCGTTCTCTATGACCAGTGGCCTGTCCGGATTTTTCTTTCCTTTCCTGGGCATCATCGGGTGCGAGTTGTGGCGTGATCAGTTGGCGAGTGGGCGCGGAATGGAGTGCACTGCCTGAAGCAAATCAGGAAGATCCTGCGAGGAAAGTGCGTAACTGCGAGTCCCATCTTTCATCCCGCACGGCAATGTCGACCGTACCGAGCCGCCTCAATTCCCGATCCAGACGAACTGCCCGAAGTGATTTTGGACGCAGTGGAGCGCGAAAGAACTGTCCGTCGTCGTCCAGAAACAGACAGGGCCGTTGTCTGTATCGCGCCCCGAAAAGTGAGGTTGAGTCGTGGACATGGCGGGCCGATTCCTTCTGATAGACGAAGATGACATTGATCCCGCAATCTTCCAGCCTGTCGCAGATGTCAGAAAACCGGTACAGCATCTGGAATCCACGCTCGTTCGCCCTGCCCACACCGATGACAACCAGTCCGCGACGGCCCACGAGGTCTCGCAAGAACCGATGCGTGTAGTCATGGGACAGAAGCGAGATACTGGTGTCAATCACGTCAATCTCCCCTCCAGACGCGGGTGAACACCCGTGTCGCACGATCTGGGCATTCAGGTTCGGGACCGTGAAGGGCACCAGTCAATAACTACCATTATCATTGTAACGCACCTAATGATAATCCAATTATCATAGTATGCGCATCAAGGTTCCGCAGTTCGTTCTCCGTCCCGGCGGCCGCGCCGCCCGAGGCGTAAACGGCCCGCAGCCAACTGCCGCACTAGTGATCGAGCCGGTAGCTCCGGCCGCGGAGATCGTCAATCAACGGAAGGATCGCCAGCGCGGTCAACAGTGCCGCCAGCGGAGTCGTCGCCGCATACCCGACATGCCTGAACCCCACCGCCCCCGTGAGGCCCCCGACAAGGAACATGGCCAGCATCGTCCCGTGCACTTTCAGCTTCGCACGATTCGCCAGCACGTGAGGCGTGGCGATGTCCACCCTCGAGGAATTCCAATAGAAGAGCTTGCCGAGCTCGATGCCGATATCCGTCACGATGCCCGTCATGTGGGTGGTACGGATTTCAGCACCGGACAGCTTGGTGATCATGGCGTTTTGCAAACCCATGATGAAGCAGAGGAGTACGACCGTTGCCGGCACAAACAGGGTTTCCCACAAGGCGAGATGGCTGCCGAGCAAGCCGAAACACAGGAGCAGGCTGGCTTCGATCAGCAGGGGCAATGCGTACTGGCTGTTCAATCGCCTGCGTCGCCCCCAGTTGACGAGCACCGCCGAGCAGGCGGCGCCCAGCAGGAACGAGATCAGCGACCCGGCACCTGCCAGGACCAGTGAAAAGTCGCCCAGCGCAGCCTGGTCGGCAATCGCGGATACCACGCCGCTCATATGGGACGTGTATTGCTTCACCGCGAGAAAGCCGCCGGCGTTGGTCGCGCCGGCCACGAAGGCGAGCGAAAAACCGAGCTGCCGGTCGCCCCCTGCAGTCCGGTCCCTCCCCGTGAGGGTCCGGAAATAGTCTGCTGGCATCAGGTATCCACTCCTGCGTTTGCTTGCGCCGAGCCGCGCTTCGGCGCATGCGGGAGCCGGTGCGGCAAGCTGTTTCTGAAATTCCATGCGTTACGTGAGGCCCGCGTTGCCAATGCCCAGAACGCACGCGAGCCTTTTCCACGGATATTGCCGGAGCGTCATCTGTAGAACCAGATCAATAAAGCTGCTAGGATGATAACGCCATTATCATAAACTGGTAACTCGATGCACCTGCTGGTCGGGCGGATTGAGCAATGCGTACACACCCGGCCCAGGCAGTTTCCGGAGACGATTGATTTGTCGGCCAATCACCATCACTTCAGGCATGCGCTGGCGGAACTGTTCAAAGGGCCGCCTGGAAAGTCCGTGGTACGCGACGGGCTGCGCACACGATCACTGCGTTTTGGGCAATTCGGCATACAAGGCTCGCTGCGCAAGAGCGACCCATTCGAGCCCGACCTCCCGTACACGCAGACCATGATGACCTTTGAGCTCTTTCACCACGCCCCCGGTTTTTACGATTCCTGCCGTGCGGCGCTGCGTGACAAAGGGGTTCCCGTGTCCAACCTGCTGAACAATGACGCCCGGCTCGCCACGCACCTCAACCGGATGCGCCGGGCGTGCGACGGAAACCTGTTCTGTACCACGACGCAGTGTGGGGGTAACGTCATTGCCGTCGGCCTCAAGCGGAGAGCCGTGCCGGGGTGGGATGACCTTCATGGCCGCGCGAAGGCCATGACGACATCGATGGATCTCGACCTGTGTTGCCACGTCAAGAGAATGGAACATCATCACCGGGGGGAACCTGTATCGGGATACCCTTCGTCCGGCAAGCTTGCCGTCGAACAAGACATTTGACAGCACCGGAGACAACGGCGATGGAACACCTTCTGGTCATCCACTACGTGCTGCTGGTCATCGCGGGCTGGCTGGTCGTTAGCGTTCTGGGACTCGCCAGCCTGCGACGAACACGGGTGGTGGCGCACGGGCTGTTTCCGGTCGGCGCAGTGCTCGGCCTGGCTCTGTTCGGGCTGGGCCTGACCGGCGTTTTCGCTGGTCCTCAGGAAATCATCCTGCCACTCGGGTTGCCGAACCTCCCCTTCCATCTTCGGCTTGATGGCCTGTCGGCGTATTTCCTCGCTGTGTTTGGCGTGGTGAGCACAGGCGTGAGCGCGTTCTCCGCCGGCTACTTCCGCAAGGGTGAAGGCACACCGCCCGGATTACTCTGCTTCGAATATCACGTGTGCCTCGCGAGCATGGCGGCGCTGCTGCTGGCAGACGATGCGTACAGCTTCATGGTCGCGTGGGAAACGATGACGGTTTCGGCTGTTTTCCTTGTAATGAGCAATCACCGCATCGCGGAGATCCGTCGGGCCGCTTACCTCTACTTCCTGATCTCCCATGTCGGCGCGCTGGCGCTCCTGTTGTGTTTCGGCCTGCTGCAGGCCAATACCGGCGACTATACGTTTGGCAACATGCGTCAACAGCATCTCGACGTATTCTGGGCATCCGTCGCATTCCTGCTGGCGCTGTTTGGCTTCGGCGCAAAGGCGGGCATCTTCCCACTGCATGTCTGGCTACCCGAGGCTCATCCGGCAGCGCCGTCACCGGTGTCGGCCCTCATGAGCGGCTTTATCCTGAAAGCGGGTCTCTACGGCATTCTGCGCACGGTGTTCGACCTGCTGCACATCCAGCTCTGGTGGTGGGGGGTATTCCTGCTGGCGCTCGGACTCTTCACCGCCCTGTTCGGCGTCGTGTTCAGCGCTATCCAGACAGACATGAAACGGCTGCTCGCCTACTCGTCGATCGACAACATCGGCCTGATGTTCGTCAGCATGGGACTGGCGATCCTGTTTCGCGCGTACGGCATGAACACCTTGGCCGCGCTATCGTTGACGGCGCTGTTCTACCAGATCGCAAGCCACGCGACGTTCAAAACTCTGCTGTTTCTCGGCACGGGTTCCGTGCTCCATGCCACCGGCGAACGCAATCTAGGGCGTCTGGGCGGATTGATCCGCGTCATGCCGTGGACCGCATGGGCGGCGCTCGTGGGCGCATTTGCAAGCGCCGGGCTGCCGCCGTTGAGCGGCTTCGTCTCTGAATGGTTGCTGCTGCAGAGCTTTCTGTTCACGCCGGGCTTGCCGAACCCGTTCCTGAATATGGTGGTGCCGCTCGTTGCGGCACTGATCGCCCTGGTGGCCGCACTCGCGGGCTACACGATGGTCAAGTTTTTCGGCATCATCTTTCTCGGTCAGCCTCGCGAAGCGAAGCTGACCGGGGCGCGCGATGCCAGCCGTTGGGAACGGGTCGGCTTCGTCTGGCTGGCGGCGATATGCGTGTTGCTCGGGCTTCTGCCGGTGCAGTTCGTGGCCGTGCTGGATCGCGTGACCCAGATGCTGGTGGGAGCCGGCATCGGTGCAGCCGTCGCCCGCAATGGCTGGCTGCTGCTTGCGCCCACCAGCGTAGACCGGGCCAGCTACATGCCGGCGGTTTTTCTGCTGTTTTTCTTCGCGTGCTGCGGGCTCGCCTGGCTGCTGGTCCGCCGTCTTTACCATGGACGCCTGCGGCGCGCGGCGCCATGGGCCTGTGGCTTTCCGTTCGTGACCGCGCGCATGCAGGACACCGCCGAAGGGTTCGGGCAGCCCATCCGCGAAATCTTCTCGCCGCTATTCAAAATCGAGCGGCGGCTTCCTTCGCCGTTCGACAAACACCCCGTGTACAGCGTCACCGTGACGGATCGCGCGTGGACCCTGATCTACGCGCCACTGGAACGGCTGATCTCGCGCATCGCTGCGCTGGCGGGGCGGCTTCAGACCGGCCGCATCGCCGTGTATCTGATGCATAGCTTCCTTGTATTGATTGTGCTGCTGATGCTGGTGAGACGATGATCACGCTCTCCGGACTGATCTCGCAGGCACTCGAAATCCTGCTCGCACTCGCGGCCGCTCCGTTGCTCACGGGCTGGGTCAACATGTGCCGCGCCCGGCTGCAGAACCGTCGTGCGCCGAGCATCTGGCAGCCTTACCGGATGCTTCACAAGCTGTTCAACAAAGAGTCCGTGGTCGCCAGCCACGCAAGCCCGATATTCCGCGGCGCGCCTTATGTCGTCTGGGCGTGCATGACGCTCGCCTGCGCGATCGTGCCCACGCTTTCCACCGATCTGCCGCTGTCGCCTGCCGCGGACGCAATCGCGCTGGTGGGCCTCTTCGCGCTGGCTCGTGTGACGCTCTCGCTGGCCGCGATGGACATCGGCACCGCGTTCGGCACGCTCGGCGCGCGCCGCGAGATGCTGGTCGGCTTCCTCGCGGAGCCGGCCTTGTTGATGGTGCTGTTTTCGGCGTCGCTGATCACGCAGTCCACCCTGCTGACCAGCATCGTCTCCACGCTCAGTCATCGCGAGCTGGCGATCTACCCGAGCCTCGCGTTCGCGGGCATCGCATTCACGATGGTGTCGCTCGCCGAGAACGCGCGTCTGCCGGTCGACAACCCGACCACTCACCTCGAACTCACGATGATCCACGAGGCACTGATCCTCGAATATTCCGGCCGGCATCTCGCGCTGATGGAGTGGGCCGCGAGCCTCAAACTGTTCGCGTACTCCTGCATCGGCCTCGCACTGTTCATTCCGTGGGGCATCGCCGAAGCCGGCAATCCGATAGCGCTACTGCTCGCGATACCGGCGCTCTTCGTCAAGTTGCTCGTGGGAGGGGCGGCGCTGGCGGTAGTCGAGACGACCAACGCGAAGATGCGCATTTTCCGTGTGCCGGAGTTTCTCGCGACAGCTTTCCTGCTCGCTGTCATCGGTATGCTCGTTCACTTCCTGCTGGGGGCGTGAATGCACGGGTTCGCCACGCAGATCATCAACTTCCTGGCCGCCACCCTGCTGCTGCTGTCGTTTGCCATGCTCAGCCAGCGCCGGATCCTGTCGCTGATCCACCTCTATACGCTGCAGGGCCTGGCACTTGTGTCAGCCAATGTCATCCTGGGATACGTCACCGCCGACGTGCACCTCTATATCTCCGCCGCACTGACCCTGGTGCTCAAGGTCGGCCTGATCCCCTGGATTCTTTACAGGCTGGTGCAGCGTCTCAACGTCAAGACGGACGTCGAGCCCCTGCTCAATATTCCCGCGACCCTTCTGGTCGGCATCGTGCTCGTGATCATCGCGTTCAACGTCGCGTCGCCGGTCAGCCAACTCGCCTCATCGGTCGCGCGCGGCACGCTCGGCATCGCACTCGCCTGCGTGCTGTTGTCGTTCATGATGATGATTACTCGCGCAAAGGCAATCCCTCAGGTGATCGGCTTCCTGTCGATGGAAAACGGCCTGTTCTTTGCCGCTGCCGCGGCGACGAACGGCATGCCGATGATCGTCGAACTCGGCATCGGACTCGATGTGCTGGTGGGCATCCTGATCCTTGGCGTCTTCATGTTCCAGATCCGCGAGCAGTTCGACAGTCTGGATATTCACCACCTTGAAAAGCTCAAAGATGACTGAGGCCTGGGTACTGCTGCTGGTTTTCGCCATTCCGCTCTTCGCGGGCGCAAGTCTGGCGCTCGTGGGACAGCACCATGTCGCTGCGGAACTCAACGTCGGGTTCAGTTTCCTGACCTTTGCTGCCGCGATACTGCTCGCCGTGCAAACCGTGGCGCACGGACCTGCATTCGCGCTCGGCAAGCTCTTCTTCGTCGATCCGCTCAACGTATTTCTGGTTACGCTGACGGCCTTCGTCGGCTGGACCACCTCGATCTTTTCACGGCCGTACATGCGCATCGAGCGAGACCGGGGCAAGATGTCCGGCCCTCGCATGCGCCTCTACCACAGCATGTATCAGCTGTTCATCTTTGCGATGCTGCTCGCGCTGCTCACCAACAATATGGGCATCCTCTGGGTTGCCATGGAAGCCGCCACGCTCGCCACGGTGCTGCTGGTCAGCGTCTATCGCACAGCGGCAAGTCTCGAAGCCGCGTGGAAGTACTTCATCCTGTGCGGCGTCGGCATCGCGCAGGCGCTGTTCGGCACAATCCTGCTCTATCTCGCGGCGAGCCGGCAGCTCGGCGGCGGCGATGCGCTGCTCTGGACCAGTCTGAACGCGGTCAAAGGGAGTCTCGATCCAACCATCATTTCGCTCGCGTTCGTGTTCCTGCTGATCGGCTATGGCACGAAGGTCGGCCTCGTGCCCATGCACAACTGGCTGCCCGATGCGCATGCTGAAGGCCCCACGCCGATTTCGGCCGTGCTCTCCGGCCTGCTGCTCAACGTCGCGCTCTATGCGGTGCTGCGCTGCAAGGTGCTGGCCGACGGCGCACTCCACAACGGCCTGCCGGGATACCTGCTGGTTGGTTTCGGACTGGTCTCGGTGCTGGTCGCAACCTTTTCTCTGTTCCGGCAAAAAGACGTCAAGCGGCTCTTTTCGTATTCGTCGATCGAGCATATGGGCCTGATGACGTTCGCCTTCGGGCTTGGCGGCCCCATCGCGACCTTTGCGGGCCTGCTCCACATGACGGTGCATTCGCTGGTGAAGTCGGCCATCTTCTTCACCGTCGGGCATGCGGCCCAGAAGGCCGGCACCCAGGCGATCGACGACATCCGCGGGTTGTTACGCGTGAGCCCAACCGTTGGGTGGGGCATGATGCTCGGGACGCTCGCGATCCTGGGCATGCCGCCATTCGGCGTCTTCGCGAGCGAGTTCCTGATCCTGACCACCGCGACGAGCAAACTCCCGTGGGCCACGTCCTTCCTGTTGCTCGCGCTTGCCGTAGCATTCGCGGCCATCTTCGTGCGCGTGCAGGGCATGGTGTTCGGGGACACGACGGCCAAGGTTCTTGAGCACTCGCCGGCGTTGCTGCCGGTATTCGTCCATCTCGGCATTGGGTTGATGCTGGGACTCTACATTCCGCCCTATCTTGCGACGTGGTATCGGCAGGCGGCGGCCATGATCGCGGGGTGACACATGCGCATCGAGGCATTCGGGTTTCCCAACCAGGTCCGCCTGTCCGCGTTTGCGGGCAGGTCTTCAGCCTTTCTCGCACGGGTCGATTCCGACACGTGGACCCGCACGGCCACAACGGTGCGCGAGGCGGGTGGCCGTCTCATCTCGCTGTGGGGCGCCGAAGAGACGGCAGGCGCGTTCGTGATCTCCGCCGCTTATGCGCTGGAAGACGGCATCCTGTGGCTTCAGTTGCCTGCGGATGATGGGCATGAGAGCGGGTACGGATACCCGGATCTGTCGGCCGTCTTTCCATGCGCAACGCGTATGCAACGCGCCGTCTACGATCTGCTCGGACTGCGTGCGATCGGCGCCGAAGATACACGGCCGTGGCTGAATCATGGCAACTGGCCTGCCGATTACTTTCCGTTGCAGATATTGTCCTCCGGGACCGAGCGGTTTCAATCCCGGGAAGCGGACTATCCGTTCGTCCATGTCGACGGTGACGGTGTCCACGAGATTGCCGTGGGCCCGATCCACGCAGGCGTGATCGAGCCCGGACACTTCCGCTTCTCGGTCGTCGGCGAAAAGGTGTTGCGCCTCGAGGAGCGGCTGGGCTATGCGCACCGGGGAATCGAGCGGCTGTTCGCGCACGTGCCCGCGCTCGACGGACACCGTCTCGCAGGACGCATCGCCGGAGACACCACGGTCGCCTTTACCTGGGCCTATTGCATGGCGGTCGAGCGCGCGCTGAACGGACGGATTCCGCCACGCGCGCAGTGGCTGCGCGCGCTGTTACTCGAGCGCGAGCGCATTGCCAACCATCTGGGTGATCTTGGAGCGCTCGGCAACGACGCGGGGTTCGCGTATGGCCTCGCGCAGTTTTCCCGTCTGAAGGAAGACTGGCTACGTCTGAACAATCAGGCTTTCGGACATCGCTATCTGATGGACCGGATCGTTCCCGGGGGGATATTAACGGACCTGGATGCGCGCTTCATCACCGCGATACTGACGCAGTGCGACCAGATTGACGCGCAGGTCCGTGTGATGCAGAAAATTTACGACGACCAGTCAGGGCTGCAGGATCGCTTTGCAGGTGCGGGCGTCCTCTCCGAAAGCGTGGCGGAGCACTTCGGCGTGTGCGGGCTGGTCGGACGGGCAAGCGGCCGGAAGATCGATGTGCGTGTCGATCACCCGTACGCGCCTTACCAGGAGGTTCAGGTGCAGGCGGTCAGCGATGACCGGGGTGACGTGGCAGCCCGGGTCGCGGTGCGGTTCAACGAGATCTACGAATCGGTCCGGTTGATCCGGACTCTCCTTTCCGACCTGCCGGGCGGTAACATCGTCACGCCGATTGAACACGAAGGCGCGCCATCCTGTGGGGTGGGGTGGATTGAAGGCTGGCGCGGCGATGTGTTCATCGCACTCGAGACCGGGGCTGACGGGACCATTTTGCGCTGTCACTGTCATGATCCGTCGTGGCAGAACTGGCCGGCACTGGAACACGCGATCATCGGCAATATCGTTCCCGATTTTCCACTGATCAACAAGTCATTCAATCTGAACTACGCGGGACACGACCTGTAATGTGGCAACTTCTCAAACAGATCGCGAGAACTGACACACCGGATGAGCGTGTGCCAGAAAGTGATGACGCATGGCGCACTGAAAGCCAGCAGATCCAGCAGGACATACTCGACGTACTAGGCCGGGCGCTGTGCATTCGCGAGATCGACGCGGGCTCCTGCAACGGATGCGAACTGGAAATCCATGCGCTCAACAATCCCTACTACAACATCGAAGGTCTGGGTATCAGGTTCGTCGCGAGTCCCCGCCATGCCGACATGCTGCTCGTCACTGGCCCGCTGACACTGAACATGAAGGAAGCGGTGCGGCGGGCATACGAAGCGACGCCCCACCCCAAGCTCGTCGTCGCGGTCGGCGAGTGTGCGTGTACGGGCGGCATGTTCAGGGATAGCTATGCCGTCTGTGGGCCACTCTCGAAACTCGTTCCTGTTGACGTCACGATCCCGGGATGTCCACCGGCGCCCATCGATATCCTGAAGGGTGTTCTCACTGCACTGCGGGTGAAACGGGCAACCCTTCAGCCATGATCGAGGTCACGCCAACGATGGATGGAACAGATTCTCAATATGGGTTGTGAACCGGACAAGTGCATCAGGACCGTCCCGCGCTCAAGACCGGGACCAACGAGAGCAACAAGCAATGCGTGATCGATTGGCCCGCCTGACTGCCGC
This sequence comes from Paraburkholderia sp. GAS448, assembly GCF_050435685.1. Classification (NCBI taxonomy): domain Bacteria; kingdom Pseudomonadati; phylum Pseudomonadota; class Betaproteobacteria; order Burkholderiales; family Burkholderiaceae; genus Paraburkholderia; species Paraburkholderia sp. GAS448. The sequence continues at coordinate 280,126 of NZ_JBNDKT010000004.1, forward strand.
CGCCAGCGCCTTGCTGCGCAATGCGTGGCCACAGCTACTGACGATGATCGTCTTCATGGCAGCGGTATGGCCTCGGTTGCGTTGACGCTGAAGTGGTGGCTGGTGGAAAAGCAGTCGAACCTCCCGTCCGGCGTCCTCCTCCATCCGGCCGGCCATTCTGAAGCAGCCTCGAATTCAACTCTGGCATGGTCGGGCATCCTGACCCAATGGGGTTCCTGTGCGGTCTTTCTGGTAATCGTAGCGGTATGGGCGCTAAGCGGCAGGCACGTGAAATGAACGTCGAACATCCCGGGCGCGATCGATATGCACGCGCTTTGCGTATCGGCGAACTATGTGGCAAAGTGCCGCGCACTGCACGGATCAGGCTTCGGTATAGTCAGACGGCACAGGGAGTAGCCACCGGTTCGCAGTACGCGTGGTGTCTGGCCTCGCACCCATCGCGGACCGCCTCTCTTCCGGTCATTGACTTCCCACGGTACGCGCACAACCTTTCTGTGCGTCAGACGCGCCTGTGTGTCGGCAGTCTGCGCAAAACCCTCTCATGACACCCGTCAAGTTCATTCTTCGCTACACCGTGGTGCCGCTGATGGCGGTTATCGTCGTTGTGTGCTGGACTTCGTTTCGTTCGTCCGGCGAAATCGATGCACGTCAGTACGCGTCCCTCTCGGCAGCTTATGCAAGTTTCCCCCCCGATCTCCGGCACGACGTCGCGGACGCAATGAAATCCGGCAAACTGCACAAATCGGACTATTCATCGCTAGTGCGGGAATCGCTCGACGATGGAATTGTTCTGAACTGGCCACAGAGAAACAGCACAGATGTTGCAGAAGAACGAGCGACGCTCGCCGCGCTTCTCAAGGCAGACAGGTTCTGATTCGCGCTGTCCTCGAGGGATTTTCCATGTAGATACATTTGCTACAACCACTGCGCGGCATGCGCCCTCTCCCATTCGCTGGCTACGTGCCTCAACCGCCTCGGTTCGTGCGTTCCAGATACGTCTGATTTCACACTGAGCAGCTCATCATGCATTTTATCGTCGCCGTCGCATTCCTCCTGATTATTGGCAGCATGGCTTCCGCGCTCTATTTCATGATGCACGACCGGGGCACAACCCAGCGGATGGTCTGGTCGCTAGCCACGCGCGTGGGGCTTTCCATTTCACTGTTCCTCTCGATCCAATTTGCGCACTGGATGGGGTGGATTCAGTCCACCGGCATTCCATTTGGTCGATAGCGCGGCCACCACCACCGGAACCCGCGACGCAATACCTCGCATACGCCCACATACGCTTTGGGCGTCGTACGGTACTAGCGGTGACCAGTTGACGACCATTGCGAACAGACCATGACACCGACCAGGAAAGGGCGGTTCCGACGAACACGCGATCCATGAGATCATTTGCCGGCGCGGACTCGTCGCCGCTGCCGATATCCGTGACCGCATGGACCTATCCTCGCGGCGAACGCCGGGGGTACGCCCGCAATGCGTCGATTTCGTCCAGCAGGTCGAGTATGAGGGCGACGCCCGGCGCGTTGATCTGGAGGTCGTGCGCCAGCCGCTGCGCGGTCCGGACACGGCGCAGCGACGCGCCACTGAAGCGCCAGTCCTGCGGTCCGTTGCCGTCTGGATCGAACACGCCTTCGGATACCCACAGCGTCAACTCGTCTTCTGATGCTCCGGTTACCCGGCACAGTTCGACGAGCGTGAACTCGACCTCTTCATCGACAAGCTGGCCTTCCAGATGGGTCGTCTCAGATTCTTTCATGATGAATCACCCGTAAAACCGCGCGCGCGGGTCGAAGTTGAACGCCTTCTGCATCGCTTCGTATGCCGCCCTGGCAGGCTCGCTGTCGGCCGGCGGCAACACGATGTTCAAGACAACATACAGGTCGCCGGGTGGTTTGCTGGGGATTCCCTTTCCTTTGAGCCGCAAGCGCCTGCCGCCAGTCGACCCCTTCGGCACCGTCATTTCGACCGCGCCGTCCGGCGTCGTCACCGTCACGTGAGCACCGAGCGCGGCTTCCCAGGGGGCGACCGGCAGGTCGATCGAGACATCGCGGCCGTCGACGTGAAAACGCGGGTGTTCCCGGAAAGCGATTTCCAGATAGAGATCGCCGGCCGGTCCGCCCACCGCTCCGGAACCGCCTTGCCCCGCAAGACGGAGATGCTGCCCGGCGCGCACACCTTTCGGAATGGAAACGTTCAGCGTGCGCGACTGCAGCGCGACATGGCCCTGCGCATCGACAACCGGCAACTGCAGTACGATCGAGCGCTCCGCGCCACGATAGGCGTCCTCCAGATCGATCAGCACCTTCGCGTGGTGATCCTGACCCATCGCCGGCGACGATCCTGCGTAAGCGTGCGCGCCGTGGCCGCCGCCAAACATCGCCGCGAAGAAGTCGTCGAGGTTTTCCTGCGGGCCGCCCTGACCGCTGAACTCGAAACCTTCGTCCCAGTTCGGCGGGGGCTGAAAGTCCTGGCCGTTTCGCCAGTCGCTACCCAGACGATCGTAAGCCGCGCGTTTTTCCGGGTCCTTGAGCACCTCGTAGGCTTCGCCCAGTTCCTTGAAACGATCTTCAGCGTCCGTGTGCTTGCTGACGTCCGGATGATATTTGCGTGCGAGCTTACGATACGACCGTTTGATGTCCTCCTGGGTCGCGGTGCGTTCCAGACCGAGAACCTCGTAATAGTCCTTGTATTTCATTTTGAAAGCCAGACTTGAAGGGATATGGAAGACCGCGCGCTCGAAGGACGCCGGCGGAATACGATAGATTGACTTTACATCTGAATCTGGCGCCTGAGGAGGGTTCTGGCCCGTCCCGTGTCCGACTGCCCATCCGCGCGTCGCGGGTCCGGCCCGGACAGGCGCTGACGGAAGGCGCGGCGCGATGCGATTGCAGCGCGCGACGCCAATGTGCCCTTCCTCAGTTGATCTGCAACCGCTTCTGTTCGGAGGCAGCCTGCTTCCACGAAATCGCCGCTTTCAGCGCGATCAATCCGGTGACCGGCCATTCCGTGTCATTCGCCGGCCGGATGGTGTGTTTTGGCAGCCGCCGCGTCGCCGCGATCCGGCAGCGATCCGCGTAGCCCCTGCATTTCTCTATGCAGCACCGCGATTTCCTCGTGGAGACGCTTGATGTCACGATGCATCTCGCGACGCAGCAGCTTTTCTTCCTGTCCAACGAAGATCGCGGCGATGCTGGCAAAGACCAGCGATAACATTCCATAGCCAAGCAATACAACGAACGCGGCCAACACGCGTGATGCTGGCGTCGTTGGCGCAATGTCTCCATACCCAACCGTGGCACTGCTCTCAAAGGCGAGCCATACGCCCTCGGCATAGCTGTGAACGCGTGGCTCCAGCCAATAGAAACCGGCGCCCCCGAGAGCGAGTATCGCGACTCCCGTGGCGAGTAGCAGAAGCAATCGATTGGATGCGAGCATATTGCGCAGTGACAACACGATGCGCGTAGCCACGATACACATGAACGCCATGCGCAGCACCCATTCCAGCGATGACCATGGAGTAGCACCCCACCCGGCGCTTGCCGCGGCCCCGAGCACGATCAAAACGTCAAACCGGTTGCGCAGCACAACCTGTTTTGGCTTGCGGCTCAGAGTCAGGAGCCAGGCGAACGAAGCTGTGAATCCAGCGAATATGCACACGTACAGCATGCGGGCCGTTGCGATCAAAGCGGGTGCACCGGCAGTTAGTTCGACGTAAAGGCAGGAATGGCGAGCGTGCTGAGCGCGACCAGAATCCAGTGAAGCCACCTCCATGCACGCACGACTCTCGGATCGTCGTGCGAGTCGATACCGTTCAATCCCAGACAGGAAACGCTATTGTCCATTTCTTGATACGCGGTTGCATCGATACCTACCGGGCTCCCGTCCGCCGTCGAACGGCAGCGCGCTCATAGCACCGCCGGCTGACTCGGCAATTCGTCGAACCTGTTCTGTTCAGCCACCGCGATAGCAATCTCAGCCTACCCGGCACGACCGGACATGCCTTGACGCAAGTCAAATGGGAGATAGACGGAGAATTGAGGCTCGATGGGGCCGAAAGTGGAAGCGGCGTGTGAGTTCGCGGCGCGCACGAGGCGGCCCGCGGTCATCGGCTGGAACATCGAAGCCGGCGTGTGGCAAAACCCGGCCGAAGAACCGTCCGCACCCGTACTGTTCGTCTTATTTCCGTCGCTGAAAGATCCGGCGCACGCACCTGGCGACCGTCAACGTCATACCGCTGAGGTCGTGGCAATAATCAACTGGGAGCGGTTCGCGAACTGGAGCGATTCAAGCCTGCAACACCGGCCGGACGAATACACAGATTTCAAGGCGGCGATCGGGCGGAGCCTGCTGGCGCAGTTCGAGCGATATTTTCCCGAGCTTGCCTCGATGGTTGTGTTTCATGAGGTCTCCACACCCTTGACCATGTCTGCCTATAGCGGGGCTCAGCGGGGCGCAAGCTACGGGCTTGAAGTCAGTCCGCGCAGGTTTCTTTCGGAAAGTCTGAAGGCCAGGACGCCGGTTCCTGGGCTGTTTCTCACCGGGCAGGATGTAACAAGCCCTGGTGTCACCGGTGCCATGATGGGCGGCGTGCTCTCCGCAGCCGGAATCGCTCATCAGATCTATTCCCACCTTCGCTAAGACCGAAGCGCCGGCCTGCCTGGTATCCCCGTGATTTCTGTACAAATCACGGGGATACCAGGTTCAAAGAAGATCAGATCGCGTTTGCACTGACGGCACTTCGGTGCGGGCTTGATCAGGATCAACGGAGACGCGTTCAGCTGCTCTCGCGCTCAACGATCAATGACTAGCATGGAACCATAAAGGCCATGAAAGGGGGCTGAAATGCAAGCCGCTCATCATTTTCATCTGGAACTGCGGCACGCAACGATGCCGACCTATGTTGCCAGCTATTTGTTTCCCGTTGTGCTGCTGGCCTACGAGGCTCATCGGGTTGGGAGATGGATTTTCGATTACGGGATGAACTTCGCCAACTTCAGGTTCATGGGTTACGAGTTCCTGCTGATGCTGGTCTTTGTAGCGCTTCAGGCGTACTTTGGCGCTGTTTTCCTGATTGGCGCGTGGATGAGTCGGGATCACGATTTCGAACACCGGGTCGCCAATGTGCTGGCCGGCCTCGGCTGCTCGCTGGCGATCATCACCTTCGACCTGGCGTTGCAGTATGCGCTTTAGTGCGAGTTGTCCGGGGGTCGACCTTATGGACTCTGCAGGCAACGCGATGGGGCAATCGCTGCGCTTCGCGACGGGTTCCCGGCGACACCTCATGCTCGTTCCCATCACCTGCAGAGATTCCGGCCGGTGACGGCGACGTAGATTTCGTCAGCGCTGCGTTACCGATGGCATGGGGCCGGGAACCAGCGTTGCGCAACACCGAAGAGGCCATGGCGGGTAACTGCACCGAACCGGCGTGCGAGGTCGTGAGTTTCGATCATGGGTTGTTGCATCGCCAATCCGGATCCGGAAGAGAGAAATCTGACGGCGTTAAAGGGAGCCCCTGTTCGCGGCCAGCTTCCAATCTATTGCCTTTGACGGCCGTTCGATTGATCCTGATCAACCATGGTGCAGGATCGTCAAGCCGGCCGTCGGGGACAGATGACCGGCCAACGTCACAATACGATCGCGCACTTCGACACCGACACCGGCTGCGTTGATCGCTGGGTCGAACTCAAGCTCCTGCTCGACATCCTGTTTGAGTTGCCTGTCGGTCTTCATGATTTACCTCCGAAGTCTGCGAGCGTAATCTCACTGTGAGCGCCCTGCGCAAGACGGGTTCATGCAGGGTTGTCTTCCCTTTGTCAGCCTGTTCCCCGTGAGTGCCCGGCGATTGATCCGCATCAAATGCCGGTGACCTGCGCGGCGACACGCTATCCGTGACGAGGCAATAGCGCCATTTCGCGCGCCCGACATGCGCTCTGACGGGCACGGTTCACAGAATCCGGTCATCCGCCTCCCGAATTCGACACGCCCGGCATGCTACCGTCCGGTGCCGCAGTGATCGGCGCGCGCTGTCGGAATTCGCAGGGCCGGAAGCGCTCTCACGCAGGAGTAGGCATGTGGTACGCGTGGCTTGAAGCACAGCACAAGCTGCTGCAGATGCTCGGCGGATGGCCTGTGCGTTCGGACGACGCTAGCCGGTTGACGCAATTCCCTGGTGCATCGCCTGCTGCCGGCAGCTCCGGCTGGCTGTCCACCGCGTTCGGACCCGCGCCAGAGCCGCCGCCTTTTGGCATCTCGTCAGTCCGGATCGGTCACAGCGAAGTGCCAATCATCGAGCGTGTGATCGACAGCACGCCATTTTGCGCACTGCGCAAGTTCACCCGTGCCTCCACCCCGATGGCGTCTCCACGCCCCGGAAACGGGCTCGAGCCGATGGAGATATTCGTATGCGCTCCGCTCGCCGGACACCACGCCGTGATGCTGTGTGAAACCGTCGAATCGCTGTTGCAATGCGGCAACGTCTGCATCACTGACTGGACCAACGCGCGTGACGTGCCGTGCACCGATGGTCCATTCGGCCTTGACGACTACGTCCTCACCATCGAGCGCTTTTTACAGTCGGCGGGCGCCGCCAGTCTGCACGTGCTCGCTGTGTGCCAGGCGACGGGACCTGCGCTCGCGGCGACCGCGCTGCAGGCAAGCGCAGGCAAAGCGACGCCGCTTAGTCTCACGCTGATGGGCGGACCGATCGATGCTCGCCTGAACCCCACCAGCGTCGACCGGTTCGCCCGCTCCCACAGCATCGACTGGTTTCGCAACACCGTGATCGACACCGTCCCGCTGCCCTACCGGGGCGCGGGACGCCGGGTCTATCCAGGTTTCATCCAGCACGCGGCGATCGTCGCGTCTCATCCTGAACGTCAATGGGCCGTTCAGTCGCGCTACTGGGCAAGCCAGTGGTCGGGCGACCCGGAAGCCATCGCTCAAAGCCTGCATCGGCTCAAAGAGTACACAGCGGTGCTCGATATGGCCGAAGCGTATTTTCTTGACATGATCCGCGTCTTTTTTCATGAAATCCGACTTGCACGGGGGACCTGGCAAGTCGGCACGCGCCACGTCCGGCCGCAGGATCTGGCTGCCCCCGCGCTGTGTACGGTGGAAGGGAGTCGCGACACGATCACTGGCGCGGGGCAAACTCATATCGCGCACACACTTTGCAGCGGTATTCAGGAGACAGCACGTCGGCAATTGACGATCGCCGATTGCGACCACTACGACCTGTTCACAGGACCGAGATGGTCCCAGCTTATCTATCCCGCGCTCGTCAAGTTCTGGCAGGCACACCAGTAAGGATGCACCGCGCCTGTATCAAGGCACCATCAAGGCGGGGAGAGGTCCAGCGCCGCCTGTGCTGCCTCGTAACCTCGCTGCTGGAGCTCGCGCACTGTCGTTGCCGAAAGCATGAAGGTTGATCCGGCGTCTGATCAGCTCTTCGGCAGCCGGTTCATTTTCCGTCAGAAGTTTCAGCAATGTCTCGCGATCGGGCACTTCGCATTCGAGCAGCCGCCTCGCAATGCGGTCCAGTTGCTCGCGCCGCTCAACGAGCGTGCGCACGACGCGTGCGTGTGCTTCGGCGAGGACCCTGCGCACTTCGTCGTCGATAAGCTTCGCCGCGTTATCGCTGCCAGTTGGCGCCGTCATGATCGAGATCAACCGGCGTTACGTGACGCAGACACCGGAGCGACGGGGCAGGTTCGCTCACAGGCCGAACCCGCCACGCTCAGACAGCTGATGTGTGCTAAACCCTCCCCGTTTCGGAAGATGCATCGCTGCGTACGAGCAGGACGGGGCACGTCGCCATGTGCAGGAGGCGCTCGGCGACGCTACCCAAAATGGCTTTACGTAATCCGCGCTTTCCGTGTGTTCCCATGACGACAAGCTCCGCGCCCTGACGTTGCGCGCAACGCTGCAGGCAATGTGCAACGTCATCGGATCGATCGTGCGTTTCGTCGATTTCCGTATCGCATTCGACGCCCTGTTTGGCAAGCACCTCGCGCGCCGAATGCAGAACCCCATGACCGTCTGCGTGCAGCACGCGGCCGAGGGCTTCCGGATCGTAATAGCCTGCATATGGAGAAAGCCCCCATTTGTCGACCACATACACGGCGTGTACGCGCGCCCCTGAGAGCACAGCGACCCGGCATGCCTCGTCTAGCGCGCGTCGTGATGGATCGCTTCCGTCTATGGCAAGCAGAATCTTGCTGTACATGGTGGTCACTCTCCGCAAAAAGCGTGCTCTGCGGATCTCAACCAATGCTCGCAAGCCAGGAGGGATCCGGATCCAAGGCTCGCCGCATCCCTGTTCGGGCGTAAGGACTTATGAAAGGAGCGGCGGATATTCGACGCACTCCGCTCACGACGAGGCATCGCTATTGTGCGTCCCCGATGGAGCCAACACTTGATGTCTATCAAACTTATGTCGCTCCACGGGGTTTAGATCATACGATTTGCAAGCCGAAACAAATTTTTTCTCCGTTGATCTGCGTCAAGCAACATCGTCACTGAAAAGGCGAGACTCATCGTACGCGCCGCGATTGGCTGCCTCCATGATGCCCGGGCTGTGGCCGAGCACAGCGTGTTCGCGGACGACCCCGGTTAGCGTGCCCAGCTTGTCGAAGGCTGCCGAAACCGGCGCTCGAAGCGAAGGGGGTGCCATGACACTGGCGGTCAATCTCGATGGCGTGCGCGACGTGTACAGGCTCTGCTTTGTGTGCTCACCGTGGGCGCATTTTACGCGTCGGCGGCTCGATCTCCAGTGGGGAACCGCTGGGAGCTGACACCTTGCGACGTGGATACCGGCGCACCGTATAGCGACAGTCCTGATCAGATCCTTAAAGTCGCCTTCGTACTGATCGAGAAGCCCAACCGAACTGCTAACTTTCCGTCTCCGGAATCGTTTCGACGATCATAGAGAATAATTTGCCGAGATCGTCTTCAAGTTTTACGCCGTCGAACGGATCACGATTTGCTCCAAAGGCGGCGTCGACTTCCGCCCAGTCTTCGTTTGTCAGAAGACGTCTGGCGGCTGGCAAAATTAACGTCTCTTCCATACACCGGTGGTCTGCATAGAACTCTGCATAGTCATCCACCACGGCTCGCAGCTCCCGAAGTGCCGGGGCGCCCTTCAATTCATACCGGGTCAGCGCGTGCTCGATATTTCTCAACTTCATGTCACCTCGAGCGTGCTGGGACTCCAGTTCCGTAAGGACGTAGTCAAATTCATCCGTCCGGTCCCGCAGCGGCGTAAACAGGTAACGATCCTCTTTAGGATGATGCACCTGCTGAGGGTACTCGCGGATGTAATAGAGCATCGCCCGAAGCACCATGAGGCCCGGTACGGGTGCACCTGCCGCCAGGAGACGCACAAAGCGCCGCATGCCCTCTACCACAGTCGACATCTGCTCGTGTTCATGAAGGATGACGGTTATGGCACTACGCGGTCCCAGAGACTGCATATCAAACTCCGCAGCAGTACATGAAAAGCATCGGCGAATCGATTTGCTGCTTCACACCAGAAACATGAGCAGGAAGCTGTGCCGATACCTTAATGCTAGTCATCCTCCGCTCGACATCAAAGCGCACTAACGCCACTGCCTTGATGGAGATCAACGGTTGCGCGGACATGGTGGCGCATGGGGTCAGCGCCCGTCGACCGCAGGAATTGGCAACCGCCTATCTGGATTGAAGATAGGCGGTAACGGCCTTGGCCTGCTCGGAATTCAACGTATGAGCAACGGCGGTCATTACGGGTGCGTTGCCGCGGGTACCGTTCTGGAAAACCTCGATCTGATGCAGCAGATACCACTGATGTTGCCCTGCGAGGCGCGGAATCGTACCGGCCCCCTGGGCCTGCGCGCCGTGGCATGAAGCGCAGGCCGGCACGCCCTTGTCCGGCACGCCGTGTTCGAAGATTTCCCGCCCCGTGGCCATCAAGGTGGGGTCACCCGCCGCGCCCCGGGTTGCGGTCTGATGCGAGTAATAATCGGCCAGTGATTTGACGGCTGCCTCGTCCAGCAGTGCGGCTAGGCCCCACATATAATCGCGGGCGGCGGTTTCGCCACGCGCGTGTTCGCGGAATCCCTTGAGCTGGGCTTCGATGTATTCAGGTGTCTGGGCGTTGAGCTTCGGAAACATCGGCGATTCGCTGCGCCCGTGTACGCCGTGGCAGCCAGAGCAAATCTGCCCGGCAATGCGGGCGCCATCCTCGGCGTGTGTGAGGGCTGGTATCAAGGCGATGCCAGCGGCGGCAAGTAGCGCGACCGCGGACATCCGGGGAGCAAATATCTTTTTCATGGACGTTCTCGTGAGGCTGAGCGGATTGAAAATATCAGTGGCCGGGCCATCTGGTCAGCATATGAGCTATCCAGGCTCCGCGCGCAGGGAAACTTGAAGGCTGACGTGCGGTTTCACACATACGAAACGGCGCGGGTACTGTTCCCCATCAAACTGGAGGGCAACGAGGGGTGGGTCGACGGCACCAGTCATGCGCTAAAGCGTCGACTGCGTCCTGCGCGCGGGGGAGATCTTCGATCAATCGCTTGCGGCGCGACAGATCGGCGCCGTCAAGCAGATTCTGTGCGCGACGCCGGCGTACTGGGACAAACACGGGCGGCCTTCGCATCCGTCTGACCTCGAGCATGGCCATGTCGTCATCCGAACCATCGCTTCGCGAACCAACCGGCCCTTTCCGATTGTGGTAACGAAAGATCGTGAACGCGTGGAAGTGCAGAATCGGCGCGGACTCACCTCGAACGAGATCATGGCGTGTCTGACCATGAGCCTGGCCGGTCTCGGTGTCGTACACGCGTTGACGTTTTCCGCCACTACACACCTTCGAAGCGGCGCGCTCGAAGCCGTCCTGAACGACTGGGTATCGGATCCCGTTCCCGTTTTCGTCGCGTATCAGCCAAACCGGCACCTGAGCACGAAGGTTCGCGTGTTCATCGACTGGCTCGCCGCACTGTTTGCGAGCAATGAATCGACCGCGAAGAGCGGGCGCGGCGCGAAGACGTAGCGGCTATCGCTTGACGTCAAACGCTTAACGGAAATCGCTCGATGAAGAAGACCGCTTGAAGGAAGTGCGAAAAATACAGAACCTTCGACCGTCTTCATTTAGCCGGCACGTCGATCTTATTTCCATCGACGGAGACGATCCCGCCGGCGGTCTTGATGATCGGATGTCAGCACGCCATCGCGCGATGAGTGCCACACCCGAATATATCGGGAATGATTGCTTGCCTGGACTCCAGGGAGGGTCGATGGCAGGCGCGAGTGGCCAAGGCGCGTGCAGCGCGACATCTAGAAGGAGGTTCTTGTGAAATCGTTGATTATCGCAGTCGCAACCGTATCGGCTTTTGCCGTCCCGCTCGCCGCGTTCGCACAATCGGATGCAACGCCGACGCGCGCGCAGGTGCAGGCCGAACTGCAGCAACTCGAACAGGCCGGGTATCACCCCGGCGTCGAAGACCCCAACTATCCCGCGAACGTTCAGGCAGCCGAAGCGCGCGTGTCGATCGAAAACGGAGCGACAGGATATGGCGGCGTGATGCCGGGTTCATCGGCGTCGGGGTCGCGTAGCGGCGTTCCGCCTGCCTCTGACGAAGTGTTGAAGCAAATCTATATGGGCGGTCAGTGATCGCGGGCGCATGCAGCAGCAAAGAAGCACCGTCAAACCGCTGGCGACGCATTGTCGTGTTGAGCAAAAGCATCGACGCATGCCAGCGGTGAAGCTTGCACGTAGGAAACAGCGGCTACACGCCGATGCGTTGCGGGCGCAATGGAGATCATCATGACGATTTTTCAGTGGACCGGAAGTGCGGGCACAGGCGATTTCTCGACAGCCGCAAACTGGACGCCTGCAGCGGGTGCGCCGCCCGGACCCAACGACATGGCAAAGATCGAAGGCGCCGCCGTGCCGATCACAGGAACGGGCAACCCGAAAATCCTGTACACGTCGGGCACGGTCAAGCTCGCAGGGCACTTCACCGAGACGTATGGCAGCCCCGTCAACGCACAACAGTTGACGCTGCTGCCGGGCGCGGTGCTGACCACGCCGATGCTTCACTTCGTCGTGGGTATTGAGTCCAACCCGCCGATGATCGGCAATATGAAGGTCGATGCGGGCAGCATTGTCGTGATCGTCGGAAGCCACACGCCGGATAACTACGCGATCGAGATGCCGGAGCTCGCCGGCTCGGATGCGACGCTCGTGGTCGAGGGCGCGGGCGCCGTCGTCAACGGCGGCGATCTGCCGATGTCCATTGGACAGAACGGCCCCGGTGTGCTGACGATCAGGCACGGCGGCGTGATGAGCGTCGGGAATGCCGATCCGCTCATCTACCCGTGGTGTCTGGTGATCGGCAACCACCCAGAATCCAGCGGCACGGTCGACGTGCAGCACGCGGCGCTGCTTGCGCGCGGTCAGATCATCGTCGGCCGCAATTCGACGGGCACGCTGAACGTGGACGAAGGCGGTCTGGTCGTGGCAGAGAATCTCGCGATTGGCTGGGAACCGAAAAGCCAGCAAGTGACGCCGAGCGGGGCTACGACGACGACGGAGGGCATCGGCTCGGTGACGGTCAAAGGGCGCGACGCCCGCCTGATCGTCGATAACCAGCTGGAAGTCCAGCACATGGGAACCGGCTCGCTGACGGTCGAGGATCACGGCTTCGTGTCGGCGGGTGTCGGGATCATCGTGAATGGCGCGATATCGCTGGCGAACGGGATGATCGATACGCTGGCGTTGGGTGTCTACAAGGGCGGGACGCTGTTGGGCAGCGGAACCGTGATCGCCGCGCAGGGCATCGACAACAGCGGCGGAACGATCACGGCCGACGGCAAACTGATCCTTGTAGGCGACATCGATAATGCTGACAACGGCAACGCTTACTCGATGACGGTCGCCGCCGGCGGCGAACTGCAATGTTTCGGCGCTTTGACCGATGACGGCAAGCTTTCGCTTCAGGCCCACAGCCTGGCGTCGCTCGAAGCGGTTGAATCCGGGCAGACCGTCTCGTTCGACGGTCTGCACGCGAAGCTCGTGCTGCGAAGTCCCGGCGCGTTCGCGGGCGCGATCAGCGGCTTTGCACACACTCACGAAATCGTGGTGAATGCTGAGGTGACCGGCATCGTGTTCGGCAGTGGTGTGCTGACCGTGCATGGGCTCAGCAACCTCGTCGTCGCGCAGCTTCAGATGATTGGCCCGTATAACCCGTCCAGCTTCCAGCTAGTGCAGGGGTTCCCTGGTGTGATTACGGTTTGAGGGTTGATGTCGGCGCGGAATGTCTGGATGTACGTCGACAGCACTCGGCCAGGTCTATGTGCCCTTCCAGGCCGGCGCGGCAGGATTCCCGAATGGGGGCATTTCGGTATTTTCCACCCACTAGTCTTATCGGTGCCTCCCCTCGGTGTCTCGCCTTCTAACTGGCGGGATTGACTCGGGATGCCGCAGACACGCTCCAGCAATGATTGGGGGGCGGTCAGCGGCATGGGCATGTCAGTGTTCGCAGTTTCTCGCAGCCATCGACGTGAGATGCGGAGCGTAAGCACGTCCGAACACGCGAGCACGGCTAATGCGCCTTCTGCAGATCCGCAATCGTCGCGGCGAGAAAACGCGCCGCCTCACCGCCCGTGACGACCCGATGGTCGAATGTCAGACTCAGCGGCAGGATCCGATGCACGGCGGGAACGCCGGCTGCCGCCACGACCTGCTCATGAATGCGCCCGGCTCCGAGAATCGCGACAGTGGGCGGCACAACCACGGGAGCCGCATATTTACCGGCGATCATGCCGAAATTCGACAGCGTGATCGTATTGCCGCGCAGTTCCTCCGGCGGAATCCTGCGTGCCCGGATGTCGGCACGCATCCGGTCGAGCCCGCCGCGCAGATCCGCTGGGTCGCGGAGCGCGACGTTGCGCAATACCGGCACGAAGAGGCCATCCGGCAGATCGACTGCGATGCCAAGATCGATCTTCTCCAGCACGTGGCGCCGCCCCGCATGTCCGTCGAACCATGTGTTGAGCCCCGGTTCGGCACGGCATCCTGCCACCAGCGCGCGGATCAGCCGGATCGTGACATCGGTATGCGGCGGCCACGCATCAATGTCGGCGTCGTCGATGACGGTCGCCGCCGCCACTTCGCTCTGCGCGCGCGCCATGTTCTGCGCCATCGCGCGCCGCACGCCGCGCAGCACTTCGGGCGGCCCGAGCTCGGCGAGGACCTTCGCGACGCGCTGCACGTCAGCCGCCGTGATGACACCCTCCGGACCGGATGGCGTCACCATCGCCAGATCGACATCCAGCTTGCGTGCGAGCGCCCGCGCCGCCGGGATCGCCTTGATCACACCGACACCCGCACCCATGCCGCCGCCAGGCGCTGCCGGCGCTTCCTGCACCCCATGCTGGCCGACCTCCATGTGGCCGACCACGGTGCCGGCATCGGCTTCGTCGCCCTCTCCTTCGAAGGCGGCGAGCGGCGCGCCCAGATGCACGACGTCGCCCGGCTGGCCGAACAGCTTCGCGATACGGCCGGATTGAGGCGACGGAATCTCGACGATCGCTTTCGCCGTTTCGACCGACAACAGCGGTTGATCCGCGCGAACCTCTTCGCCGCTCCTGACGTGCCACTCGACGATCTCCGCTTCCTGCAAGCCTTCTCCGAGATCGGGCAGTTTGAAGACTTTCATGGCTTCACGACGCCTCCAGAGTTTGCCTCGCCGCGGCAACGATGCGCTCCGTGCCTGGCATATATTGATTCTCAAGTCTGTACAGCGGCACCACCACGTCATATCCGGTGACGCGCTGCACCGGCGCGAGCAGCGAGTACAGTCCGCGCTCGGCAATATTGGCGGCAATTTCCGCGCCAACCCCTCCGGTGCGCGAGCCTTCGTGCACGATCACACAGCGTCCGGTTTTCGCCACCGACGCGAGAATGGTGTTCATGTCGAGCGGTTTGAGCGTCGCCACGTCGATCACCTCGGCCATCACGCCTTCCTGCGCAAGCAGATCGGCTGCGGCCAGCACGTCCTGCAATGCTCCCCCCCAACTCACCAGGGTGATGTCCGACCCATCGCGCAACGTCAGGCAGCTGTCGAGCGGCAGCGCTTCGCCGTTATCCTCAACCGGCTGCCTGAAGAGCCGGTAGAGTCGCGTCGGCTCGAAGAAGATCACCGGGTCCGGGTCGCGGATTGACGCGAGCAGCAAACCGTATGCGCGTGCAGGAGACGACGGCGTCACGACACGCAATCCGGGGATGTGGGTGAACAAGGCTTCAGGGCTTTCGGAATGATGCTCCGGGGCGTGAATCCCTGCGCCGCACGGCGCACGGATCACTAGCGGGCACGTCAGCCGTCCGCGTGTTCGATGCCGCAGACGTGACGCGTGGTTCAGAACGTGATCGATGGCCGGATAGATGAACCCGCTGAACTGGATCTCCACGACCGGCTTCAAGCCCATCGCCGCCATGCCGATCGCGCTGCCGGCGATCGCGGTTTCAGCCAGAGGCGTATCGATCACCCGCTGCGCGCCGAATCGCGCCTGTAACCCGACCGTCGCGCGGAATACGCCGCCGTTCACGCCGATATCCTCGCCGAGCAGCACGACGGCTGGGTCGTGCGCCAGTTCGTAGGCGAGCGCCTGATTGAGCGCTTCGACCATGTTGAGGTCAGCCATGGCGGTTCCCCGCAGGAGGCGCGAATCGCTGCGCCATCGCCAGTTGCTCACCCATCGCCAACGGCAAGGTCTCGTGCAGATGATCGAACATGGCGGATGTGTCCGGCGGCGGTACCGCCAGATACGCGTCGACGGCCTGCTCGACCTGCGCAAGACACGCGCGGCCGAGTTGCTCGTCCTGCGCCTTGTCCCAGACGTTCATGCGCATCAGGTAAGTGCGCAGGCGCAGCAACGGTTCGTATGCCCATTGCTTGCTGAGGACTTCGGCGTCGCGATAGCGCGTCGCGTCATCGGCTGTCGTGTGATCGCCAAGGCGATAGCTGAGCGCTTCGATCAGCGTAGGGCCATCGCCGCGGCGAGCTTTGGCGAGCGCCGCGTGGACCACCTGGTGCACCGCGATCACATCGTTGCCGTCGACCTGCAGCCCATCGATTCCCGCAGCGATCGCTTTTTGCGCGAGCGTTTGTGCAGCGCTCTGGCGGCTGCGTGGCACCGAGATCGCCCACTGGTTGTTATTGACCACGAGGACAAGCGGCGCCTGCCAGACGCCGGCCATGTTCATTGCCTCGTAGAAATCGCCTTTGGACGTGCCGCCGTCACCGAATATCGCCACCGCGACGCGCGGCTCGTGACGCAGCAGGAACGCGTAAGCCGCGCCGGCGGCATGACACACCTGTGTGCCGATCGGCACACAGTTCGGAAAATCGTGGCGGGGCACGCTGAAGTCGCTGCCGCGTTCGTCGCCGCCCCAATACAGCAGACTTTCCGTCATCGTGACGCCGCGCAGCAATTGCGCGGCGTGATCGCGATACGAAGGAAACAGCACGTCGCCGGGCTCCATCGCGCTGGCGACGCCGACGCCAATCGCCTCCTGGCCGACCGACGACGCGAAGGTGCCGAGCTTGCCAGTACGCTGCAGCGCGACCGCCTTCGTGTCAAACGCCCGTGTCAGCACCATCGCGCGATAGAGCGGAATCAGCGCCGTCGGGTCCTGTGCAAAGGCAGGTAACGGCTGGGCAGGCTCGCCGTCGGAGCCAAGATATTGCGTGTAGCCGATCTGAAAACTGGCAGCCGTGCTCATGACACGCCCTCCATGTTCATTCAGATATCGTATCCGTGCCGGAGTTCACGCGCACGAGCGGCACCGCACGAACACTGCTGCGCTTGCGCACTCAAACCGCAGCGCGTCCAGACTCGATTCCGGACGATGCAGGCGCGCAAAAGGGGCCAGTGCCTCGCCTCGTTAATCACACGCTGCAAAGTGGCCGGGAATACGAACTGAACGCTCGATTGTCGCAATGCACCATCGGATGGGCAGCCACGCGGTATCGGCCGGGTTTCCCAGATGCATGCTTTCCGGCTCCGCGTATGCCTGCTGCGATCGATGCCGGGACCCGTGCGCGACGATCATCAAACACAGCCACTTTTGCTCGGGCGGAACTTATGTCACGATAAAAGCCTTGCTTCGATTTCCGTCGCGACTCGCGCAGAGCGCGCACCAACTAACGGCCGCGGTCACGGACAGGGTACGAAGCGTGGCGATGAGCGACTTCAACGTGCCGGACACCACCTCAAGCGCCTTGAAAAAAGCCGCTCGGGCATCAGCCCCGCGTTGTCTGTTGGCACTCTTGCTCATCGCGTTGATCTTCCCACCGGGACCGGCATCCACCGTTGCCGCCGAGGAGCGCGCCATGACTCTCACGCTGACGTCGCAAGCCTTCCGACAGAACGGGGAGATTCCCCCACAACATACTTGCCAGGGCGCCGATGTTTCCCCGCCGCTCGCGTGGTCCGGCGTGCCCTCGAACGCAAAAAGCCTGGCGCTGATCGTCGACGACCCTGACGCGCCGGACCCGGCCGCGCCGAAAATGACGTGGGTACATTGGTTGCTTTACAACATCCCGCCGACGGCAATCGGGCTGCCCGAGGGCGCTGCTGCGGGGGGATTGCCGGGCGGCACGCTCGAAGGCACCAATGACTTCGGACGTGCCGCTTACGGCGGCCCGTGCCCGCCCGTGGGACGCCACCGCTATTTTCATAAGCTGTATGCACTCGACACCGTACTGCCCGATTTGAAAAGCCCCAGCAAGGCGGCGCTCGAAAAGGCCATGCAGGGGCACGTACTGGCGCACGCCGAACTGATCGGCACCTATCACAAGCGATGAGCGAAAGCGTTGTTGCATGACTCGAGCAAGAATCAGAATAGTTCGTGACCTCAGTCCCGGTTCGTAAAGACCGTCAATACGCCGGTGTAGCCGTAAAGGTGACTCCTTGCAATCTCGCCGCCAGCGAAGAATCCCACCAGCGGTACCTCACCTAGCGCATTTCGCACCGTCTGCAACTCCGCATGCCGCGCTCCGAAGTGTGGACCGCCCCGTCCCGAGCAGCTGACATACAGCGCACCCGATATGTGCCTCGCCGTGTCGCATTCCAGTTCCGCGCGGATTTCCGTTGCAATGCGCACCAGGTCGGCCCGGGCGGCCTCGCGATTGCGCGTGCAAAAGGCCAGATGCATGCCGGGCTCGACCAGATCCGCAATCGCCAGGACCCGGTGCTGAGGATCCACGCCCACCAGGTGCCGCACGAGTGTATCCGCGCCGAACTTTCCAGGCCATTTCGGCACGTCCTCGGCGCCGGTGCTCAAGCCCGCCAGGGTAGTAGACAGCGCCTGCGACAACGCATCGACTGGCAGATCCCGGTCGAGTCCAAGATCTTGCAACACGCAATCGAGTGCGGGTTTGCCGTCCAGCGCGAACACCAGATTGCGTTCGGCCTGGGTGACGGTGCGCACCGGCCCGACAGGCTGGCAGCCTTGCGTCACGCGCGAAATCAGACCAACCTCGGGGCCGAAGAGCACGCCGGACAACCCCCCGGTAAACACGCCTTCCGCCATGTGTAGCGGACGGTTTCGCGCCGAGGATAGCCCGCCGAAGAGATAACCAGTGGTCGTGCGGTCGCTCAGTTCGTGCAGCAATTCCTGCACATCCGGCGTGCTGCCTTCGGCGTGGACCAAAGCGGTATGGGCCACGAACCCGGAGGATGTCGCAGGCAGTGGCTGCTGGCCGGAGAATAGCCGAAACGATTCCGGTGGGAGCGGAGCGACCATCAGCACGAGGGCCGGTTCGTCGATGTATTCGATGCCGCTTGCCGCGACCCCGACACCGACCGTACCGACCCAGGCGACGCCAGGCAGGCTCCGGTGCAGTTCATCGAGGATTGCCTCGGACGCGGGTGCGTAATAGTCGCTCAGGTAACACCAACCGAGCGTGAACGGTGCGGGTTCATCTTGCTGTGCCGCACGGGTCGCCATTTGAGCTTGAACTTGCCTCTGGCACTCGGCGAGAGCCACTCGCCACTCAGCGTGGGCAGCGTGAGCGTGGACAAACGAAGCGGAAAACATGGCGGAGACCTGTCGAAGACAACAATAGCTTGGACCTCCGCTGGCATGGCGTGTTCAGCTGGACGAAAGTCGGAGCAGTCATTGAGGTAATAAAATATATTAGCCTGGACCGGAGCCGACAGCGTGGTGTTCATCCCGGGCCTGTATCTCTTCCAGCCGATTGCGGACGGAGCCGCGACACATGGATGCTCACGAACCTGTCACGCGGCCGACACAGCCTGTCCGCCGCCCGGTGCTGGTCTGGGACGCGCCGGTGCGACTGTTTCACTGGCTGGTGGTCGTGCTGGTCACGGCGGCCTGGGTCACCTTGAAACTGAACTGGATCGACTGGCACGTCCGGGTCGGCGAGACGCTGCTCGCGCTGGTTATTTCCCGGCTGCTGTGGGGCTGCTTTGGCAGTGAGACCGCGTGCTTTCGCAGTTTCGTGGCGTCGCCCGCGGCTGCACTTCGTCATTTGCGTCACCTGTTTCGCCGCGAGCCGGATGTGCAGGTGGGCCACAATGCGGCCGGCGGCTGGATGGTCCTGCTGCTGCTCGCGTTGTTGCTGGCCGAGACGCTGAGCGGGCTCTACGTCAACAACGACATCGCCGACGAAGGGCCGTTGAGCGAAGTGGTGCCTGCGTGGCTCGCCAACGCGATCTCGACGTTGCACGGGGTTGTTTGGGACGTGCTGCTCGCCGCGGTGGCGCTGCACGTGCTCGTGATCGCTCTCTACGCAGTAGCGAAGGGACACAACCTGCTGCGCCCGATGCTAACCGGCTACAAGCTTTTGCCCTTGTCCATCGACGCGCCGCGGCAGACGCCAGCGCTGCTGGCGCTGCTGCCGCTCGGCGTCGGCGCTGCCGTGGTGATGCTGCTCGCGGCTTATCTCTGAGTTTGCCGCGAACCCGATTTCAGGGCGCGGCTTCAGTGGTTGCGTCAGTTGCTCTTCGGCGGCACCACCTGGCCGCGGATCTCGCCGTTCGGATGGTCCTTGCTGTGAACGTTGATGTACATGTCACCGGCTTCGAACATTTTGGCGTCGTCCGGGGATAGCGTGGCCTGACCGCTGATCGGGCTCGTCATCTCCATGTTGCCTTTCTGAGAGAGCCAGATCTTCGGGCTGGCGTTTTTGCCGGCCGGGGCGGGCCCGTGGAAATGGGCCATCGTGGCCTGACTCGACAATCCGCTGAAGCTGATGTTCCAGGTTACGACCCGCGTGCTGGCGTCGTACGTGAGGGCTGCGCTGCCGCTGCCTGGCGTCTGCACCGGCGGAACCTGTTGGGCGCCCGTCAACGGCACTTCAAATGAGACCGGCGCCGCTTGCGCCAAGGTCAGCGTACCCGCTAAGGCCAGCCCACCGAACACCATGAAAGCGCGCTGCGAGATGGATCGTGACATCTGGTTTTCTCCTTTTGGGTTTGCCCTTGCTGGGCGGTAGCCATTATCGAAGAGTGCGAAAGACACCGTCGGCGCCGCTGGCAGCCAAGGCGCTGAGACAAGGATAGACGCAAGCCGCCGGTAACTCCAGGTGGGGTCCCGGAAGCCTTTGGCCTTGAAGCGCCTGATCCTGATCCTGGCCATTTTTGTCCACCCTGCAAAAACTGAAAATACGCCTTCGAAAGGCACGAGGAGCCGACACAATCCACCCAGGTCAAGAAATCGGATTATTTAGCAACGCTTCTCGGCGCGCGTCCAGACGACTTTGTAATTTGCTTGTGATGCGACGCGCATTGAAATCTTATGAGGCTCCACAGTCAATGCTTTATTTTTCGCATAGGTAGGAATAGTCGCTGAAGTAACCAGCCAAGGAATTCCCCTCTCATCCAATCCTGCGAGAGGCAATAAAGTGAACTGAGCCCTCACCGTTCTCACCGATGCTTTTCTCGAAATGTTCCTGCCTGTCCAACTGTGCGTTGGGCGATTTAGCCTATAACAGATCCAGTGGGATCTTCACCTCACTGACGATGACGCTGATAAGGAACCCTACGATGTAGTAAAGCTCGCACGGACCATAGCCATTAAACCAGAAGCACGAGCGACGCTCCCCCGAACGTGGACCCGGCAATGGAGGGGCAACGGTGTCTCGACACCACCCGAAGATTGCTGTCTTGCAGCGGGCATCCGGGCGGGAAGTCGCGTGCATATCGAACCAACCAGGGGGAGAACACGATGCTGAGGATCTGCAACACCTGTCATGCCATCCAGAAGAAGAACTCCAGCGGCAAGTGCAACCAGCGCGGTTGCAGCGGAAAGCTCGAGAAGGCCTGGAAGTGCAGCGCTTGCGACAAGGTGCAGGAATCGACCTTCTCCAACAAATGCCGCGAGCGCGGCTGCAAGGGCGTGCTGCAGAAGTTGAAGGACGAAATTGCCCACGGGAGCGCTCCCCCGAGGGACGTCATGCCGTCGTCGCACGTCTACATGGGCACGGCATCCCAGGCCAGCTCGCTCGTGGTGGAAAAGGACGAGTCGAAAAGCAGCGAGCCGATCGGCAACATTCATGACAGGCTCAACCTGATGCTTGCCAAAGGGCCCCCTCCCGTGCGACTGCCGGCGAGCTCCCCGACAACGCCCGTGCTTCAGACGGAGTCCGCGCCCAAGGTGCTCAGGAGCGAGATTCCCTCGCGCAGCCCCCACCTCAAGCTCGACATCGAACGCGACGCCGGGATCGCGCGCGCCCTCATGGCTTCCAGGGAAATGCGCCGGATCGTCGTCACCAACATGCTGGCGGACTACGATCCTTCCGACGGCGCCAGGAAGGCTCTGAAGATGACGCAGTCCTCCTCGTCGAAGATGAGCGAGATGACGGCCACCATGCTAGTGAATCCGACGGATGCGCCGGGCTGGGACCTGATGGGCGCGAAGGCCCTGAGGTCGCAGTTCGCCGCGTGCCAGCAGTGCGTCGCGATCGTGTTCCACAAGCTGATCCAGAATCCGGCCTTCTCCTCGACGATCCGGTTGATTCATGTGCCGGGACACCACTTCCTGGTATTCGGGGATTTCAGCGGGTCCTCCTCGGGATGGCGCGTCTACATCGTCGACCTGTGGCTGCAGAACCTGCACCGTCCCGATTGCGATTCCGTGGGCGATCTCGACCGGGATTCGAGCGAATGGCAGGTGCTGGTCATCCGTCTCGATGACGACAAGCAGACCTGGTACCGAGATCGCTTGTCACAATGGGTGACGGACCTCGAGCACGATCCCATGGCCTGATGGCGGCTCGCAGGCGCCTGTCGCGACACGCATGACCAAGGGCGCGCCCGCGCGAGGCGCGACGCAATGCAACGCAACGGTGAGCCTGGCGGTCCCGCGTCGCGCCGCGAGCCCAGATGCGTCTACGCCAGTCGGGTAAATCCGTCCCCGCTCCATCCCGGTGCATGGCCGTCAATGTAATACGCAACAGTTTCTGAGAGCGAATGCTTCACGCTCCTCGGCACGCAAGCTGGCAGTTCAAGACTGCGCAGCGGATCCGAGATTGGCGAAGCCGGTTGCAAAAGCCTTGCCGCACCCCGCGTTCGTATAGTCAATTGCGCGCCGCACGCAAGCGTTGCCGGGTGCGTAGGGGGATAGTCGATGCAGGCGGAATCAGAGAGATGGGCAAGTCGATCATTGACGACGGGCGGTGAACGCTGATCGAACCGCTGTTGCCTGGGCCGACCCGCATGAATCATTCGAGCATCGTCAGCTTGTCCGCGCGGTCTTCAGCGCTTTGGTCCACCACAGCAGGTCGTCGATCGTTTGTTCGGCGACAGCATCCAGTTCGGCCAAGTGCGGGGTGATGTCCTGGCCTTGAAAATGCGCGTATATCGCTGCAGCCGGAACGTGGACCGCCGACCGAATCGGTGCAAGCTGCATTTCGACCGCGATCTCGCGCAGTTGCTCGATTGCACGCGCGCCGCCGACGCTGCCGTAGCCGACAAAGGTGACCGCCTTACGGCTCCATTCCGGATACACCCAGTCGATCGCGTTCTTGAGCACCGCCGACGGTCCGTGGTTGTACTCAGGTGAAACGATGACGAAGCCGTCGGACGCTGCGATCGCCTGGGTCCAGCGCTTCACGACCTCGTGCCCGTATGCCGGCCGGCCCGGCATCGCGGGCGGTACCGGCGCGTCGAAGAACGGCATCGGATAGTCTTTGAGGTCGAGCAGGCGCGCATCAACGCCTTCGCGCTTCTTCAGATGGTCGAGAATCCAGCGCGCGGGTTTCTCGGAGAAACGTCCCTGACGGACGCTACCAATGATGACGGAAATAACGGCCATGATGTGCTCTGGTGGAGTGGACTAATATCGGCCTACGACAGGGCGGATCAACGCACCACGCCCTTGGCGCGCAGCTCGTGACCGATGCGCGCGATTTCACGCTCGCCCTCGATCAGCGCTGCGGGGCTGGTGTGCACCGAGTAGTAGCCAAGGTGGAGATCGTGCGGATGCGAAATTGCCGTACCGAGCACGAAGCGCGCATCGGTCACTGCTTCGAATTCGATCGCCGCATCGGACTGGTCAAATACGGCCAGTTCACCTTTGTCGACTGGATCGGGCGTGCACAGGCTACCGTCCATCACTGCGATCCAACCGACCCGGTAGTCCCGTGGCGGCTGGTGGGTCCAGCGCTGGCCGGCCTTGAGCTCCACAACGAAATAGTTGATGCCCGGAGGTGCATCAATCGGGCTGACCGCTTCGCCGCTACGGCCGAGCAGGACGCGCGCCGGGCCGTCCGACGGGATTTCGTTTACCGAAAGATGCTGGCTGAACGCGGGAGCCAGTTCGCGCTCTGGCGGCAGGGCGACCCACAGCTGGAAGGCCTTGATCGGGGGCTCGGCGAAGCCGGAATGCCAGACGCCACGACCGGCGCTCATCCATTCGATGTCGCCCGCCACCATCGTTCCTTCGTGGCCGATGGATTCGACAAAGCGACCTTGCCCTTCCATCGCCAAGGTCAACGTAGCGATGCCCGAATGCGGATGCCAGCCAAAACCCTGTTCGCCAATCGCCTCCTGCGTATCGATGAGATCGAGAAATACAAACGGCTTGATCATCTTGCCGACGTCGGAGGGGCTGACCATGCGGACGACCGGACCGTGCGCGCGGCCGCGCGTGCGGAAGATTACGTTACGGCCGACACCGACGAGCGGGGTAGGCGGAGTTTGGATGACGGCGTTCATGAGGCGTTCTCCAGGTATTTGACTTGCCATAGATGAGGTGTCTGGCAGATGTCTGTATCGGTTTGATGGCCTTGTTTGGACTCGGATACGGCAGCGGCGACTCGCCCGCTCTTCGTGCGCATCAAGGATGCCTTCCCGTTCGGAGAGGTGTGTTTTCAGGCGGTTGCCGGGATCGCGAAGTTCGCTTTGGCCCATGCGGCAAACTTCGTCGGCTGCTGGCCGGCGACTTTGTTGGCGAGCGCGATCGCGTCGCGCGAATCCGAGCCGAGATAGGTGTGCGCTTCGAAGTAGGCGAGCATCGCCGCGATACCGTCGGCGTGCGGAAACCAGCCGGCAAAAACCTCGCGCGGGACTTGCTTGAACGAGAGCGTGTTTCCTTGTTGATTCAGGGTGGCGATGATCTCGTTGAAGCTCAGGAAATCGCCGACAAGCGGCAAATGTTCACCGTGCCCCGCGAGTTCCGGCTGCGCGAACGCGGCGACCACGAGGCGGCCGAGTTCAGTGATGTCGCCCATATGGATGACGCGCCGCTCCGGGTCAAGCGGCAGCGCCCAACCGACGGTGCCATCCGCCTGTTTCTGCGGAGCCATCAGGCCGATCAGGTTTTGGTAATAGAACGGCGCGATCACGAACGTGTGGTACGCAAATCCGGCTTCGCTCACGATGGGTTCTATTTTCGCCTTGGCCGTGAAGTGCGGGACATTGATCGTGCCGCCGGTGATCGTCTCCACATTGGGAAGCGTCGACCAGATGACGTGCTGTACGCCGGCGTCTTTCGCCGCGTTGACGGCGGCGAGCGCCTGCCTGGGTTCGTCCGCACCTGCTTCCCAGGCATTGGTCACCAGGAAAACGCCGTGTGCTCCGGCAAACGCGGCTTTAAGCGTTTCCGGACGATTGAAATCCGCCAGAACGACTTCGTCACCCAGCTTCGGATGCCTGGCCGGATTGCGCGTCAACGCGCGCACTTTGAATTGACCGCTCGCCTGCAGCGCGCGCACAACGGCGCCACCTTGCTGACCGGTTGCGCCGACGACGGCAATGAGCTTCCGGGTGTTCGACATGGTTGTTCTCCAGTGAGTATTCTGCCGAGGCGGTGCTACCTCACGCAGCGAGCGCGGCGGTCTCTTTCTTCGCCGAGGCGATGGCCCCGCTGCGTGCCTCCTGACCCATCGCCACATCTTCCGCGCGAATGAAGGTGATATCCGTGATGCCCAGCAGGCCGAAGGCCGCCTTCAGATAGGTTTCCTGATGATCGAAGTCGGCGGCCGGCGAGCCTTCGCTGTAAACGCCGCCGCGCGACGAGGCGATGACCAGCTTCTTGCCGCCGCACAGTCCGACCGGGCCGTGCTCCCCGTAGCGGAACGTCTTCCCGGCGACGGAGATGCGGTCGATCCAGGCCTTCAGTTGAGAGGGCACGCCAAGGTTGTACATCGGCGCGCCGATGACCACGATGTCGGCTGCCAGGAACGCCTCCAGCGCAACCTGGCCCATGGCAACGTCGGCATTCAATGCATCGTCGACCGGAGCGCCTTGCGCGGCCGCGAGGTGTGCTGCCGTCAGATGGCCGATCGGTGTGGCGGCAAGGTCGAGACGGGTGACCGCAAGGTCGGGATGGCGGCCCCGGAAGGTCGCGACGACATCCGCTGACAGATCACGGCTGACGGAGCCTTGCCCGAGGATGCTGGAATCTATGTGTAACAGTTTCATGAGACTTATCTCCGAACGGGATTACTGCTTGAGTGCTTCTGCCGAGATGAGCAGCCTGGTCTTCATACTGAAGCCGTACGTCTTGCCAAAGTCGACGCCGAAGTCGCTGCGGTCGAATTCGCCCACCGCGTCGACGCCGCACACTTCGCGCTTGAGCATCGGATGCGGCATGCACTTGAACGAGTCGATATTCAGCGTCAGCGGTTTGGTCACGCCGTGCATCGTCAGATTGCCGACGACCGCGGCCGGCTTGTCGCCCTTGAACTTGATCGTGCCCTTGTAGGTCGCTTCGGGGAACTTCGACGCGTCGAAGAACTGATCCGCCTGCAGGTACTGGTCGAGCTTCGTGCTACCCGTGTTGACCGACGCAATGTCGGTCGTCACTTCAACGGTGCCGGTCTTTGCCGCGCGATCGAGCGTCACCGTGCCCTGCGACTTGTCGAACTTGCCACGCCAGACCGACACGCCGCCCATGTGGTCGGCCTCGAAGCTCGGGTACGTGTGGTCCGGATCAAACTGGTACGTCGACACGTCCGCGAATGCCGACAACGACAGCGTGGCGGCCAGCGCGCCCACGGCAATCATCAGATGCTTCTTCAAATCAATCTCCTTGAAACGTTAAGTTGCCGCGCCCGTGCGCGGTATCGGGTGATGCAACGCTGCCGTACTTACTTCGCGGCAACGATATGAAACTTGATCTGCACGTCGTCGGCGACGACCGACGTGTCCTTCCACTCGCCTGTGCCGACGTTGAACACCGAGCGCTTGATCGGCAGCACGCCGTCGAACGTCTGCGTCGCGCCGCTCTGCGTAATCGTGACCGGCACCGTGACGGTCTCGGCCTTGCCCTTGATCGTCAGCTTGCCGGTCACGTTGTACCTGGTGCCGCCCGCGGGCTCGATCGCCGACGACACGAAGGTCGCCTGCGGATACGTCTTCGCATCGAACCAGTCCTTGCCGGCAACCTGATCGTTGTACATCTTGTCGCCGAGATCGAAGCTCGCGACGTCAATCGACATCTGCGCGCTGCCTTGCGCGGCATTCGCCGGGTCGAACCTGATCTGCGCGGAAAATCTCTTGAACATGCCCTCGGTCGGCACGTTCATCTGCTTCGAGATCGCGGACACCTTGCTCTTCGACAGGTCGACGTCGGCCAGCGCTGCGCTCGACGCTACGAGCGACACTGCGGCCAACGCTGCCACGATGGAGCGGGAAACTGACATTTTCATGGGATCCTTCATTTGGCAAAGGGAAGCATTCGCGACAGCAGGCCATCACGGTCCAACACTTGATGCTTGACCACCGCAAGCAGGTGCAGCACGACAAGGGAAAGCAAGACGTAATTCAAGATCACATGGAGCGTCTTGAAGGTTTCCTTCAGCACCGGATCGGGATCGATCAGGCGCGGCAGCGGCACGATGCCGAGATACACGACCGGGATGTTCGACGCCGAGCTGTAGAGGTAGCCGGTCACGGGAATCGCGAGCATCAGCACATACAGCAGTGCGTGCACCGCATGCGCACCGATCCGCTGCACCGCCTGCATGTCGGCCGGCAGCCGCGGCGGCACGTGGGTCGCACGCCACAACACACGCACGATCGCGAGCGCGAACACGGTCACGCCTATCCACTTGTGCCATGAGAAGTATTTGAGCTTCGTCGGCGTGAAGCCGGGGATGTCGGTCATCACCCAGCCGAGCGCGAAGCCGCAGATGATCAGCAGCGCGATCAGCCAGTGCAGCGCTACCGCGGTCCTCGTATAGCCGGCTGGCGCGGCCGGCACAGAATTCGAAGCCATGAGTTCCTCAATTTAGCGAAAGATCGGGATCGTGTCGGCCGGGCGGTCTCCCGTCTGGCTGACTCGTTCACGCGTCGGCAGTGTCGAATGGCGACTGACGTTCAGCCGGACAGCCTGTTTGCCGTCCTGGCGATCAGTTCAACCTGATGGCGCGCGCCGGCGAGCTCGATCGCGAATTGGCCTGCCCTGCCGGCAGTCTGGAAAGGGCCGCCTACTGTGTGACACATCAAGTATGGGGATTAAAAGCATTTCACACTAGATGGTAAAATAGGATTTTATTAATCCATTTATGGAGAAATGTCATGCTCGATCTGAATGATCTGGCGATGTTCGTCCAGGTGGTCCGCGCCGGCAGCTTCTCCGAGGCGGCGCGCCGTCTGCGCATGCCGGCGAATACGCTGAGCCGGCGCATCGATCAACTCGAAGGGCAACTCGGCACACGTCTGCTGCATCGCTCGACACGCAAACTCGCGCCGAGTACGGAAGGTCAGGCGCTGTTCGAGCGCTATGCGCCGGCGCTTGACCAGATCTTCGAGATCGGGCGGCTCCATGCAGATGAGCAGGCACCTTCCGGCTCGGTTCGCGTCACCGCGATGGCAGGCCTGTTCGAACTCATCGGCATCGAATGGCTGGTCGAGTTCTACACGCGCTACCCACACATCAGCCTCGACTTCCTGCTCGACGACACGCCGACCGATCTGATCGCCGAGCGCGTCGATCTTGCCTTGCGCATGGGCATCGAGACCGGTAGCGGCTTCAAGGTACGTCGGCTGGCGCCGAGTGCAATGATCCTCGCGGCGAGTCCGGCCTATCTGGAACGGCGCCCTGCACCACGCACGCTGCGTGAACTGGCCGAACACGACTGTCTGACGATTTCCAATCGCCAGGGTCGAACCACGTGGCGTCTGCAGGGTCCACGCGGAAGTCAGGAAGTGTCGATCAACAGCCGGTTCGCGGTCAACGACATGCGAGTGCTGGCGCAGGCTTGTATAACTGGACTGGGTATTGCGTTACTGCCGCAGTTGATAGTTGAGCCAGTCATCGCGCAGGGGAAACTGGTGCGCGTGCTGCCGGCCTATCGGCGCGCGAGCACCGGCCTCGGCCTGCAGCTCGTCTACACGAGCCGCCCACCAGTGCCGCCCGCAGTAGCGGTCTTCGCCGAATTTCTTTTGGAGAAACTGGGCGAAGCGATGATAAACCCCTCACAGAACGATGCCGGCCGATAGGTTCGTCACCTTACCCACGGCGGGCGAAGCGTAAGGGTCGATTCACCGGACTTGCATGGTCAGCGGAAGCGCAGCTCGTCCGATGCATTAACAGCCCCTCGACTCACTTTGTTAGCGCTATATTTATTGACACCCCCGCGGCACACGAGCCAGATCGGACCTGGAGCATCAAATGAAGCCCACACGCAATACCGACTCCGTCCCAGGGGAGTGGTACATCGACACGGCGTGCATCAATTGTGGTGCATCGCGTCACGTCGCGCCCGGGCTGATTGTCGAACGAAACGACAAGAGTGTCTTCGCCCGGCAGCCCGACACGCCGGAAGAGCAGCTTGCTGCCTGGCGTGCGGTGCTCGTATGTCCTACAGCATCGGTACGCAGCGAAACGAAACAGCCTCGTCCGAACGCCGCGATCTTTCCGCAGCAGATCACATCGGAGGTGTGGCGCTGCGGATTCAACGCGCGGTCGTCGTTTGGCGCACATTCTTATTTTGCAGCGCGTCCGGACGGCAATCTGCTGATCGACTCACCGCGCTACGCGGCGGAGCTCGTGAAATGGTTTGACGACGCCGGTGGTATTGCGCACATCCTTCTGTCGCATCGTGACGACGTCGCAGACGCAGACAAATACGCGCGTCAATTCGGCGCGCGCGTCTGGATTCACCGGGAGGACTTGTCGGCTGCCCCGTATGCTACGGATCTGCTCGACGACGGATCAGCACCGAGCATTGCGGCCGGCGTGCAAGCGATCCCTATGCCCGGGCACACTCGGGGTAGCGTCGTGTACCTGCTCGATGATCGCGTGCTGTTCTCGGGTGATTCGCTTGCCTGGAGCCCACGCGAGCGGGACCTCGTCGCGTTCAGGGACGCGTGCTGGTACTCGTGGACAGAGCTCACCGAATCGCTGGGCAAGCTGACCGCGTATCGCTTCGAATGGTTGCTTCCTGGTCACGGTTGGCTCGCGCACTTGCCGGCCGAGGAAATGAGTGCTCGCTTGCTCGCGTTAGTTGCGCGCATGCGAAAGGATTGAAGTCGCCGATTGTGAACGATGGGACGATGAATAGCGCCGCATACTTTGCGGCAGCACTCTCCTGCCATGCCTGCCAAGAATGGAAGTTATTCGTCTCGACTATCTACCGACACCTGCCCAGTTCCCGGAACATGCAGCGCAAGACGAGCCTACGGTTCGCCTACCCCTGAATCGAGACAACCCATCAACTGATCGGAGACTTATCATGTCGCTCCAGGACAAACTTGACGCATTCAAGGCAGACTTCCGCGCGGGCAAACCGCCGTATAACGCGCCCGCAGAGATCCACCCAATCATGGAACGTGCCACGGCAGAGCTTATCGCGAGCGGTCAGGCTTCTCGCGCCGTCAAGGCTGGCGACCACGCCCCGGAGTTCCGCTTGACAGATCAGGACGGTAACGGGGTTTCGTCGGCTGAGCTGTTGGCCAGGGGCCCGTTGATTGTCAGCTTCTATCGCGGCGTCTGGTGCCCGTACTGCAATATTGAGCTGCGGGCCCTGAATGAAGTCTTGCCTGAGATCCAGGCCCTGGGCGCTAGTCTGGTCGCGATCTCGCCGCAAGTCGCCTCCAATAGCAGGAAGTCCGTGCGCGACAATCATCTGAACTTCCCTGTGCTGAACGATAGCAGGAACGAAACGGCCGCCGCATTCGGTCTGCGTTTCAATCTGCCTGACTATCTGATTGAACTGTACAAGAAGCTCAAGAACGACCTGCCGGCGTTCAATGGCGATCCCAGCTGGACGCTGCCCATCCCCGCGCGCTACGTGATTGGCCAGGACGGCGTGGTGTTGTACTCCGAAGTCAACCCGGACTACACGCATCGCCCTGACCCGTCGGAGATGCTCCCGGTGCTCGAAAAGGCTGCACAGAGCGCGTGATCCGCAATCAGCCGCGCCGCTCCCGGCGGTGCGGCTTTCCGGGCCAGCGAGTTGGAAAGGCAAACGAAGCTCGGACCAGGTGGGAGCCAGTTAGCAACGTGAATGGTCCACGTGAAGACCAGGCTGCTTCCTGATGCGGACAAAACGTCTGAACTGTTCCAACCTGCGGGCACAAACTTGAACTCAACCGCTGCATCCACACTGCCACGGTTGAGTCTCATTGCGACAACTTCACGACGTCAACCGACGCGGCGAAAGCGAAGCCAGAAGCAATGTGAGGCATGCTGCCAGCAACGCGACATCCTTGATCAGGAACTGCTCCACGAGTGTCGAGATGATCGGGAAGCCATTCTGGCTATGCAGCGTGATGCCTGGCGTGCTGAAAACGAATGAAGTCGTCAGCGCGAATGTCGCGCTGGCCAATGCCGCTCCCAGTGCAGAAGCAACCGGAACGACCGAACCAATAATCAGCGCTGCCGCGGTTAGCAGTTCGATGGTCCCGACAATCTTCGCTTGTCCGCGTACGCCGAACACACCCAGCCAGCTCATGAACGGACTGTGTGAAATCAAAGGCGCTATCGCATCGGCCGCATAGGGGGTGAACTTCTGGATACCAAACCAGATGAAGATGAACACCATCGTCCATCTCAGCAACGCAAGATGCCAATAGGCGCCGCCGCTCTTTTCTGCAACATGGAAATCAAGTTTCATGGCTTTCACTCTCAATTCGTGAACACGGCGATGCACGCGCCAAAGATATTGACCAGGTGAAGCATCGCACTACGTCGCAAACAGCACAGCCTCTGCGTGCCTTCTCTATTACCCGTTTCACCGAACGCGCGGACGCCGGGAAAAGCGTCCGCGCACCGTGGCCTTAGCGAACCGGCGGGAAATCCACGTCGGTGTCGTTGATGCGGTTGAACGTGTTGGTGAACACCGTCAGCGCGATGGCCAGCGTGATCTCCACCAGTTGCGCGTCGCTGTAACCCGCCGCCTTGATCGCCGCGAACTGCTCCGCGCTGATCGTGCCGCTCGTCGTCTGCAGCTCACGGACAAAGCGCGCCAGCGCATCGCGCCGTGCGTCGCCCGTCGGCTCGCCCGCCCGGATCTGCCGCAGCGTCTGGGCCGACAGCCCCGTCATCTTGCCGATCACCGTGTGCGCGGCCACGCAGTAGTCACATCCGGTCTGCTCGCTGACCGCCAGCTTGATCGTCTCCGCTTCCTGCCTGCTCAGCGTGCCCGCGCCCAGCACGCCCTCCGCGTTCAGCACCGATTTCAGAACCTGCGGGGCCAGCGCCCCCAGCGCAACAAACATGTTCGGCACACTGCCGGCAGCCTTCTTGACCTCGGCATAGACTTCTGCGGTCGCGCCAGTTGCAGACTCAACAGCAGGAACATTGATACGGCTCATGGTGATACTCCTTTGTCAGGTGGGTGAGGCGTCTCCACTTTAAGCCCGTCATTTGATCTTGATTAGTCTTTCCAGGCTCAATAGAATGCTCTTTCGTATCATCTATGGGCTGCTCACAAACAAGCCCTGAGCGCCTGTCACGTTCACCGGGTTTGACGGTGCGCCGCGGGTGCTTCTACTATTCACGCAGCAAGGAGGGGTGCCGTGGACCGACTAACATCGATGGAAACTTTTGTGTGCGTGGTGGAGTCGGGTTCCTTCTCGGGTGCTGCGCGGCTGCTGAACATAGGACAGCCGGCCGTGTCGAAATCCATTGCATTACTCGAAGAACGGCTCTCCGTTCGCCTGTTGT
Organism: Paraburkholderia sp. GAS448; assembly: GCF_050435685.1. NCBI lineage: Bacteria > Pseudomonadati > Pseudomonadota > Betaproteobacteria > Burkholderiales > Burkholderiaceae > Paraburkholderia > Paraburkholderia sp. GAS448. Next base: position 312,761 of record NZ_JBNDKT010000004.1, read on the forward strand.
TGCGCTCGACACGCGGCTTGATGCCGACCGAAGCGGGCCAGGCATTTTACGAACGGGCGAAGCGCGCGATCGAAGAGGCAGATGAAGCGGAACTGGCGGCCCGCGGGGCGGGTTCCAATCTCACGGGACGTCTGCGCGTGAGCGCCGCCGTTACGTTTGCCCGGCTGCACATCGTGCCCGCCATTGGACGGTTCCTCGAAGCGCACCCCGATCTGAACGTCGACATGGTCCTCGATGATCGTAATGTCGATTTGCTCGAAGAAGGCATCGACATCGCATTGCGCATGGGGCAGCTCGAGGACTCAAGCATGACCGCACGCAAGATCGGCGAAGTGCCCCGCCTCGTCGTGGGCACACCCGCCTATTTCAAGCGGGCCGGGGTCCCCGCCTCTCCAGCTGAGCTGACTTCCCATCAGGCGATCATATATACCCAGCGCGGTGGCGGCGGGACGTGGACGTTTCGACGTGAGAGCTCAGAGGTAGCGGTCGTCGTATCCGGACGCATTGCCATTACCGCGGCTGAAGGAATCCGTGCGGCGGTTCTTGCCGATCTCGGTTTAGCAGTCGTATCCGAATGGATGTTCTCCCCAGAACTGAAGAACGGCGAGGTCTGCTCGGTGCTCAACGACTGGCACCTGCCGCCCATCGATCTTTGGGCCGTGTTCCCGGCAGGCCGTATGGTCAGCGCTAAAACACGCGCATTCCTCGGCTTCCTTGGGGACACCTTGGGCTTCGGCGCAGATACCACAGACTGACACGAACCCTTAAAAGTCCGCAATGCGCACTGCACGCGGGGGGCGAGCGGCCCACGCTGAAGAGCTTCAGATCGCTGCCTTACCGATGGACGCCCCGCCATCAACGAAGAGTGTCTGGCCGGTCATGAACGCTGCGCCATCAGACAAGAGAAACGCGATCACGGCGGCAATTTCCTCAGGCTTGCCGAATCGTCCCATCGGAATGCCAGACAAATAGCGCTTCTCGCCTTCGCTGCCGGACGGATTGTTGGTCCTGAAAAGCTCCGTTTCGGTCGGCCCAGGCGCTACCGCGTTGACCGTAATGCCGGCCGAGGCCAACTCGAGGGCCCATGATCGCGAGAAGCTGACCAGCGCCGCCTTTGCGGCCGCATAGGCGGTACGTTCGATCGCACCCAGTACGGTCAGGCTCGAAACGTTCACGATCCGGCCACGGCGCAGCTCACGCATGGCGGGCAGCACGGCCTGCGTTGTCAGCACGGCGGGGTGAAGATTCAGCGCAAGTACGTCATCGAGCTCCTTCAAGCCGATGGATCCCAGCCGTTGCGGCCGCACGAGTCCCACGTTGTTCACCACGCCGTCGAACGTGTGGGTCTTCGTGAGCTGGTCCAAAGCAGCTTGAGTGGCCTCGCTATCGGCCAGATCGACGGATACCAGCGTGCCGGGAAAACTGCGATCTGATGCATCGCGAACCAATCCCACGACATGGTGTCCGTCGGTTGCCAGGTGTGCGGCCAGCGCACGCCCGATGCCCTTGCTCGCACCTGTAATCAGGTAATGGCGTTGCGTCATGTCGTTTCTCCTTGCAGATAAGAGTCCGCGAACTGCAGGAAAGCACCTTCAGGTTGTCGCGGTGTTCAGTGCCGCGATCGCCGCTATATCGGCGATCGCGTGCTCAAAGAGCTGGCACACATGTCTAATCTGCTAATGATCCACCACAGGGCGAACTGAGAATACCCTGCAATGACGCATAACAGTCATTCCCGCTGGGCATATCAACCGCACGCAATCGACATCACACGATGGGTCCTGGACGCGCTAGAAAAGGTACATGCCGGCCACGAAGACCAACCCTGAAAAGAGCAGCGCGGTCACACAGTAACCCATGATATCGCGCACCCCCAGTCCCGCAATCGCCAGCGCCGGGAGCGCCCAGAACGGCTGCGCCATGTTCGTCCACGCTTCGCCGTACGCAATGGCCATCGCGGACTTGCCGAGGTCCGCGCCCAGAGCCTTCGCGGCCGGCATCACAAAGGGGCCTTGCACCACCCAGTGGCCACCCCCGCTCGGCACTGCGAAATTGATGACCGCCGAACTCAGAAAGGCAAGCAGGGGGAACGTATGTACGTTGGCCACGTCGACGAACCACCGGGTAATGACTCCGGCCAGGCCCGAGTGATCCATCAACGCCTGAATGCCAGCATAGAACGGGAACTGAATCATGATGCCCGAAGCGCCTTTCGCGGCTGTGCCGATCGCACGGGCGTAACCCATCGGAGTCTTGTGAAGGATCATGCCGGCCGCCAGAAACATCAGGTTCACCGTATCGATATCGAGAACGAAGCCTTTCTCGATGGTCCGGATGATCAGATAGGCCGCACAAACAAGCGCAACCAGAATCGCCAGCGCGCGGCTCTCTTCCAGACGTTCGGCGAACGTCGCGTCGGGAGACAGCGTTCGCTCGACCGTCGGCGGCTCTTCGAGCAACCGCGGATCGACTGACACCACGTCCTCAGGTCGCGGCATCATAAGCCTCGCGAGAATGGGCAGCAGAACAATCAGAGCAAACGTGATGAACGCGTTGTAGCCCGTAAAGATCGTGTGCGAAACCGGAATGAGGCCGATGGTTTTCTCCATCGGGTTGCCCCTGGTCGCCGCAACCAGCGGCACCGAACCCGAAAGCCCGCCGTGCCAGGTGAGAAAGCCCATGTAGGCACACGCGACAAGCAGGCGATAGTCAGTGCCCTTCACCCTGCGCGCGACCTCGCGAGACAGCATGGCGCCCAGCACAAGCCCAAAGCCCCAATTGATCGCACAGGCAACCGCTCCAACAAAGGCAACCAGCATAACCGCCTGACCCGGCGTCCGTGCCGAACTCGCCAGTGCAACCAGCATGCGCTTGACCAGAGGGGAGCTGGCGAGCGCATGCCCGGTCACGAGAATCAACGCCATTTGCATCGAGAATGCGAGGAGATTCCAGAAACCCGCCCCCCACAGCACAACGAGCTCCGCAGGCTGTGTGGGCGTCAGCCCGAACGCGAGCACGAAGGTCACGACGGTCAGCAGAATCGCGAAGATGAGGGGGTCGGGCAATATACGGTGGACGATTGCCGTAAAAAAATGAGAGATACGCTGAATCAATTGTTGCTCCTGGTCGCCTTGATTGCTAGCCTTAGCCGGCCCTTGCGTTCGCAAGGTCCACGTGATGCCCCGGATTCTTGCATATCGCAGATATCTCTGCTCTGGGCCCGTGCGAGCGGCAAGCCTGTTCGCAGAGGTGATTCGATCTACCGCCCGCGGGCTCACAAAAAATGCATGCCGCTGAACCGCCACGAGATGATTCTCGCCTCGGAACTCCCGAGTCTTCAAGGCGACAATCCCTCACATATCGTTGATACCTCAAGTGCATCTGCAGGGCCCAGACACGCCGATGCGCGATATGTGCAGCATCGGGGCGATGTCGAGAGCTGACGGGCACATCGTCGCGCACGTCATTGATCGGACCATTCGAATACGTCGTCGAGAAAACGCATTTAGCGGCGCTCCAGGGCACCCGCAGTTGTGCGATACGGGCGAGGCTCAATAAAATGCTCACTCGTATCAATGGAACGACCGCTATGTCTACTCCCCTGGATTGGCTCAGCAGCCTGCTCGTCATGATGCCGGTCAGCGGCCAGCTTGAAATCCGCTGCTCCTATGGGGCGCCGTGGCGCGTGACGTATGACCGGGCCAATGCAGGAGAAATGCCCTATCACGTTGTGCTGGCCGGGTCAGCCATCCTCGAGAGCCCGCAAGGCAGTGCACCGCAATATCTGACGGCCGGAGACATCGTGCTGCTGCCACACGGCTCCGAGCACATGCTGCACGACGGCAGTGGCGCCCCGCCCTCGCCCGTCCATTCGCGCAACAGCCTGAACGTGGAAATCAGCGAGAACGCTGGAAGCGGCGATCGTCTCGACATGCTATGCGGCCGCTTTGTCCTCTCGCCGCAGCACGACCGCCTGATGCGCAGCTATCTGCCTGCCACGCTGGTGGTACGCACTGCCAGACGGGACGACCTGTCGGGCGAGAGCACAACATCGGCTCAACTCGCAGCACTCGTCGGACTGATGCGGGTCGAATCGGCCGCGGATAGTCTCGGCGGCCACGCGATGCTCAACGCCCTCTCGGCAGCGCTCTTTGCGCTCACCTTGCGCATGGCAAGCGAACCGGACACTGCGCCCGTCGGCCTCCTCGCCATGGCCGGTCAGCCCCGGCTCGCACCCGCCCTCACAGCGATGTTCAATAATCCGGCCCACCCCTGGACCTTGCCGGAGCTGGCAAAGCTCTGCAACATGTCGCGCGCAACACTGATCCGGCACTTCCGGGAGAAAGTCGGCTGCACCGTCAATGACCTGTTGACCGATATCCGCATGACGCTCGCGGCCAACGAATTGAAAAAGCCATCGACCTCGACTGAGGCAGTGGCTGAGGTGGTCGGCTATCAGTCGCTGGCCGCTTTCAGGCGGGCCTTTGCGCAGCGCATGGGCATGACGCCGGGAGAATGGCGCCGCTCGGCGCACGCATCGACGTAAGCCCAATGCTGGCAGGCACATTGTCCGAGCCGGCGGCATGCGCACGGGCAACGCAGCGAGCACGTACGCCCAGCCCGATCCGCACGTTTATCTTTCGCCGAGCCTCAGAATGGACGCTGGATACAATCGGACCATCGTTGCCTCGAATGACGCCTTCGAAAACCGGCCGAGATGCATTTCGAGCAGCCGTCCCGCTGCGTCGTAGAACAGCGTCGTCGGATACGCGCTCACGCCGGTCGCCCTGGCCACGCTCAGCGTGGGATCAAGCAGCGAGTTGTCGACACGAAGATTCAGATCCGTCATGAACGTGTCCACAGTGGAACGCGCCTCTGCCTGGTTGACGAAGACCAGATCGACCCCGCGATAGCGCGCCTGGGCATTCGCCAGCACGGGCATTTCCGCCTGACAGGGCGCGCACCACGTAGCCCAGAGATTGACGATGAGCGGTTTGCCGTCATGCGGAGCCAAAGCCTGCTGGCCACCCTCGGCGTTCGGTAATGACACCACGGGCACAACGGCCAGTCGCGCCGGCGCACCTGTAGCGGCGACTGCCGCACCCCACGCTGCCAGACCGGCAGTCGTGGCACGCAGAAGCGGACGGCGAATCTCTTTGCGACGGACAAGAAAGAACACCACCATGGCGATGCCGGCCGCCAGTCCGGCAAACGTGTCGAAACCGCCGTCCCTGAAGTCGAGCATCCTCAGGACGCTTCCATCGTAGCCAGGCAGAAAGCGCAGCACAAAAAGAATTCGTGCCGCAATCAGACCCACTACGATGCTCGTCGAGATTGCCGTCTCGGCTCTCCCGTGTTGATTATCGAAGAGCCACGCTATTAGCATTGCGATGGCCACGCTCAGGAGAAATATGAGCGGTCTGACCGGAAAAGCAAAAGGTCCGATGTTCATGCGGCAAAGTCCCCCGTCTCCCTGATGACGATAAAGCCTCAATGTGATTGCGCGGACGCCGGGAAAAGCGTCCGCGCACCGTGGCCTTAGCGAACCGGCGGGAAATCCACGTCGGTGTCGTTGATGCGGTTGAACGTGTTGGTGAACACCGTCAGCGCGATGGCCAGCGTGATCTCCACCAGTTGCGCGTCGCTGTAACCCGCCGCCTTGATCGCCGCGAACTGCTCCGCGCTGATCGTGCCGCTCGTCGTCTGCAGCTCACGGACAAAGCGCGCCAGCGCATCGCGCCGTGCGTCGCCCGTCGGCTCGCCCGCCCGGATCTGCCGCAGCGTCTGGGCCGACAGCCCCGTCATCTTGCCGATCACCGTGTGCGCGGCCACGCAGTAGTCACATCCGGTCTGCTCGCTGACCGCCAGCTTGATCGTCTCCGCTTCCTGCCTGCTCAGCGTGCCCGCGCCCAGCACGCCCTCCGCGTTCAGCACCGATTTCAGAACCTGCGGGGCCAGCGCCCCCAGCGCAACAAACATGTTCGGCACACTGCCGGCAGCCTTCTTGACCTCGGCATAGACTTCTGCGGTCGCGCCAGTTGCAGATTCAACAGCAGGAACATTGATACGGCTCATGGTGATACTCCTTTGTCAGGTGGGTGAGGAGTCTCCACTTTAAGCCCGTCATTTGATCTTGATTAGTCTTTCCAGGCTCAATAAGATGCTCATTCGTATCACATGAGGGTTTTTGCGACGCCCGCCGAAGGCGGCGCCTGCTTCCACGATCGCGCGAACGCGGCCAGGCCTCGCCGGCGAAAACGTACCGGACGCGACGCCATCGATCTGACGGGTATTCCCGGCCGGGATAACTGCTATGCCTGCGGGTGCGTAGTGCCGTGATCGTGCCGAAGATAGACTGCTTCGAATCATAAAAGACCCTCTTTGCAAGATTCGATATGCAGATCCTCGTCACAAGTGCGTCCGGCGCCAACGGCGACGGGTATGGTTCTCTTCTCTCTTTTGCCCTCGACGGGACGCCACGTGGTTCGTTCAGTGCCGATCCGCGCATCACGGACCCTCGCGGCCTGAGCGTGAGTCCGGATCGACGTCTTCTCTATGTGAATAGCGGCAGCGATCGAATCCTCGCACTCGATGCGGCCGGGCATGTTGTACGCGACACAGGAGCGATTCCAGGGCTTGATGCAGGAGGCGGCAACCTTGTCCCCGATGGGCGCTACCTCGTCGGAATGCGTGGCGCACGAACAGTCGCCGCGTTTGCAGCCGATCTAACCGGCGCACCACAGAACGTGCTAGCTGCGGGCATCGTTCCGTTTCCCCGCGGTTTCGCGTCGGGCGAAGACGGAACGCTTTATCTGGCCTCGGGCATCGGGCCGGGGGGTGAAGGGGAAAACAACATTGCTGTATTCGATGCAGACGGTTCACCGCTAGCGTCCAGATTCATCACGGACGATGCCGTGAGTCCGCTGGACCTCGCGATTGCGCCCAATGGAAACATCATCGTATCCAGCGAGTTTCCGTTTCGCGCACGCGACGCCGTCACGAGCATCCGTGAATATGATCGCTCCAACGGCGAGCTGGTTCGTGTATTCGCCCCACCTTCAGCGATCGGCTTCCATCAACCACGGGGTTTACGGTTCGGACCGGATGGGCATTTGTATTGCGTCGCGCGCGACAACGTCGTCGCATTCGACTTTGCTAACGGACGCTTCCTGGATTCGGTAGTGCGTATGCCACGGCTCAATGGCCAGGCAGTCATTTTCTTTCCGCTAGTCGCAGATTGAGTTTGCCCGCCCGCGACTGTGACATAGCGCAACCGTATGCCTCACCTTCCCCGACGATTCAGACCCGTCAGGTTAGGGGCCGAATTTTCGCGGCCGGCCATCCACCCGCGAAATCAATGATGCTGCCAGTGAGAAACCGTGCTTCCGTCGACGCCAGAAAACAGATGAGCTCCCCCATTTCCTCCGTGCTTCCGAGCCTGCCCACCGGAACCTCGGAGGCGACGAAAGCGCGACCCGCGGGATCATCAATGAATCGGGAACGAGGATAGTAGGCCTCGCTGTAGAAAAAATTTGGCGCTACAGCATTGACGGCAATGCCCAACGGAGCAAGCTCAACCGAGAAAGAGCGGACGAGCGCGTTTGCCGCGGCTCGGGCTGCGTCCGGGATTGCACCGCCTGGCATGGGCAAACGGGTTCTGCAGGAGGTGATCATGACAACGTTCCCGCCGCCCTGCGTCTTCAAACGTGGGACTGCGGCTTTTACCAGCATAAACGGTGCGACCACCAGTTTCCCGAGCGTTGCCAGTAAGTCCTCAGCGGATGCCTGCTCCAGAGAATTGTGTATGGCGGGAAAGTAGTCGTTGGACACAATGGCGTCCACGCGCCCCGCAACTTTCCACGCTGCCCCGACGATCAGGTCCGGTGTCTCATCAAGCAGGCGTTCAGCGGTCGGATGAGCAGATGAAAACTCCGACCAGGCATCTTCGTCGGCAAAAGCTTCGTCGCAAACCAGCACTCGAAAATTCGCGCTGGTCAGCGCCGTTACCGCCGCGGGTCCAGCGTAATCACGGGCATTCATGACCAACGCGGTTTTACGGTCGTTATTCATGGCGCTCTCCTAAGACCACGTTTTTGGGTAGCAGCGGCCGGCTGACCGTCTAATGCGATGGTAAGCCGGTAATCTCGCCAGGTACTCTGGCACGTATATTTCCCTTCGCGGGTGACGCGCAGCAGCTAACTGTACATGGTACGGCTACTCCCTTCGCAGCGCACAACCCAAATCCCAATGGAACCATCGTACTTTCCTGTGAGAGTACGGGTCCGGAGGGTTCATTCCTGTTGGATATAACAGGTATTCCGTAAGCAAGCCTACCAGTCGGTAATGCCGATGAATAACATCAAACCGCCCCCTTCGTTCAATCATCAAGCGAACGTTGGCTTTGGCCGGAGATCGATTGCACTCGATTCGAGCAGTTACCCGACGCAGGGACATCGGTTCGATGTACCACTCATACGCCGGGCAACGCCAATCTCAGTCAGTGAACTGCGGTCCCTTGTCATTCATTGACTCCAGATTGAGATCATGAACGGCGGTAAGCGAGCCGGTGTCGCCACGATTCGTCTCTGCGACTTGAGCCATTTCCGCAACAGGCGACACTCATTGCACCGCGAGCTAGCGACCGACATCGTGGAACGAGTCGCGCTCTCAAACCGAGGTTCCTTCATTCATAAACCTCATGCAAAGGCCGACCAAAATGCGTTTGATGTCGTTTCGGCTCCCACGCACACTACGGATACCGCCAGTGCGAATACCGGTTCGGAATGTTGAATTCCTCGGCGTGAAGGCGGCACTCCCTGGGGAACATTACGTATGGATCGCCCCGCAGGCGCCAGGTTAGACCTGTGTCGATAAGGAGACTTGAAATGCCCAGTTTGTGACGGAAGGGCGCGGTGCAACCTTGGACCGCTCCCACGGCATCCTAACGTCGAAGTAAGGTCAAAACGTCTCATCATGTCGACAATTCAATCTGCGCCACCGGATATGACTTCCGGCGGCCAATCGCCCGCCGGGAGCAATGGGTCGCGGGACCCATGGGTCAAGCTCCGCCACGAACTGGTCGCCGCCCTGGGTGCGTCAGTACACTTCGGCGCGGGTCACCTGGCCGTGTACGCGGCCGACGCCTCCAATTACCGACAGGTGCCGCTGGCGGTAGTCATCCCCAGGTCGATCGACGAACTAATCGAAGGGATAGAGGTATGCCGGCGCAACAACGCACCTGTCCTGATGCGAGGGGCCGGTACCTCGATGAGCGGGCAAACCGTCAACACCGCCGTTGCGTTCGACGTATCCGCCCATTGTTCGAGCATTCTTGAGTTAGACCCCTTCTCACGTACGGCTCTTCTTGAACCCGGCGTGATATGCGATCAGCTTCGCGACGCGGCCGAACAGCACGGACTCACGTTTGCGCCGGATCCGTCGACTCATAGCCGGTGCACGCTCGGTGGGATGATCGCAAATAACTCCTGCGGTCCACACTCCGTGATGGCCGGAAAGACGCTTGAAAACGTCGAAGAAATCGAAGTACTGACGTACGACGGGGCTCGGTTCTGGGTGGGGCCGACCAGTGAGGAAGAACTCGAGCGCATCATCGCAGAAGGTGGACGGAAGGGAGAAATCCATGCAGGCCTGCGGGCACTTCGTGACAGGTATGCCGACCTTATCCGTAGCCGCTTTCCGGACATCAAGCGTCGGGTCTCGGGTTATAACCTGGATCAGTTGCTACCTGAAAACGGTTTCAATGTCGCCCGTGCCCTTGTAGGAACCGAGGGCACATGCGCGCTGACGCTTCGCGCTCGTGTCCGTCTGGTTCACAGTCCCGCGCATCGCGTCGTTCTCGCACTGGGATTTCCCGATATCTATGTCGCCGCGGACGCGGTGCCGGAATTTCTGCAGTGCTCCCCGCTTGCGATTGAAGGCCTCGACCGTCAAATCATTCGAGGACTCGAAGCACGAAAACTGGCCGCCGCCGAGATTGCGATGTTGCCTGAGGGCGATGCGTGGGTTCTCATGGAATTCGGTGGCGAAAGTCCTGAAGACGCGCTTGCCAACGCGAATCGCGCCGCAGCAAAGATTCTGGATCGGGGCAACGGACCGGTTCCGACCAGCAAACTCCTTGTGAGCCGCGAGGACCAAAGGCGGATCTGGTCGATCCGCGAGAACGGCGCCTCCAGTACACAACTGTCGATCACCCCGGGGGAGCCGGATCCCAAAGTCGGTTGGGAAGATGCGGCCGTGGATCCTCATCGACTCGGGGACTACCTGCGTGCTTTCCAGGCATTGGTAGATCGTTACGGATACAGGACATCGCTGTTCGGACATTTCGGCGATGGGTGTGTCCACGCACGTATCACCTTTGACTTGAGGGATGCACAAGGGGTACTTGGCTATCGACGGTTCGCACGGCAAGCCGCGCAGCTCGTCGTCGATTACGGCGGCTCGTTGTCAGGTGAACACGGCGATGGCCAGGCAAAAGGTGAACTGCTTCCAATCATGTTCGGTGACGAACTGATAGAGGCGATGCGTACCTTCAAGAAGATCTGGGATCCGCAGGGTCGCATGAATCCCGGAAAAGTGGTGGATGCTCGCGGTCTCGACGAAGATCTGCGCATGGGTCCGGCCTACAAGGTCGTGAACTTCTCGACCAGACTTCAGTTCAGGAGCCCGGAAGGAAACGGCTTCCAGCGAGCGGTGGAGCGTTGCGTTGGGATGGGGCGTTGTCGCGCCGAGAAGGGGAACACGATGTGCCCCAGCTATCGTGCGACGCACGACGAGCGTTTTTCGACTCGAGGCCGCGCAAGAGTTCTTTGGGAGATGTTGCAGGGCGATCTGATTCACGAAGGCTGGCAAAGCGAGTCAGTGAAGGAGGCGCTGGATACTTGCCTCTCGTGCAAAGGTTGCCGGAGCGACTGTCCGACACACACGGACATGGCCTCTTACAAGGCCGAATTTCTCTCCCACTATTACGAAGGTCGCAGACGTCCTCGGCAGGCGATATCAATGGGCCGCATCGGCGACTGGGCGCCCCTCGCCGGCCGCTTGCCTGGTCTCGCGAATGCGCTGACGCAAACGCCGGTCATTTCGTCCGTTGCAAAGCGGATCGCCGGCGTTGCTTCGGGTAGGACGCTGCCGCGATTCGCGACGCAAACGCACAGCAGAATGCACAAACGTCGCCATGCAAAGCCTTCGCGATCACTGAAGAAGGTGGTGCTTTGGGTGGACACCTTCTGCGAGCACTTTCATCCAGAAATCGCCAATGCCGCAGTCGACATACTCGAGATTGCTGGCTTTGACGCGCAGTTGCCCTCGCGACGCCTCTGTTGCGGTCGGCCTCTCTACGACTATGGTTACCTCGACGCAGCCCGTGAGCGTTTGCAGGCGATTCTCGATACGTTGTCTCCCATGTTTGATGGAGACGATGCGGCAGTCGCGCTTGTCGGCCTCGAGCCCGGATGCATGTCGGTGTTCAAGGACGAACTGCTGAAGATGTTCCCGGATGATCCGCGGGCGAAGGTCCTCTCCGACAACGCTTTCCTGCTTGGCGATTTTCTCAATGTGAGCGGATATCGACCGCCCGAATTTGACGCCGAGGTAATCGTCCATGCGCACTGCCATCAGAAGTCCCTCTTCGGCGTGACGGGTGAAAAAGCCATTCTCACTGCGATGGGTGTAAAGGCGACGTGGCTCGATAGCGGGTGCTGCGGGATGGCGGGTTCATTTGGTTTTGATCCAGGGCACGAGGAGATCTCGACGAATGTGGGAGAACTCGTGCTGTTGCCCGCTGTGCGGGGGGCCCCGAAGCAGGCGTTCATTCTGACAAACGGCTTTAGTTGCCGGGAGCAGATCCAGCAAAAGACCGGTCGCCAGGTCGTGCATTTCGCTGAGCTTCTAAAGATTGCGCACCACCGTGCCGACGCCCAGTCGGACGGCGGGAATGCCGTGGCTGCGGAAGCGTCAGCGGAAGGTGCATAAAACTGGGCCAGCGACAGCGACGTACCGTACTTTCAAGGAGTGCATTGTGACATCCACCCTGACGACCCATACGCACCAGCCCATTCGCGGCTTACTTGCTCCTGTCGTGACTCCGTTCGGATACGATCTGGAAGTAGACACGCGCGCATTCATTGCGCACTGCAGATGGCTTGTGGACGCCGGCGCAGGCCTGGCTGTGTTTGGAACCAATTCGGAAGCAGCGTCGCTGTCGTTTTCCGAACGAATGTCGCTGCTTGACACATTGATCGGCGCTGGACTGCCGGCCGGAAAAATGATGCCCGGCACGGGCACATCTTCGCTGAAGGAGACGGTGGAGCTAACCCGCCACGCCGTCAACATGGGAGCGGCCGGTGTTCTCATGTTGCCACCGTATTATTTCAGGAATCCGTCGGAGAACGGCCTGTTCGACTATTTTTCCCGGGTCATCGACTCGGTTTCGGACTCGCGCTTAAGAATCTATCTCTACCATATCCCGCAATTCACCCAGGTCCCGATTACCCTGACACTCATCGAGCGTCTGATCAGCCGCTATCCGGGAGTTGTTCGTGGCGCAAAGGATTCTTCAGGAGACTGGGCGAATACCGAGTCGATGATTCGCACCTTCGGGCCGGATGGATTTGACGTCTTTCCGGCAAGTGAAGCGTTCCTGGCTCGGGCCGTAGAAATCGGCGGTGCCGGCTGTATCAGCGCAACGGCAAACATGAATCCGCGCGGCCTCGCCGAGCTATACACCGCACTGATTTCGGGTGAGCCGACGAATACATTGGCTGCAGCGTTGGCCATCCGCGAAATCTTTACGTCGGTGCCGATGATACCCGCCATGAAATACGTGATTTCGAAAATCACTAACACGTCCACATGGTCGGTCGTACGGCCACCACTGACTTCGCTTGCAGACGAGTTGGGCCGGGACCTGATGAAGCGGCTAAACGACGTTCGGTTTGTCATGCATGGTCTGAACTCTTGGCAACCTGTCCTGCTCCACTAAGCTGGGAAAGGGACGACAGGCCCTTGCCACTCCCTGATAGCAACAAGCCTGCGGCGCGCTGTATAGACGTAAGTCGACGCGACAGACAAGAAAGCTGGAGACATCCTGGATCCGCACGAGGATTCAATGAGGAGACAAGCATGAACAGTTTAGAAAGTTACGCTGGGCAGGCGCCTGCGTCTGTATCAGCCAGAAAGTTGACGAAGACTTCCCTTGTATTCGTTATGGTTTTGCTCGGCGTCTCGTACATGTTTAACGCCATGGACCGCCAGGTGTTCCCCGCCTTGCTCGGCGAAATTCGGGCCACCTATGGCTTGACCCTGGCTCAGTCAGGATTCGCCAGTACCGTGTTTACGATCAACGTCGCCATTTTCGGGGCGGTCAGCGGGTGGTTTCTTGCACGCTTCAAGCGCCGATCGATTCTCGTCGGGGGTCTCATTGGCTACTCGCTCTTTACACTCGCCACACCGTTCGCACAGGGTTTCATCAGCCTGTCGGTCTTTCGTGCTTTTACGGGGGTTGGAGAAGCGCTGCAGATTGCGACAATCTTTAGCTGCATGGGGAGCTATTTCGGCCGGAGCCGCGGTGCAGCAATGGGGGTCATGCAGGCGTTTTTCGGCTTTGGAGCGCTCGTAGGCCCGATCGCCGGCACACGTCTGAGTGCGTGGTTTGGATCGTGGCAGATCCCGATGTACCTTTTCGGCGCCGCCGGGATTCTCATTGCCGTCGCGGTCCTGTTCCTCATTCCTTCCGATTTTATCGAGGCTTCGGAACCGGGTAGCGGTACTACTGACGCGGTTCGGACGACGCGTGAACAAGTTCCCCGACTGCTCAATCGAAACGTGCTCCTTGGTTCAATCTCGTTTGCGCTAGTCGGACTGGCTTTCTTTTCGTACTCGGCGCTTTACGCGACGTTCCTTCGGGAGCATCTGAGTTACTCGCCGGTAGCCGCGGGCTCCGCATTGGGGATGTACGGACTTGGCGCAATGGGTGCGGTCGTTGGTGGCTGGGCGGGTGACCGCCTCGGAAAAATGGGTGTCTTTGCTTGTCTCGCGGTCCTGGCAGCAGTGAGTTTTGCCCTTTTCAATGGTGCGTCACGCCTGCTTACGCACTCGGTTCTCTCCTTCGTGTTCGGTCTGATGGTCAGTGGCTTTTTCTATGCCCGCTTCGTGTCCATCATTCAGCGCAGCGCCCATCCCGCACAAATTGGATACGCCGTATCGGCGGCGATGGCCGGATTCTATATAAGCGGGCCGTTCGCAGGATTTCTCTTTGGGAAGCTCGTGGAAATGTGGGGCTGGTCCGTCGCCGCCAACGTGATGGTATTCGCGCCCCCGTGTGTCGCCATTGTGCTCATGAGCTTCTTTGATTTCTCCCGGCTTCGATGAGTGCAGAGAACAGGCCGCCAGTCGTAGCCGGCCGCCACGGCCACGTAGTTTCAATCAGGAATTCCGGCAAAGCCGACAAACGTCGTCATCAAAAACGCATTTTGTGGTGAGGTGAAGCAATGAATCAACATCAAAATCCGTCGTCCCCGCGGCGGGCGCTGGTCATCGGCGCTTCCATGGCTGGACTCTTTGCGACCGCGTTGCTACGCAAGGCCGGTTGGTCAGTCGATCTGTTCGAACGTTCTGACGTGGAGTTGTTTGGACGCGGGGCGGGAATTGTCACGCACCGCGAACTTCTGGACGCACTGGTGGAAAGCGGCGCAAACATCGACCAGCTTGGTGTCGCGATCAACGAGCGAATCGCAATTGACAAAAATGACCAGGTGATCGAACAGCTGCACTATCCGCAGATTGTGACTTCGTGGGATAGGCTCCACCAGCTGATGCGCGCGACGATCCCGGGTGGGCATCATCATTTGCGCTGCAACCTGCAATCCGTCGAACAGTCCGCCTCAGGCGTGACGGCCCGCTTTTCGAACGGACGCGTCGAGAAGGCCGATCTTCTGATTGCAGCAGATGGATATCGCTCGGTCATTCGAGACATCTATATGCCGGATGTTCAGCCAATCTATGCTGGCTACGTGATCTGGCGCGGTGTCGCAGATGAGAGCGCCATGCCAAAGTCCGCGAGAGACATGATCTTCGACAAGTTCGCGTTCTTCCTGCCGCCGAACAACAAGATCATCGGGTACCCGATTCCCGGACAGGATCACGCGCTTGAGCGAGGCCGCCGGAGGTACAACTGGGTCTGGTACCGACCGGTCGACAAGGAAACACTCGAGACAATGCTGGTGGACGAAACTGGAGCTTACCACCCGGTTTCGATCGCACCTCCAAAGGTTCGCCAGGATCTGATCGACGAGATCAGGCGCGCCGCCAAGGCCCAGCTTCCGCCGTCGTTTAGTGACACGTTGATGGCTATCCCCCGCCCCTTCTTCACGCCGATCTATGACCACTTCTCTCCACAGATGGTATTCGGCCGCGTTGCACTGATCGGCGATGCCGCTTCCGTTGGCCGTCCGCACATTGGTATGGGCGTCGCCAAAGCCGCAGCGGATGCGCAAGAACTCGCCAATGTTCTGCGTGACCCTTCAGTGCCGGTCGAACAGGCACTGGAGAAGTTCGAAAAGCACCGTTTGGACGTAGGTCTAAAAGCGGTGGAGCGTGGCCGGACGCTCGGCGAGTATCTGCTGATGCCGCAGCACGCTGATAACGCGCCTCACGACCCGCATTGGGAAGAGTTTCATAGTGTCCACGGCATTCTTAAGAACACGGCTTCTTCCGACTTTCTCAAAGCGCACTGATTGTTGGCTGCACTGACGTCCCGGCGACGCCGGACATGCAACGCAACTAGAGAGATTGAGATGCCTATTTTCGACCTTCCAGTCCCCGATTTTTCGAGAAACATGCGCATCATTGGTCACTCAGACCAGGGTGGTCGCCCTGACGGCGTACAGCTCATGGTGCATCGCGGCTACGCATACGTGGGCCACATGTTCTCAAAAGGATTCAGCGTCATTGACGTACGGGATCCTGCGAAACCGACCCCGGTCAACTATGTACCGGCTGCGCCTGACACCTGGAATATCCACCTGCAGACGCACGATGATCTGCTGCTCGTGATTAACGCCAAAGACATGTTCGCGGCGACCGAGTTTCAGGACGAGCGCGCGTACTATAGGGGCGCGCTCGGTCAGAAGGTAGGCACGGCCAGCAGACCGAGCACTGGACGTCATTGGCGCGCAGGACTCGCCGTCTATGACATCTCAAAGGGGGACGCTCCGCGCGAAATCGGCTTTATGCCCGTGGAGGGCGGCGGAATTCACCGTCTGTGGTACACCGGAGGCCGCTGGGCCTACGCGTCGGCTCTGCTTGATGGATATACGGACTATATCTTCATCACCATCGATATGTCCGATCCCCGGAACCCGAAAGAAGCGGGCAGATTCTGGTTGCCTGGCATGCATGTCGCCGGTGGAGAGGTGCCTACGTGGGATGGCTCCAGACGGAATGGTCTGCACCACCCGATCGTTCACGGAGATACGGCGTATTGTGCCTGGAGGGATGCCGGGATGGTCATCCTGGACGTGGCTGATCAATCGGCGCCGAAATTGATCGCACATCGAAACTGGTCGCCCCCATTCGGCGGAGGCACGCACAACTGCTTGCCACTCCCGGATCGTGATCTGCTGGTCGTGCTCGACGAAGCGGTTCTTGACCATCAAGAAGATGGTGAGAAGTTTATCTGGATGTTCGACGTCCGTGAGAAACGCAATCCGGTAAGCATCTCGACATTTCCAACGCCGACGGAGTCCGACTACAAATCGAAGGCCGGACACTTCGGGCCCCACAACTTGCACGAGAACCGTCCGGGGTCGTTTGTCAGCTCCGAAATTATTTTCGCAACATATCAGAACGCCGGCGTACGTGCGTTTGATGTGCGAGATCCGTACCGGCCAGTGGAAATCGCCGCGTGGGTGCCACCCGTACCGACGCGTCTGATCGATCAGCGTCCGAACCGTCCGCGAGTTATCCAGTCTGCCGATGTGTTCGTGGATTCGAACGGCATCGTCTATTCCACCGACTACAACGGCGGCCTTTACGTCCTGGAGGTCGAGTCGTGGCGATAAACGCAGCGATTGTCGGGCTCGGGTGGTGGGGACAGCATCTAATGCGTCAAATGGCGGGGTCCGACGTGCTCCGCTTCGCTGCTGCGGTTGGTAGTCGAAACGCTCAGCGGGCAGTGGCCGACGCCTACAGCGTGCCATTCACAATAGACTTCGAGAGCGTTTTAAACGACGAAAGCATTCAAATGGTGGTGCTGACTACACCGCACGCCCTGCACGCCCAACAGGTCATGAACGCTGCTGCGCGGGGAAAGCACATCTTCTGCGAGAAGCCGCTGGCGCTCACCGTCGACGATGCGATCAAGTGTGCCGCGGCGTGTGAGAAGGCAGGCGTCCGATTGGGCCTCGGGCATGAGCGTCGCTTTGAAACCGCGATGGTGGAGTTGCGCGCGCTCATAAATCGCGGTGATCTGGGAACCGTCCTTCACGCCGAGGCGAGCTTCAGCCACGACAAGCTGGCTAACGTTCCAGCTGAAAACTGGCGATTTGCCGACACTGATCTTGCCCCCCTGCCGATGACCGCCACGGGCATTCACTTGACGGACCTCTTGCTAGATATGCTCGGTGACGTCACCGAGGTGTACGCCGTATCGCCTCGCCGCGACGCCGACGCAGTGAGCAAGGCGCTTTCACTACATCTTCGTTTCTCGAGTGGAGCAACCGGATACGTCAGTTCCATACTTGAAACGCCGTTGTATATGCGGTTCGCTGTCTTCGGGACCGCCGGCTGGGTGGAGGTTCGAAACCTGGCGCATCCTGACGCCCGTGGCGCCAGCCTCACCACACTACGTCGTGCGAATGGTACGGAAAGGACCATCGTGCACGGTTGGAACGATTCGGTGAGGGCAAATCTGGAGAGCTTTTGCCACGCCGTGACCAGCGACGCGCCCTATCAGATTTCTGTAAGCCAAATGATTCGAAACGTGGCTGTGATGACGGCGGCCTCTGAATCGCTAAGGAGCGCGCGACCCGTTGAATTGTCAATGCAGTGACGACGACAACCATGTTGTTAATTCGAATATCAATACTTTCGCGACTAGTTGATTCCCATGCCAAGCCGCACCATGGATGGACAGGAGACGAACCGGTCAATCCTCGACGGAGGCTTCGCCGTCCATAGCCATCGACAAAATCCAGTGTTTGAACGTCAGCAATTGTGGCAACGGCGCAGATTGTGACGGAAGAAGCAGAAAGTAGCTCAACCCAGTCTTAAGGGGCCGCTCGATGGCGACCCGCACTGCACCGCTGCGAAGCTCGTCCTGGACGAGGAAGCTCGGAACCAGGCCGACGCCGATACCGCACGATACTGCCTCAATCAGGTGAGAAGTCAATTCAAATTGTGGCCCGAGGTTCATCGCTTCAGAAACAAGCCCCTGAGCTTCGAACCATCGCCCCCAGACATCCGGTCGCGTGGCGACGCGCAAAAGCAGATGCCGCGACATATCCGCCGGTTCATTCACTGGCGCCGCAGCCGCGAGTGCTGGGCTGATGATCGGTAGGAGCGTTTCGTCTCGCAGGCGATACGAAGTCAGACCAGGCCATGCCCTATCACCTACGCTGATCGCAGCGTCCATCCCCTCTTCCGCCAGATCGAACTGGCCGATTCTGGAATGAAGATTGATCAGGATACCGCTGTGTTTGGCGTAGAAATCACTTAACCGGGGAACCAGCCATTTGCTTGCGAACGTGGGCAGTGCTGCAAGATCTATTGTGCCGCGCCCTGTTGCTGAAGCAATCGCGTGAAGCGATGCACTTCGGACCCTCTGCAACGCACCACTGATCTCCCGATGGTAAGCCGAACCGATTGCTGTGACGAGTAGTTTGCGATTGATACGCCGAAACAACACCACTCCAAGCAGTTCTTCGAGCGCTTGAACCTGGCGGCTTACGGCGCTCTGAGTCAGCGCCAGCTCAGCTGCTGCGCGGGTAAAACTCGAGTGCCGAGCTGTCGCGTCGAATGCCATGAGCAACGACATGGACGGTGTCAGGCGGCGCGGGTTCATTCATAGACCTCAGGCAGTAGGCACGCGTCACTGCGTTCAACGATTGTCGCCAGGCGGAAGCAATATTCGCCTGGATAGCCTGAATGTCGGCAGGCGGCGTCGAATTCGCAAAGGACCCCTTCGATACACTCAAGGTGACGGAGCCGTCGAAGACTGCCCCACCCCGCTGCCGTCCCCATGAATCCGATCAGGCCGCTACATCCTCGGACAGAGGCTGATAGTCTGTGTAACCAGGTGCGTCGCCACCGTAAAACGTCGAACGATCATAGCGATTGAGCGGCGCACCGGTACGCAGCCGTTCGGGAAGGTCCGGATTAGAAATGAACATCCGCCCGAAAGCGACAAGGTCCGCATGCCCGTCGCTAATAATCTGCTCAGCGTTCTCGCGCGTGAAGCCGCCGGCGGCGATGATTGTGCCTTTGTAAATCCGGCGAATGTCCTTCGCTGAAACGTCTGACTCGCTCGTTTCCTGCTCCACGATGCCCCGGATACGAGGCTCAATCACATGCACGTAGGCAAGATCGTACTCATTCAGCCGCTCGGCCACATAACCGAACGTCGCATGCGGATTGCTGTCAGACATCGTGCCGTATGTACCGCTCGGCGAAAGGCGAACCGCCACGCGGCCAGGACCCCACACGGAAACGACAGCATCGAGCGTATCGAAAAGAAACCGGGCGCGATTCTCGATCGAACCGCCGTACACGTCGTTGCGGTGGTTCGTCCCATCGAGCAGAAATTGCTCGAATAAGTAACCGTTGGCGGCGTGGAGCTCGACGCCGTCGAATCCAGCTTGCTTTGCAAGCACGGCACTCCGACGGAATTGCTCGACAATGCCCGAAACCTCATCCGTCGAGAGCGCGCGGGGAACGACAAGTTCCGCCTCGATAATCTGGCCATTTTCGTCGCGAATGGCGGCGTACTCAAGCGAACGCAATGCGGACGGCGCAACGGGCGTGACGCCGCCGGTATTGGCTGGATGCGCCTGACGTCCGGCATGCCACATTTGCAGGAATATGCGGGCACCCTTGGCATGAGCGGCGTCGATTACCCGCTTCCAGCCCTTGACGTGTTCCTCGGTATAAATTCCGGGCGCGTCAACGTAAGCAATGCCGAGTTGCGATACAGCCGTCGCGTCGGTAATGAGCAGCCCACCGTCCGTCGCACGCTGCGTGTAGTACTCGACCATGAGATCACCCGGGACATTCCCCGGTTCAGTTCGCATTCTCGTGAGCGGAGCGAGCACAACACGGTGTTGCAGCTGGAAATGTCCGACCTTCGTATGGCTGAAGAGCTTGTTCATGACGTCACCCTCAAAAGTGTGTTGAATTGACGACATATTGGCTCCAAGCGTAGTTGGACAGTAGAGGTTCCGAGGCAATAGTTACCATTCCGGGAGGGAATGGGGAGTTCAGTGGTTGGCCGAGATTGCTGGAGATTCCAGGGGCCACGAGGAGCAATCACGCGCGTTGTTTTCGGATCAACGCCGACGCACCAGACGACACTGCTACAGTTTCTGTGTTGGGTCTGACAAGCGTCGCCGGACGAATGAGACTACGTCATCGAGAAGAGCGGGTGAGACATCAGCTCCCGATGATTGACCTCCCTGTGTCGCGCAGCCTCGACCGGCGCGAGCGATTAGACGTACGGTCCCCCCTTTTTAGGAGGAACCGTTCTCTCGGGCTCAGCGAACCGCGATATACATCGTAATTTCAAAACCAAACCGCATGTCAATATATGACGGCATCGTCCATTCCATGTTTGCTCCTTCAAGTCCCTGGCGGGATAACGTTACGGAAATAAACTCCTTACCTTGCAACATCAATCAGCCGCAGCTGGATTGAAGCGCAATCTGCGGGATCGTATCTGCCCATCTGAATCTACAATCCGAGTGGATTCCGGTAAGGATCCACCAGAACACAGAGCCGCCCACGTACGTGGTGAATTTCAAACCCTGTGCCCCACAGACTGACCTAGTGTAGCCTGTTCCAGGCATCCGTAAAGATAGTAATTTCCCGATGCTCTGATCTTATATACTTTGGAGTGCTTCGTTTTTAGATTCAAAACAAGACTCACCAACATTGTCGTGGAGAGCGCGCTGTGTGTTCCCGAACGCTAATTGTTCGGATTTGTCTCTGTTGTCGTCGTGCCTGCGGGGGCCGTCAGGCTGCGGAAATAGTTCATCACGAGACCTGCATCGTCTATTGCTTCATTTGGATCCGACGCTGCCCAAGCGCCAACTGCCAAAACAATCACCGCAAGTAGCGATAAAACCATGCGATTCTTCGAAATGCGTCCTCTAGCCTTGGGAATACGTCCTGTGTCCATTGGAAACTCCTGAGTTAAAGTGAATGCCAGCGGAGCACGATCGCCCCGCAAGAAACCCGGGGCGCTTACGTGAAGCCGACCGCGCCGGTCGAGAATTGCATTCCGAGACGGTCCGCCATGCGCGCGAGCTGCACGCCATTATTGGCGCCGAACTTATTGCGGATCACCGACTGATGGTTTGCAACAGTCTTTTCGCTTAAACCAAGTTTCTCGGCGATGATCGGCAGCGTGTACCCCTGCATGAGCAGCCGGAGTACCTCAAATTCACGCGCGGATAGACTGCGACCCGACGTCGCTTCACGAAGCGCGTCGCTTGTCGCCAGCCCCTGAATAACATCAGCGCTCAAATATCGGGTACCGCGCGCAACCGCGCGGACCGCCTCCACGAGCATCTCGGGACCGCTCGCTTTTGTGACGTACCCCAGCGCGCCAGCGTTCAGTGCGTGCCGCACGAAGATCACTTCGTCACGCACACTAAACATGAGAATACGCGCCGCGGACGATCGTGCGAGCATGCGCCGCGTTACCTCGACACCGCTCGCTCCGGGCAACGATACGTCCATAACCACGACGTTCGGGCTTAGCGCGCAGAAGCGTTGATAAGCCTGCGTGGCGTCGGCAGCCTCGCCGCATATATGAAGATCCGCTTCTGACTCGAGCAGCCGCCGATAGCCCTCGCGCACGACGGCATGATCGTCGACGAGCAACACGGAGATACCTGGATGGGTCATTGCCGCCCTCTCTCAGGTTCCGTCATTGCGCGACCCATAGTGTCTCGCAAGCTCGCGTGAGATGTCGCCCTCTCCGTCATGCTATCCACTCCACCCAGCCTCGCGCGGTTGCCTCTGCCAGAAATGCGTTGATTGGATGGGCAAGGCCGACCCTGTTAAAGGTCGATTCAACTTCAGCTACAAGCTGTTTCACCCCGCGTGTACCATCGCAACGCTTGATGATTTCAGAAGCGCTCTGATTGAGCTTTACCATGCCTTCCGGATACAGCAGTACAAACGCGTCCTGGGCCGGCTCGAACTGGAGGCGAAACAGCGCGCGTAGCGTGGGACGCGCAGATTCCGAGTCGCTCTCGGAAAGCCCCTTCGATGTATCTTTCATTCCGGGCAATCCCCTTAGAATCAAAGCTCAAACGTCATACCGTCGCTACCAACCTCGATACCGTGATCGACAAGCACGCCGCGCTCGGAACCGTCCTCGACAAGAATGGGGTTCGTATTGTTGATATGGATAAGCACCTTGCGCACTGGCTGCGGCGATGCAACGCCTTTGACGTCTTCGACATTACGCGGTCCGATGGAATCGAGCACCTCGATCATCCCGCCGCGTCCCGACTGCGGCAAATGGCCCATGTCGGCGGCAGTCTTGTCCGAAAGGTCCAGACGGATCATCTCGTCGCTAGTCCAAAACGTGCCGTCCACAAGTAAAAGGTCTGCGTCGCGCATCGCTTTGAGCACCTGAGGGCCGACCACACCAAGCCCGGGTGCGTAGAACACGCGCCTGCCGGTATACCGGTTTGTAATCACGAGGCCGATGTTGTCGCCGCGCACTGGTGTCTCGCGATGCGGCGAGTAAGGCGGCGCCTTACTGTTGAGGGGGAGCGCCGTAACCTGCACTCCAGACAGACCGGCAACTTCAAAAGGTTCGCCGTCGAGCGCAACGCTTCGACGCTCTATGCCGCAGTAATGCGACAAGATCGGTGCGACAGGGAAGCCGCCGGTCAGGTCGTCCCATACCGCGTCGGTGGTATACAGTGGCAACGGCGTGCTCCGCTCGCGCAGCATTAACAGCCCTGTTACGTGGTCTATCTGCGAGTCCACCACGAGGACCGCTGCGATGCCGCTGTCCCGGATCCGTCGCGCCGGTTGCATGTCGGGATTGGCGGCGGCCTGCGTGAGCAGGTCAGGTGATGCGTTGACAAGCAACCAGTCCTCGCCGTTCGCGGTGACTGCAATTGACGATTGCGTGCGCGGCGTCGCACGAACGGAACCCCGCCGCACGCCTTCACAATTGCCGCAGTTGCAGTTCCACTGCGGAAAGCCGCCGCCCGCGGACGACCCGAGTATCTTGATCTTCATGTTAAGCGGCGCTGCAGCGCCATCGATAGATTGAAAACGATGTCCACCAACAGAGTGCCAGGTGCGCACTTTAAGCCCATGGTTCCGGAACCCGCCGCGACTCCAGTTTGCCAATGCGGCGGGCCGCGCCCTTATGAACTGTGCGACCTTCCCCGGGCTACAAGCCCAATACCACGACCTTCCCCGTCGCGACCTTTACAGGCCAGACCGGCGACGTCATTCCGGCTGCAATCGCTACCTTTTGACTACCGGCGTCAACGTAAGTGATCACCCCCCCGCCGATAGCCGCTCCACCCAGGTCCACCTTCAACAACTGTTGCCCAGTCGCAGCGTTGTAAGCATAGAAGTTACCGCCGATATCGCCGAAAAAGACGACGCCGCCAGCGGTCGGTGTCACCCCACCAAGAATGGGGAAGTTGGTCTTTACACGCCACTTCCACTTACCTGTTTCCGCGTCACTGGCATACAACCAGCCAGCCCATTCGCTCGCCGAGTCATATTTCCCCCAAACGTCCAGCGGATTTTTCGTCTCCATACCCGGCCAGATATCACCCTTCTTAACGGCTTTTACCTCGGCGCCGGTCTGCGTGACGACCATGAAGCAATGCTCCACCTCACCGGTGAACACCAGGTCGTTCTTTGGATCGTAAGCGGGGCCGTTCCATTCGGCGCCGCCGATCGAGCCGGGACAGACGTGTTCCTTCTTGTCGGGAGAGAAACTCGCGTCCGTATTCTCCATGCGAGTGACGGGAACCTTGTACGAAATCTTTGATGACGCCACGTCGATCCCATACAGGTAGCCATTCTTTGGGGCCTCGAACAGCATCTCTTTGCCCGACTTCGTCTTCACGATCGATGGCGCCGTGTCCACATCCCAATCGTGCCAGTCATGCGGCACAAGCGACCAATGATGTCGATAGGCGCCCGTTTTTGCATCAAGCGCGACTAACGAACCCGCGAACAGATCGTCACCCTCTCGCACAGCAGCAACAAAATCCGGGGCCGGATTTCCGCCAGGTATGTAAAGCGTCCCGGTTTGCGGGTCGATCGAATAAGACGTCCAGGTTGCGCCACCGGAAATCGGAATGTCCGGAGTATTCTTCCAGCTGGCCGCCGCGTACGGAAGTTCAGGGGCGGCCGGCCCGCGAGCGACGTCCCCGGGTCTCCTCGGCACAAGATATGCCTCCCACACGATGCTTCCTGTGGCCGCATCGAGGGCGTACATTCTTCCCTTCACCCCTTTGTTATCGCCGCCAGCCTGGCCAATAAAGACCATGCCATCCCACGCGATAGGTGCCGCAGGAACCGACTCATGCAGCGTCGCTGCATCGGCGATGGTAGTCACCCACAGCCGTTTGCCAGTCTTGAAATCGTAGGCTATGACCCGGCCGTCCTGAGTGCCCCGAAAGATCCGCCCGTCAAGGTACGCCGCGCCGCGGTTGACCTTTAGAGGACTTGCCGGCGTATATTCCTCGTGCACACGCCAGTTCTCCTTGCAAGTCGAGGGATTGATCGAGAAAGTGTCTCTTTCCGTCGTCCCGATCAATGCCCCCTTTACAACGATGATGCCTGTCTGAAAACTCGTATGCTCTCCTGTGTCGTAGGTACAAAGCACCTTCAGCTTACTGGCGTTTCCAGTTTTGATCTCCGTAAGTGGTGAATACCGGTCTGAGTTCAAAGTCCGGTTATAGCTTGGCCAGTCCCCTTCTCCTGCCACGACTGCCGAAGTCGCACAGGCAAAAGCCGCTACTGCGAGCGACGCTCTCAGATATCGTTTCAATTTGCTCCTCCATTGATTTATGTGTCGAGGGCCAAATCCCATTCAGCCGCCAACATTGATGCGGTCTCCGCCAACAGCGGATTCCCATGTAAATGTTTTCTGCCAAAACGCCTATACGCTCGAGTTCTCTTCAACTCGATCCATCTGCACTACTGATTGTCTCTCGCGATTCTTGGATCCGCGGGCAGCACGAAAGTGCGCAGTCTTCAGGTTGCCTCACCACCCCTCAGGCGGCGCGTTCCTCGAGCACGGGGTAGTCCGTGTATCCCATTTCGCCACCGCCGTATAGCCCCACGTAGCGCAAGTCATTGTATGGGCCGCCCTGGGCGATTCGAGCTGGTAAATCAGGATTCGCCAGAAACATTCGGCCAAAAGCCACCGCGTCCACGCCCTTTCCCGCAATCAACTCTTCAGCCGCTTCCGGCGTTATGCCCGCATTCGCGATGATCGGACCACTATAGTGGGGCCTCACCATCCTGAGCAGTTCCGGAAGATCCGGAGAACCGGTCCACGCATTGATATCGCAAATGTGCGTGTATGCCACCTCGTACTCCAGGAGTATCTGCGCAACCCGTTTATACGTGTCGGCAGGATGTGGGTCGCGAACGTTGTTGTAGCCTGCTGTCGGCGAAATCCGCACACCCACCTTGCGCATCGGCACTACCGTCCCGATGGCGTCTAATACATCGCGGAGGATTCTGGTCCGGTTGTCCGTCGATCCGCCGTATTCGTCTGTCCGCGTGTTTATCGTTGGCGAGAAAAACTGATGCGGAAGATATCCATTCGCGGCGTGCACCTCAACGCCGTCAAAGCCCGCGTCGATCGCGTTGCGAGCCGCTACTCTGTATTCCTCGACCGTTTCGTGAATCTCCTTCAAGCTCATCGCCCGCGACGGCGTGGCTGCGATCCTCACGTAATTTCCATTTCTCAGCAGCCCGTACACCTGCAAGGCATCGAGATCATCATTCACGCCTGAAGGTGACAACGGCTGTTGCCCGCCGAGAAGGCCCTCGGCGCCAACTCGCCCGCAGTGCCAAAGCTGAAGAAATATTCGACCGCCTTCTTTATGAACGGCGTCTGTGACGAGTCGCCAGCCATCCACCTGGTCGTCATTCCAGATACCCGGTGCATACTCAAACGCGCAGGACCGAGCGCTAATGTTCGTGGCTTCGGAGATGATCAGACCGGCACTCGCGCGTTGAGCGTAGTACCTTGCGTTGATCGGCACCGGTACCCCGCCTTCTCCAGCCCGGCAGCGTGTGAGGGGCGACATTATGATCCGGTTGCGTATCGCGACGTCCCCAACTTTCAGTGGCTCAAAGACGGACGGCATTGCTTATCTCCAACGACGTTAAAGTTACTATTGCGAAAAGCGCCCTGGGGCGACCAGATTCTTCGACATGGGGCGGCTCGTCGATCATCGCTCGCGCACCCCGCCCGTCTGACTTCGGGCGAGGCATTCAGGTCCAATCGACGGAAAATTGGCGCTTACCCGGCACCATCCCTTTCTCACATACCGCATCCCTGTTTAGTCGGAGCCCTCTACGATGAAGACGCGGTACCTTGCCCCGCTATGCCGATGCGCGGCGGCCCTCTGATAGGCTGGACTTACGTACCATTGCTTTGCTTCTTCAAACGTCGGAAACCGGAGAATGACGGCCCCTTCAATTGCCGAGCCCTCAAGCATCTCCTGCTTTCCGTATAGGGCCAGGAACGAAATCCTGTGACCCTCGGCGGCCGCCGGAGCCTCCCTCGCATATGCCTCGAGCTCTGCCGGGTCTGTCGTTTCCTCTCGAGTTAGTACAACGTAAGCAGTCATTCTTCCATTCTCCTATGGACCCCTGATATTTTCAGTATTTCACTGGCCCGGATTTTCGACATTTCGTCAGGACCTCACATACGCATCGATAGAGGTGGTTCCGTCTCTCAACCATGCATTACTTATCGATTGACCATTTAAGCATAGTCATCGAAGCTCTCGCCTCCAAGTCCTTTTCTGCTGGGAATTACCCTAAGCTCGTGACCCAACCTCTTCACCAGGTCTTCACCGCGTAACCCCAGGTTGCGGATCGGCATTTGGGGTGAATTGATCTGACGAGAATTGCACCTCTTCCGCGTCGTCGTGTTACGCCGGTCCAACGGGAAGTTAAACCACATTCCATTAACCGCGACCGGCTTCCCGCTACACCCTATTGCTTCGATATCCTATGCGAACGGAACGCGCTCTATGCCATTCCTGACCGGAATAACTACTATGCCGAATATCCACCGGTCGGCTTCGCGAAACACGACCTGTGTCCGCGCCGAGTGCCGAGCGCGCGCGCCGAGTACATCTTCTTCCATGCCAATAAAAGGAGTCCAACTACGGTATTAGCGGCCTGGCTCATTCGTCCGCAGCGTTGGCTTTGTCCGGAAGTACACGGACCACTAGCACCTGAGGCAAATACCCGTGTAACAGTCGACGACCCCATGAGATCAAGATCAAGTCAAAAAAATGTTCATG
Source organism: Paraburkholderia sp. GAS448 (assembly GCF_050435685.1). NCBI lineage: Bacteria > Pseudomonadati > Pseudomonadota > Betaproteobacteria > Burkholderiales > Burkholderiaceae > Paraburkholderia > Paraburkholderia sp. GAS448. Next base: position 340,537 of record NZ_JBNDKT010000004.1, read on the forward strand.
CGCGTCGTACCTCCGCATCGCGACCAATCACATGTCTGCCTCGTCGCGAAACCCCCACGCTGGAATAACAGCTATTCCGGATCTTCAGATGCGTCGCCCGGCACGCACAAGTACGATTGGGCAGTGCGATAGCGTCGGCGTCGTTTCCGGGCTATGTCTCGCCGTCGGCCAAGCCCACAATGGTGTGATCAGAATCGGTCAATTACCAGGCAATGCATATGGATATGCTTACGTCAAAGAAGGTACTAGTCGTTGGTGGAAGTTCCGGGATTGGGTTGGCGGCCGCCAGGGCGTTGGCCAATATCGGGGCGAACGTCCTGATTGCGTCGCGCAACGCTCAAAGACTAAGCGAAGCCGCCGCACAGGTTGGTCATATGGCGCAGACGGCCGTGCTCGATACAACGAACGACGCTGAAGTCGAGGCGTTCCTTCACGACGCTGGGCAATTTGATCATGTAGTCATATCGGCAGCTCAGACGCCCGGCGGCCCGTCACGCAAACTCGAGTTGTCGGACGCCTACGCCGCGATGAACAGCAAGTTTTGGGGCGCGTATCGGGTAGCACGCGCCGTCAACATTGCCTCCGGCGGCTCACTCACTTTCGTGTCTGGCTTCCTCAGCGTGCGTCCGAGTCCGAACGCAGTCCTTCAGGGGGCCATTAATGCGGCTTTGGAGGCGCTCTCGCGAGGTCTCGCACTCGAGCTTGCGCCGGTGCGTGTGAACACAGTGTCGCCGGGTCTTGTGACAACACCCCTCTGGAACAAGCTGGGCACTGAGGCGCGTCAGAAGATGTATGACAGCGCCGAAGCCTCACTTCCCGCACGTCGCATCGGCCAGCCGGAAGATATCGCAAACGCCATCGTGTACCTCGTTACGACGCCATACGCGACGGGATCGACAGTTCTCGTTGACGGCGGCGGCGCTATTGCCTGATTTGCATGAACGCCACAGATACTTTCGGCACCGCACCGGTGCGCCTCACGGGCCCCGCGCAGCCAGCGTGGAGTCGCGAAGAATTCGAAGCGCAATTGCGCGCGAAAGGCACCTCGTATCACATTCATCATCCGTTCAACGTGAAGATGAACGTCGGTGGTTGCTCGCGCGAACAGATCCGCGGCTGGGTTGCGAACCGCTTCTACTATCAGCTCACGATACCGATCAAGGACGCCGCGATCCTGTCGAACTGTCCCGATCGCGCGACACGGCGCCTGTGGGTGCTACGAATCCTCGATCATGACGGCTATGGCGGCGAGGAAGGCGGCATCGAGACCTGGGCGCGCCTCGCCGACGCGGTTGGCCTCACGCGCGACGAACTTTGGTCGCTCGAACACGTGACGCCCGGCGTGCGCTTTGCAGTCGACGCGTATGTGAACTTCGCCCGCCGCGCACCATGGCAGGAAGCGGTGTGCTCGTCGCTGACTGAGATGTTTGCGCCGAAGATCCACAGCGACCGCCTCGCGACCTGGCCCGTGCACTACCCGTGGATCGACCCGGAAGGTCTCTCGTATTTCCGCTCGCGCATTACGCTCGCGCAACGGGACGTGCAGCATGGCCTCGCGGTGACGCTGAATTACTTCACGCGGCGCGAACAGCAGGAGCGTGCGCTCGAGATCCTGCAGTTCAAGCTCGACATTCTTTGGACCATGCTCGATTCAATCGAAAAGGCCTTTCCGCAATGAACGATCTTGCCCAGTCTGTCGCCAACGAAGCGCCTCAAGCTGCGCCCGCCGCGGTCGCATCGCCGCTCTGGCTGCTCGCAGAGCTCACGTACCGCTGCCCGCTGCATTGCGTATTCTGCTACAACCCGGTTGACTACACTGCGCACCGTCGCGAGCTCGACACCACGCAATGGCTCACCGCGTTGCGCGAAGCACGTGAGCTCGGCGCGGCACAACTCGGGTTTTCCGGTGGTGAGCCGCTTTTGCGCGACGATCTCGAGATTCTCGTGGCCGAAGCGCACAGGCTCGGTTTCTATACGAACCTGATCACGTCCGGGATTGGCCTCACCGACAGGCGCCTCGACGACCTGAAAGCTGCAGGACTCGATCATATCCAGCTGTCATTCCAGGACTCGACACAGCAACTGAACGACTTCCTGAGCAGCACGCGTACGTTCGACCTGAAACGGCGCGTCGCGGCATCGATCAAGGCACACGGTTTCCCGATGGTGCTCAACTGCGTGCTGCACCGCTTCAACTTGCCGCACGTCGACAAGATCATCGACATGGCCCTCGCGATGGACGCCGAGTATCTGGAGCTCGCAAACACACAGTACTACGGCTGGGCGCATACGAACCAGGCGCAACTGATGCCGACGCGCGAGCAGCTCGAAGAGGCGGAAGCTGTGGTGGAGCGTTATCGCCGGGAACATGGAGAACGCTGCAAGATCCTCTTTGTGGTGCCCGACTATTTCGAGCGCCGGCCGAAACGCTGCATGAACGGCTGGGGCGCGGTATTCCTCGGCATTGCGCCGGACGGTGCGGCGCTGCCCTGCCATAGCGCGCGCAGCCTGCCGGGGATGACCTTCCCAAATGTAACGCAGATGCCATTGCGCGAGATCTGGTACAACAGCGACGCGTTCAATCGCTTCCGCGGCTATGGATGGATGAGGGAGCCGTGCCGCAGTTGTGACGAGAAAGAGCGTGACCTCGGCGGCTGCCGCTGCCAGGCGTATTTGCTTACCGGCGACCCGGCGAATACCGACCCCGTCTGCGACATGTCGCCGTTGCACGAAACGGCGGTAATCAGCGTCGTGCGGCGCGCCGCGACGCATGTCGGAGCGCGCGAGCAACCAGTGCTGTTCCGCAACGACGCGAACTCGCTCAAGCTGGCGGCACGGGCAGCGGTAGCGTCGGAAGAGGCAAGCCATGACACCCCGTAATTTTGCCGTCTTGCATTACCCTGCGACCACTTCACCAATCAGCGACGGGTAGTCCGTATAGCCCCTGGCATCGCCACCGTAGAAGGTCGAACGATCGTAGCGAGCGAGCGGCGCGCCTGTGCGCAGACGCTCAGGCAGATCCGGATTCGAAACGAACAACCTGCCAAACGCGACAAGGTCCGCGTGACCATCGACGAGGATCTGCTCCGCGCTCTCCCGCGTAAACCCACCGGCCGCAACGATCGTACCTTTGAAGAGACGGCGTGCGTCCTTCGACGAGAAGTCTGACTCACTTGAATCAACGTCTTCGATTCCTCGAATACGCGGCTCAATCACGTGCAGGTATGCGAGGTTATAGTCGTTGAGTCGCTGCACCACGTAGCCGAACGTTGCATGTGGATTGCTATCGGACATCGTTCCATAGGTGCCACTCGGCGCGAGGCGAACCGCCACCCGACCCGGACCCCAAACGGCGGTCACCGCATCAAGCGTTTCAAAGAGCAGGCGGGCCCGGTTTTCGAGTGATCCGCCATAAGCGTCGGTGCGATGGTTCGTCCCGTCCTGCAGGAACTGATCGAAAATGTAGCCGTTGGCGGCATGAAGCTCGACGCCATCGAAGCCCGCTTCCTTCGCGAGGATCGCGCCGTAGCGGAACTGCTCGACGATGCCTCGAATTTCATGCAACTCGAGCACCCGGGGCACCTCGAGTTCCGCTTCAACGATGTTGCCGTTCTCATCGCGGATTGCCGCGTACTCGAGCGAGCGCAATGCAGAAGGAGCAACCGGCGTGATGCCACCTGTATTTGCCGAGTGTGCCTGGCGCCCTGCGTGCCACATCTGCAGGAAGATGCGCCCTCCCTTGGCGTGGACCGCGTCAACCACCCGCTTCCACCCTCTTGCCTGGGCCACGGTGTAGATACCCGGCGCATCAACGTATGCGATGCCAAGCGGCGAGACCGCAGTTGCGTCGGTGATCAGAAGACCACCGTCTGACGCCCGCTGCGTATAGTAGTCGATCATCAGATCGCCTGGCACGTTGCCGTCCTCGGTACGCATGCGTGTTAGCGGTGCCAGCACAACGCGGTGCTTGAGTTGAGAAGATCCAACCGTAGTCTGGGCGAAGAGCTTTTTCATTGCGATATCCTCGATGTGAGTGATGGAGTAGCGCAATGATGATCGCGGGCGACGCAGACCAGAAGACGCCGCAGAGCAATAGATCTCATTCCTTCGTGGAATACCGCTTGACTCAACCGGCTCATGTACTGCATGACGGAATTCGGCGAACGCCTTCTGCATCCCAGCTGCGCAAAAGATCCTTGCATCCTGTTCGGATCGCCAATCTCGTGTTCTTGAACAGCTTGAACCGGCCGGGTTTGGCGGAGGCTCCAACATCGGCTTCGCTGTCTTTTTTCAGCCTGCCGCAGTGTCGACGTTCAACCAGGCATCGAGGTCACCAGCTGCCGTGGAAAAGCGCTCTACCAGGAAGTCGAGAAGCGCCCGGACGCGCGGCGCCATGTACCGGCTACGCTGATACAAGGCATGCACGGGGACATCCGGAGACCGCCACTCCGGCATCAGGATAGTCAATCTCCCCGAGCGCAGATCGGACCCGATGTCCCATATCGATTTCATTGCGATGCCGTGACCTGCCACCGCCCACTCGCGAGCGAGCGCACCGTCGTTCGTCTCCCGAGAATTTGTCAGCGGCACGGTATAAGTCTCGACCTCGCCGCCGCGCGCGAACCGCCATTCGTTCGCAAGGCCGGAAGCCGTCCCCAGGACGATGCAATCGAAGCGATCCAGATCCTGCGGGCGCTCAGGCACTCCATGCGTCGCCACATACTCAGGCGACGCACACAGCACGCGTCGGTTGGGCGCGAGGCGTCGCGCGACAAACGAACTATCCGGGGGCACGCCAAACCGGATCGCAAGGTCAATGTCATCGTGCAACAGATTCAACAACGAATCCGATAACACCACCGCGAAACTGACCTCCGGATACTGCACGTTGAACTCATCGAGCCAACCCATGAGGACATGACGGCCAAAGTCCGATGTCGCCGAGATGCGGATCTTTCCGCGAACGATGCTGCGACCAGCCTGTAGCGCCGCATGAGCATCGTCGAGGGACTGAAGCGCCTGCTGACAATGGAGCAGATACATCCTGCCCTCCTCCGTCAGCCGCAACTGCCGCGTCGTGCGCTCGAAGAGCCGCGTATGCAGGGTCGTCTCAAGTTTGACAAGACGCGCACTCGCGGCCGCGGGCGAGAGTCCGAGCTTGCGCCCCGCCGCCGACAACCCACCAAGGTTTGCCGCTTCAACAAAAAGCCGGATGTCGCCGAGATTGTCCACGATACTTCCGCTTTTTTTGAAAATGATTCAAATGGTATCCCAATTCTCAAACAGCACCGGGCTCCGCACAATGCGTCACATCCTCAACGAAGTCCGGAGATCAGCATCATGTCGATTACCGCCTCGCCGCTTTTCACGCCTGCCGTCGTCGCCGGTCACACGCTCGCTCACCGTGTCGTTATGGCACCCATGACGCGCTCACGCAGCACCCAGCCCGGCGACGTGCCCAACGCGATAAACGCCCGCTACTATGCCCAGCGTGCCTCGGCCGCCCTGATCGTGACCGAGGCTACCCAGATCTCGCCGCAGGGCAAAGGTTATTCGTTCACGCCGGGCATCTACAGCCCCGATCAGGTCGCCGGATGGCGGCTGGTGACCGACGCGGTCCACTCGGCAGGCGGCCGGATCTTCCTGCAACTCTGGCATGTGGGCCGCATGTCCCACCCGGATTTCCACGACGGAGAGTTGCCGGTGGCACCCTCCGCCGTCCCCTTCGATGGACAGATCTGGAAGGTGGACCCCGCCACCGGCATAGGCGCCATGGTCGCCTCCCCGACGCCGCGTGCACTCAGCCGCGACGAGATCAAGGGCGTGGTGGCGGATTTCCGCCAGGCGGCTCGCCATGCAATCGATGCGGGCTTCGACGGGGTCGAGATCCACGGCGCCAATGGCTACCTCATCGACCAGTTCCTGCGCACCACGTCCAACGTGCGCACCGACGAATACGGTGGCTCGCGCGAGAATCGCCTGCGTTTTCTCAAGGAAGTCGTCAACGCCGTGGCGGACGAAGTGGGTGCGGAACGCACCGCCATTCGCCTCGCGCCGTTTCTGACTGCGCGTGGCATGGCGTGCCCTGACATCCTGCCGACCATCCTCGAAGTCGCCGGATTTTTGCAGGCACGCGGCATCGGCTATCTGCATCTGGTCGAAGCGGATTGGGACGATGCACCGCAATTCACTGAGGAATTCCGCCAGGCCATTCGCGCCAGGTTTGAGCGGCCCATCATCGTGGCCGGCAATTACGACAGGGCGCGCGCTGAGTGGGTTCTGTCCAGCGGCTACGCTGACCTGGTCGCCTTCGGCCGGCCATTCGTCGCCAACCCGGACTTTCCGCGCCGGCTCGCCAACGGTCTGCCGCTGGCCGGCTTCGACGGCAGCACGCTGTTCGGCGGTGGTGAGCGTGGTTACACCGACTATCCCGTTTCGCACGAAGCAGAGGCATCCGACAAGGCCCGTGACGCGGTCAGCCTTTCCTGAAGTCCGATGTCGTGCGCCACGCCAATGCCAGTTCATCCCGCAGCAAGGAGCAGAAAATGTTTGTTTATCGCGGTTCGACCGCCCTGATTACCGGAGCGTCCAAAGGGCTTGGAAAAGTCTTCGCAGAGACCCTTGCCGCACGCGGCATGAACCTCGTGTTAGTCGCCCGATCCGGCGACGCCTTGCAGGCCCTGGCCGCCGACCTGACTGCCAGGCACGGGGTGAAATCCATCGCGCTCAATGCGGACCTCGGCGAAACCAGCGCAGCCACCCAGATCGCTCGGGAACTCGAGCGCCGCGGCATTCAGGTAGATCTGCTGATCAACAATGCAGGGCTTGGCCTGACCGGCAGCTTCCTCTCGCACGACCTCAGGAAGGAGCAGTCCGAGATCCAGGTCAACGTTCAGGCGCTCGCCGCTCTCAGCCACCTGTTTGGCAGCGGCATGGCAAAACGTGGCAGGGGCGGCATCATCAACCTCGCGTCCAACGCGAGCTTTCAGCCGATCCCTTTCATGGCCACCTACGCCGCGACCAAGGCTTTCGTCCTTCACTTCAGCGAGGCGCTGCAATTTGAACTCGCCGGAACCGGTGTTCACGTGATGGCTGCTTGCCCAGGGCCTACGGCAACGAGCTTCTTTGATGGCGTATCGACTAATGTGTCGCCGAGGAGCATGGACCGCCCGGAATCGGTGGTGCAGAAAACGCTCGAGGCCTTTGACCGAAGGAAAGCCGTGGTCTACCCGGGGCGGGCAGGCGTGAGAGCCGCTACCTGGTTGTCACGGTTGCTGCCGCGGGCGCTCGTGGTTCGCATCGCTGCAATGGCAAGCGGCAAGATGGGGCTCCACGGCTGAACGCATTGAGCTACGCGCCTGGCGGGTCAACCGCAGTCGACGCACTCCCTCCAAGATAAGCGGTACGGACACGGCTGTCCTGTGCCAGATCCCGCGACGCACCCGACAGCGCCACGCTGCCGCTTTCCAGCACGTATGCCCGGTGCGCAATGCGAAGAGCCTGCCGGACATTCTGCTCGACAAGGAGCACTGAAGTGCCTTCGGTGCAGATGTCGGCAATCATGCCAAAGATCACGCGGACCAGTTTCGGTGCGAGCCCCATCGACGGTTCATCCAGCAACACGAGTCTCGGCTTGAGCATCAACGCGCGCGCAATCGCAAGCATCTGCTGTTCGCCGCCGCTGAGTGTTCCGGCCAATTGTCCGCGTCGCTCGCCAAGCCGCGGGAAGGTCTCGTAGAGGACGGCGACCCGACGCTCGAGCGCGGCGGCGTCACGTCGCAGCAGATAGCCGCCAAGCCGCAGGTTCTCTTCGACCGTCAACACGCCAAACATCCGTCGGCCCTCTGGCACGTGCCCAATGCCGAGGGCGACGATCTGATGGGCCTGCAGCCCGGTCAGCGGCCGTCCGGAAAGCGCGATCTGCCCGGCGCGCGGCCGGAGCAGACCCGAGATGGTTCTGAGCGTCGTGGTCTTGCCTGCGCCATTGGCGCCGAGCAGCGCAACGATCTCACCCGGACCGACGTCGAGAGAGATGCCGTGCAGCACTTCGATGTTGCCGTAACTCACGCGCAGATCACGGACTTCTAGGAGCTCCACAGCGACTTCTCCCCATCGGTGGCATCGTCGGCGGCGTCGTCTTCTTCGGCCGTGCCCAGATAAGCGTCGATGACGCGCGGATCGCTCTGGATCTGCGCCGGCGGCCCTTCCGCGATCATGACGCCATGATCCATCACGATGATCCGGTCCGACACGCCCATCACCAGCGTCATGTCGTGTTCGATCAGCAGCACCGTGACGCCCAGCGCGCGGATGCGCCGGATCAGGTCCATCAGGGCGTGCTTCTCAGTCGGATTCATCCCGGCGGCAGGTTCGTCCAGCAGCAGGAGGCGCGGATTGCTGGCCAGTGCGCGGGCGATTTCCAGCCGACGCTGATCGCCGTAGGGCAGGTCGGCCGCGTATTCGCTTGCGCGCGCGGCAAGGCCGACCATGTCGAGCCAGCGCATGCCTTGCGCCTCATGTTCAGCCGCTTCCGCGCGGGCAGACGGCGTGCCCGCCAGTTCGGCGACAAGCGGCGTCCGCAGCCGGTGATCCATGCCCGTCAGCACGTTCTCGAACGCGCTCATGTGCCCAAAGAGGCGAATCCCCTGAAACGTGCGGGCGATGCCGCGATGCACATTCTTGTGCGGCGCGCCGCCGCCCATCGGTGCGCCGCACCAGAACATGCGTCCGGCGCTCGCGCGGGTGACGCCCGTCAGGCAGTTGAAAACCGTGGTCTTGCCCGCCCCGTTCGGGCCGATCAGCGCAAGAATCTCGCCGCTGCGCACAACAAAGCTGATTCCACCGATTGCCAGCACGCCACCAAAGCGGCACGCGAGGTCGCGCACCTCGAGCAGCGTTTCGCCCGCCCCGGCTGTGACGGGCGGCGCGGGGGGAAGCGGCACGCCTGACAGATCCGCCTGCGGCATGGCGCGTTTTGCACGGACCGGCCACAAGCCCTGCGGGCGCAGCAGCATCAGGATCACGAGCGCGACGGCAAATCCGAAGATGCGCCAGAGGTTCAGAAAGCGCAGCAATTCCGGCACGCCAGCGACGATGATCGCGCCGAGAATCACGCCGGGAATGCTGCCGCGTCCGCCGAGCACGACGACGATGAGAATCGTCACGGACTGCAGATAAGTAAAGCCGGTGGGATCGATGGTGCCAAAGCGCGCGGCGAACAGGCTCCCCGCTATCCCGCCGATCAGCGCGCCCATCACGTAGGCAAGCAGCTTGACGCGCAGCGTCGGGACGCCGACTGCCTCGGCGGCCGATTCGTCCTCGCGGATGCTCGTCCACGCGCGCCCAAGCCGCGACCGGCCCAGGCGGACCGCGAACAACAGGACCACGACAAGGAACGCCATGCCCAGTTCGTAGACCGCGCGCGGCGAGCTGATCTCAACGCCGAACAGACTCGGGCTGGCAATGCCGTAAATCCCGTTCGGGCCGCCCGTAATCTCGAGATTGGTCGCGACGATACGCGTGATCTCACCGAAGCCCAGCGTGACGATCGCCAGATAGTCGCTGCGCAGACGCAGGGTCGGATAGCCGATCACAACCCCCGATGCGCCGGCAAACGCGAGGCTGAACGGCAGCGTTTCCCAGAACGAGAAGCCCAGCAGCGTTTCGAGTAACGCCGTCGTATAGGCGCCGATCGCGAAGAATGCCGCGTAGCCGAGGTCTAGCAGCCCCGCGTAGCCGACGACGATATTCAGCCCGAGGCCGAGGATCGAGTAAGTGACGATGGTCAGGGCAACATCGATCACGTAGTTGCTGGAGAACGCGGGCAGCGCGACGGCCAGGGCGATCAGCCCGGCGGCGGCGATCGTGGGCCAGGCTGGCATCGAAGCCGGTGCGCGCATGGGCTACATCCTCTCGACGACGCGCTCGCCGAACAGGCCCGTCGGCTTGACCACCAGCACGGCGATCAGGACACCGAACACGAACACATCCGTCCACTGCGACGACACATAGCCGGCGCCGAACGCCTCCAGCAGCCCGATCAGGAAGCCGCCCGCCATGGCGCCCGGAATGTTGCCGATGCCGCCAAGCACCGCAGCGGTGAACGCGCGCAGGCCGAGCACGAAGCCCATGAAAAAGTTGATCTGCGTGTAAAAAAGTCCCTCCATCACGCCTGCTACGGCAGCGAGAACCGATCCGATGAAGAAGGTGAGATGGATCATCCGTTCGACATCGATGCCCATCAGGCGCGCCGCGTCCTGATCAATGGCGAGCGCGCGCATCGCGGTGCCGATGAAGGTGTGATTCACGAAAAAGTAGAGAGCCAGCATCAGCGCGAAGCTGGCGGCGACGATGCCGAGCTGGGAAAACGTGATTTGCACGTTGTGCAGATTCAGTCCCGCCTGGGTGAGCAGGTGCGGATAGGTCCTGAAGCCGGCGCCATAGATCAGCAACACGGCGTTTTCGAGCACCAGCGAAATGCCCAGCGCGGTAATGAGAATCGACAGCCGCGGCGCGCGCAGCAACGGCTGATAGGCAACACGCGCGATGACGACGCCGAGTCCGCCCGTTGCCGCCATCGACGCCCCGAAGGCAGCCAGCAGCGCGAGCGCGAGCGGCAGGTGCGCGCTCGCGAGCGTCGCGAGGCTGGTCCATCCGATGAATGCGCCGACCATGAACAGGTCGCCATGCGCAAAGTTGATGAGACGGATAATGCCGTAGACCATCGTGTACCCGAGGGCCACGAGCGCATAGAACGAGCCGATCGTCAGTCCTTCGACGACGAACTGGAAAAAGGTGCTCATGGCCGCAACGGGAGCGCCGCAGCGCTCACTTCATGGCCACCCATTTACCCGCCGCGTCCTGTCGCTGGTAAGCCGCGAACTGGTCGTTGCGCACGATGATCGTGATATAGACCGCGAGGCTGCGGTCGCCTTTCGGATTGAACCCGATGCTCCCCGTCACGCCCGGATAGTCCTTGATCTTGTGCAGCGCGGCGATGATCGCCGCCGGACTCGTCGACTTCGCGTCGGCGATTGCCTTCGCGGTGACCCCAACGGCATCGTATTCATACACCGAATAGGGCCCAGGCCCCTGGCCATAGGCCTTCGTGTAGTCGTCGACGAAGCCGTGGCCACCCGAAAGGAATTGCGCCAGCGGAGAGGTGGTGATGATCATGCCGTCGGCCGCGGGGCCCGCCGTTTTCATCAGCGTCGGGTCGTTGGTGCCGTCACCGCCCATGAGGGTCATCTTGAGGCCCAGTTGCCGCGCCTCCTTCACGAGCAGTCCAGCTTCGGAGAAATAGCCGGTGTAGTAGATCACGTCAGGGTTCAGCGACGCGACCTTGGTGAGCGTCGGCGAGTAGTCCATCTGGCCTGGCGTAATCGAGTCGGCATACACGACGTCCACGCCGTCTTTCTTCAGCGACTCGACCGTGTTCTGCGCCAGGCCCTTCGCATAAGTTGTGTTGTCGTCGATCACGGCGGCGCGCTTCGCATGCAGCGAGTTCTTGATGAAGCTTGCGGCGAACGGGCCCTGTTCGTCATCGCGCCCAATGGTGCGGAAGACATTGTCGTAGCCCATTTCCGTGAGCTTCGGGTTCGTCGATGCGTCCAGCACGTAGGGCATGCCAACCCGATGAAACGTCGTCAGTTCGGGAAGCGCAGCGCTGGAGCAGTACCCGCCAGCCACTGCGACCACGCCCGCGTCGATCAGCTTCTGTGCGGCCTGAACAGCAGTTTGCGCGTCGCAGGCGTCGTCCTCCGGCACGAGTTCGATCTGCTTGCCGAGCACGCCGCCTGCCGCGTTGATCTTCGCGGCGGCCAGTTTGGCGCCGTTGACGATATCGGTGCCGGCGTTGGCGTTGCTGCCCGAAAGAGGCACCGGTACGCCGATCTTGAGGGTCTGGCTGTGCGCCGCTTCGGGAGCGAGCGCGGCGAGCGCCGCCAGTCCGAGGATCGCGGCGCCGAAGGTTTGCCGCAAAACGCGGGCGGCGTCGGGCAAGCCATTGTTCTGAGCATTCATGTTCGTGGCTCCTGGCAGGGAATCCGACCGGACGGTCCCGCGGGACGGGTAAGCCGGCGGTCAGTTGGCGAAACGTAATGGATCGTTACGTGCGGTCCGGCGCGAGCCTGGTGCGCAGATGTCGCGCGGTGCCGGCGCAAAGATGCCTTCTCCATGATAGATGCCGAAGACCGCCTGACCGGTATAGGGTATGCGCGTATAAATCTCCCGGAAAAGCGGCAGCGGACTTATATTTCGTGAATGACAGCAGGGGGCGCGCATGAAGAGCATCGTGCTGGGTGCAGGCATCGCCGGCGTCACGACGGCGTACTACCTTGCGATGGACGGTCGCGCCGTCACCGTGCTCGATCGCCGCCCAGGCGTCGCGCTCGAAACCAGCTTTGCGAACGCCGGGCTCGTCGCGCCGGGGCATTCATATACCTGGGCTTCGCCGCGTGCGCCCAAAATCCTGCTGAAATCGCTGTTCGTCGAGGGACAGGCGCTTCGCCTGCGCCTCAACGCGGATCCGCACATGTGGGCGTGGTGTGTGCTGTTCCTGCGCAACTGCACGGCGACGCGCTCGCGCGAAAACACCGCGCGCAAGGTACGGTTGTGCCGTTACGCGCAGGATCAGCTACAGCAGCTGACCGCCAGAGAGCAACTGCAGTACGACCGGATCAGCCGCGGCCTCCTGTATCTCTATCGTGACGCGGCGTCGTTCGAGCGCGGCCGCTCGAACATGTCGATTCTCACCGAAAATGGCTTGTCGCTCGAAACGCTGGACGCCGCGCAGGTGGTCAAGCGCGAGCCGGCGCTCGAACACGCGCGCGACCGGCTTGCCGGCGCCATCTATTGCCCCACCGACGAGAGCGGCGATGCGCATCAGTTCACCCGCGAGTTGCAGAAGGTCTGCGAGCGACTTGGCGTACGCTTCATGTTCGACGCCCCGATCAGCCGCATCGAAGCGGCCGGCGACCGGATAACGGGTGTCCGCACGCCGGCAGGGCTGATCGACGGGGACGATTTCGTACTCGCGCTCGGCTCGTATTCGCCGATTCTCGCGCGCCCGCTCGGTTACCGGCTGGCGGTCTATCCCGTCAAGGGCTACTCGGCGACATTTCCGGCAGGAAGGGAGCACAGCCCCCCTCAGATTGGGGGCGTGGACGAAAACCATCTCGTTGCATGGGCACGCTTCGGTGCGCGGCTGCGCTTTACCGCGACGGCCGAATTTGCAGGCTACGACACCAACCACGAGCCCGCGGACTTCGCCCCGATGCTGCGCGCGGCGCGCGAGCTGTTTCCCGACGGCGCCGACTACACGAAGCCGAGCTACTGGGCCGGCCTGCGTCCGATGACGCCCGAGGGTACCCCGCTGATCGGGCCGACGCGCCACCGCAATCTGTTTCTGAACACGGGTCATGGCCACATGGGATGGACGATGTCTTGCGGCACCGCAAAACTGCTCGCCGACATCATGGCAGGGCGCACACCCGAGCTGGACCTGACAGGGATGACGATGAAATGAGCACCACCCCACTACAGCACGACGCCTACACGAAGCTCGATTTCGCGCTCGACGCAGGAATTGCGGGCCGGGCGGCGATCGGCCTCATCGTGCTGGCGACCGACCACACGATCGAACACGAATGGCGCCAGCTGCTCCAGCAGAACGGAGTCGCCTTCTACGAAAGCCGCCTGGAGAACTCGCCGGACATCACGCCGGCGCGACTGGCCGAAATCGAGTCGCGCATCGCCCCGGCGGCCGGGTTGCTCCTGCCTGGCGAGCGGCTCGACGTGGTAGCGTTCGGCTGCACGTCGGCGGCCATGGTGATCGGCGAAGAGCGCGTGTTTGCACGCGTCCGCGAGGCGCGTCCCGGCATTGCCTGCACGACCCCGATCACGGCTGCCGTCGCAGCGCTCGCCACGCTACAGGTGCGGCGTGTCGCGTTGCTAACCCCGTATATCCGCTCCATCAACGACTTCATGCGCGACTACATTGAAGCACGCGGGATTGCCGTGACCCGCATTGCATCGTTCGAGCACGCAGACGACAACGAGGTCTCCCGCATCGATGCCCCTTCGCTTTGCATGGCGATCGAACAGCTTGCGCGACACGCCGACGCGGATGCGGTGTTCGTCTCCTGCACGAGCCTGCGTGTCGGTAGTCTGATCCCGCAGCTGGAGGTGGTGACAGGCAAGCCCGTGATATCGAGCAACTTCGCGATGGCGTGGCACGCGTTACGGCTTGCCGGCGTGCGCGATAGCGAGCCACGGCTCGGGCGGCTGTTTGCGCTTTAGCCATGTTTGTCGCGCAAGTGCAAACACATCAAGCAGTGAAAGTGATCGTGTTTTGCGTCGGCCGCTGGCGTTCATCAAGTAATCTGCCAGGGATCTGTTCCCTTGCGTCGAGCGCAGCGATGCGACGCAGTGAACTAGACGTCCTGCACGATATCTTCGCTTCGGCAACAGACCCCAGCATTCGAGAGGCAATCTTCTGCAATCGGGGGCGGAGCCGGTTAAAGGCATGTGCGTCGTCGTCCATGAACAGACTTCCTCCTGCGTTAAAGGCACAAGCTCCAGGCCTCTCCGCGAGTAGACATAAACTTCAAGCCTCCATCGTCACGATGTGCGCCTGAATCTTTCCGTCGACGGGACCAGGCCCGAACTTCCCGGCCGTTGCAGCAGTGCAAACGTCTATGGCTCGCGATAGTTCATTGCGTCCACGGGCTTCGATCTCATTGCGCAAAGGCGTTCCCTGGCAGTAAGCGATCGCTGGGATGCGAGCAGACGCTGCGCGACTACGTGATGCGACGGTTTGGAACGCGGGTTCCGCACGGAAGCCGCCAAGCCGCAGGTCTTGCTCGATAACCTGCCGCTCATGGTACCCATGTGGCGTTCGCGCCAGGAAGGTAGGGGGCGATGACGGAAAGAGCCTCGCCAAGGCGCTCGTGACTACATGCGCGAACTCGTTCTCTTCAATCCGATCCCAAACGTCGAAGACGAACGTGCCACCTGACGCAAGGACGCGACGGGCCTCGGCGAACGCCCCTGGTTTGTCGGGAAAGAACATAACGCCAAACTGGCAGACGACGACATCAAACTCGCCATCTGCAAACGGCAATTGCATCGCATCTGCTTGACGCCACTCTACCGGTCGGAATGCGCCGACTGCCTGAGCGCGATCGAGCATC
Organism: Paraburkholderia sp. GAS448; assembly: GCF_050435685.1. NCBI lineage: Bacteria > Pseudomonadati > Pseudomonadota > Betaproteobacteria > Burkholderiales > Burkholderiaceae > Paraburkholderia > Paraburkholderia sp. GAS448. The sequence continues at coordinate 355,728 of NZ_JBNDKT010000004.1, forward strand.
GGCTGATTCAGGTCCGTCGCCACGATGACAGTGCTGTTGGGCAACGCCTTCGCCAATTCCCGCGTCACCACTCCCGTGCCGGCCGCAACTTCGAGCACTTTCCTGGGGCGCCTGGACGCGACTCGGCTCGCGAGGTCGACGGCGTACGGTTCGAAAATCAACGGCACCAGGTATGTGTCATACAGATCTGGAATTGAGCCGGCGAAGACATTGTCATTGCTATGCGTGCCCATCAGATTAACCTCCAGCTGGGAGACCGCAGGAGCAGATCGCTGATAGGTGTGATGCTAACCCGAATGGGCATCCGGGTCTCGCGGCGTGTCAATCTCAACACGCCCGACAATCGAGCTTGCCGTTGAGTAGTCGCATCCGCGCGTCGATGGATCGAATGTTGAGGAGACGTCGGCAAGCTCCGCCGAGCAGCAACGCTTCGGGCATTAACGGGGACTAGCGTATCGAAAGTGCGCCCAAAGGTCCCCTCCGGGCTGCACTCCGCATCGGCGGCTGTCCAATTCTGCCTGCCAATGATTGGCCGTACTCGACCTCGTTAGAGTCGCTCAGAACCGGTTTCCTGCTGTCCGCTCTCATGACAGCTCGCCGACGATTCATCGACCCCGCACTGTTTGACAGGGTATTGGGGCACCAGGTCTCCCATCTGGTAAAGGGGCTCGGTTTCAACAGGTTCGATGATGGCAGCGAGGCCAGTCCCTGATCTGGCATCGCGTTGGAACAAGGCTAGAAGTTCGGGGCGCAGTCCGTCGCCGCGTTTGGCTGCGAGAGCGTGAAGCGAGAGAAATGGCAACATGGTTGAACTCCAGTCAATAAAAGACGGGCGAGCGCGATGCCGATGAACGAATTGGCGCATCGGGGCGCCCGCAGGATAAGTGTGGTTCGAACGCGCGGTGCGTCGTCCGCCGACCTCGGCTACTGCGGGATCGTATGATCAGGTTATGGCAACAGGTCGGCGTAAGCACCCCGTTTCTTGCTGTCTAATCGCTGTGAATGCAAAGTCACGTTTAGCACACCGTTACGCGGCTTTTTTATCGCCCATCGTTGCACCCGCGTGCCGCGCCGCGCACGTGGCGTCAATGGCCAAACTTCGAACGTCAATCATTGCCATTCTGCCGTTGGTGACCACCGCAGACCGATCTTGCTTTGCTGCAGCCGCCTTACGCGGTCGGCTACGTACATCACGCCATCGTGACTTTCGTCACCACGCGCCTCGTAGCGCTGATTCGATATGACAGCAAGAAATGGGGGGCTGCTGACGGCTTGCGTCGATATTGTTCAAACTGAGAGAGGCGATCGTGCATCTCTCTTTCAAGCACAGTCAATGAGGAATTCAACATGTCTAAGGAAGATGACAACAAGGCCATCGTAGGGCGCTGGTTCACCGATTTCTGGGGCAAAACCTGCAACCTCGACATCGTCGACGAACTTGCTGCTCCCGACATGCTTCTACGCTACTCGTTGCACGAGCCGCGTCGTGGCCGCGAGGACATCAAGGCATTCATGGCCGGCTTCCGCGAAGCATTCCCGGACCTCAACTTCTGGGGCGCTGCTGATCTGATCGCCGAAGGGGACTATGTAGTCGGCCGCTGGGAAGGGGGCGGCACGCATACCGGTCCAGCATTCAACGATTTTCTGATCGGAGCCCTTCCGGCTGAGACCGGCCGGAAAATGCACTTCACCGGCACGACAGTGCTCCGGCTCAAAGACGGCAAGATCGCTGAAGAAATCGGCCTGGACGACGGCGTGACCGCTCTGCAGCAACTCGGACTTATCAGGGTAGCGTAAGAAGGCGCGGCGCTAAAGCGTCTGCCCCAGCGGTTTGCCGAACTGGAGGGCGGCAAGCTGCGCGTAAAGCGGCGAGGTCTGCAGAAGATCGGCGTGACGACCCTGCGCGACGATGCGGCCTCGTTCCAGCACGACAATGCCGAAAGCGGCCGTCGGGTAAGCTGCCGCTTTTCAAAATACTTTCACAGTTTCCGTCTTGTTTTCGGAAGGGCATCGCTCCGCAGGTTCAGCACTTTCCAGACGGTGCACGTGTCTTCGGCACGTCGGAGCCGTCGCCCACTGCCGCACGCAGGAGAGAACTGCAATGAAACGCTCAGATCGACGTGCCGGATTGATCACGGCTGCCTTGGCCGCGTTGACGTTCGGAACGTATGGCCAAATCACTTTCGCCGCCACCGACGGCGAGTCCACTCACGAAACAAGGAAAGAGACCACGACGGGACGCACGGCGGCGACGCCCTGTGAAGAGCAGGCGAGCAGTGCGAATTCTCCGCTTACCCTGCTCATCCAGCCTCCGGTCGGCAGCACGGTGCGGCTCACTTATGTTCCGGCTGATGGATGGAAGCTCGACACCCCCGATGCGGCACCCAAGGCAACCCAGGGCCGGGTCACGCCCGTAGGGACGTCGCGACATGAAGAAAGCCACGGCAAAAACGAGCCAATGACCGTGTTCATTGATGGTCCAACCGGCTACACCTACATCTGGATACAGGACAAGGGCTGGAAGTTTGCCGGGCGCATCACGGACCGGATTCAATGAATGCCGCGCGGGATGCAGCCGGCGCCCGTGCAGCGCAGGCACTAGCGGAGGCGCCTTATCGCATGCGATGTCATGAGCAGCCCCTGCGGCTGGTGATCCGCCCGGGAGGAAAGCGGACGCCTGCGTGCCTTGCGTTTGTAACTGCCGCCATGCTGGTTGTTGTCCAGTCCGCCCGGGCGGATGGCGCCGTCGGGGGCGCGGCGCCCCCGCTCACCGACCCTGGCATCATCAGCGCCTGGCGGACATTGCGGGCCGCCGACTGCGCTCGTTGCCACGGCAAGGATTACGAAGGGTTGGCAGCCCCCTCCATCGTCGACTACGCGCGAACCGAGAGCCGGGAGACATTTGCCCGAATGGTCCTTGATGGAAATGTGGCCCGCGGGATGCCGGCATATCGGCTCAATCCGCCGATTGCCGATCACCTCGACGACATCCACCGATACTTTATGGGCCGAGCCGATGGGACAATCCAGGCAGACTCGCGCCCTCAGCGGTAGCGGTAATGCCGTACGTCCTAACCGGCGTTACCTCTCCCGGAAAATAGCGCGCACAAGCAACGGATTGCGGATCCGAAAAATGGCCCACTGCCCTCTGCATCGGCGGGATCTGAGCTTCGTTACCGCAACACCCGCGCTTCCTTCTCCTTGACGAAGAAAGCACGGGCGGTTTTATCAGGCAAGACCCAAGACCTGATCCGCGTGATACGACGATCGCACTAACGGCCCCGCTACCACCTCACGAAATCCCAGCTTCATCCCTTCCTCACGCAACCCATCGAACGTCTCTGGCGGCATGTAACGCCGCACAGGCATATGAAACCGCGACGGTGCCAGATACTGCCCGATCGTCAGCACATCGACATCGTGTGCACGCAAGTCCCGCATCGTCTGCAGCAGTTCGTCATCGGTTTCGCCGAGGCCGACCATCAAACCGGATTTCGTCAGCACCGACCCGTTGGCCCGCTTCACGCGCGCAAGCAGCTCAAGAGACCCGCGATAGTCCGCCCCCGCCCGTGCCGCCCGATACAGCGACGGCACCGTTTCGATGTTGTGATTGAAGACGTCCGGCCACGCCTCGGAAAGCGCCGCCATGGCCCGCTCGATGCGTCCACGAAAATCCGGCGTCAGCACCTCGACGCGGATACCCGGCGCACGCTCGCGCACCGCCTCGACGCACCGTGCAAAGTGCGCGGCGCCCCCATCGCGCAGATCGTCGCGGTCCACCGACGTAATCACGACGTACCGAAGCCGGAGCGCCGCGGCGACGTCCGCGAGCCGCGACGGCTCCTGTTCGTCGAGCGCCTCGGGGCGCCCATGCGCCACGTCACAGAATGCACAGCGACGCGTACAGATCCCTCCCATGATCATGAACGTCGCGGTGCGCTGCGCGAAACATTCGCCGATGTTCGGGCACATCGCCTCCTCGCAGACGGAATGCAGGCGATGCTCGCGCAACACCGCCGCCATGCTGGCGACGGTCTCGCTCATCATCGGCCTCGCATGCAGCCACGGCGGCTTCGGCAACGCGCCGTCGGAGGCGGGCACGATCTTCACCGGAATGCGGGCCAGCTTGTCGCGGCTGCGCAATCCGTGCTGACCGAGCGCCGTCACACTGTCACCCTGTCGCGCGGCGCTCATCGTCATTGCCCGAGGAAGTCGTTGAGCAGGCGGTTCACCTCCGATGCGGCCTCCATCTGCACCATGTGGCCCTTGCCTTCGATCACGTGTACACGAATGTCGCCCTTCAGGCCCTCGGCATGCCGGGCGGGAATGATCTGATCCTCCGAGCCCCAGATGACAAGCGTGCGCGGCGCGAGATCCTTCAGCTTCTCCCGGTAGACGCGCTGCTGCGAACCGCCCTCGAACGCCGACGCAGCGATCTTGCGCAACGCCTCGTCAACACCTTCCAGCCGCTTGTACTTGACGATGTCCTCCACCAGTTGCCGCGTCACGAGCGAGCCGTCCGCGAACAGCTTCGTCAGATGCGGTTTCAGCGTGTTGCGGCTGTTGCCGGCCACGAACCCGTCGATATATTCGCGATTGATCTCTTCTCCGAGCCCCGCACCCGCAATCAGCGCAAGCGAAGCGACACGTTGCGGCGCGCGATCCGCCACGGTCATCGCGACAAGCGAACCCATCGAATGCCCGACGAGATGCGCACGTTCGATGCCGCGATCGTCGAGAAACGCGATTACGTTCGCAGCCAGTTCATCGACGCTTCCCGTCTCGACCGCCTTGCCGGATTCCCCGTGCCCCGGCAGATCAAGCGCCCACACCTCACGATGGGCCGCCAGGTCGGCGTGATTGAAGAGCCAGTTGTTCAGATCGCCGCCGAAGCCGTGAATCAGCACCGCCGGTATGCCGCCCTCGCCGATCTTCAGATAACGCACCGTGCGCCCGCCGATCTGCACCTTCTCCGGTTGCGGGCCGGCGTCGCCGTCCGCAGCGGTCGGCGGCACAAAATCGCGCTGGAACGCCTCGACGGCCGCGTCGATGTCGCCATCGGCCGTTTCGGCATCCGCGACCACGCCAAGCAGCGCGCCGATCGGCAGCGTGTCGCCCTCCTTGGCGATCTGCCTGCGCAACGTGCCGTCGAATGCGCACTCGACGCCCGACGAGATCTTGTCGGTCTCCACGTCGAGCACTTCGTCGCCCTTGCCGACCTTGTCGCCAACCGCCTTCAACCAGCCGTTGACCTGTCCCTGCTCCATCGACAGGCCCCACTTGGGCATCGTAATCATGTGAATCGGCATTGCTCAGCTCCTTACTTTCAGTACGGCGGCGGCGATCTTGTCCGGGGACGGGATGTACATGTCTTCGAGTACGCCTGAGAACGGCACCGGCGTATGCGGCGCGGTAACGAGTTCGATCGGCGCCTTCAGCGAATGAAATGCACGCTCTGCGATGAGCGCCGAGATGTCGGTCGCCATCGAGCAGCGCCGGTTGGCTTCGTCGACGACTACCACGCGCCCGGTGCGTTCGGCGCTTTCGAGGATCGTGTCCTCATCGAGCGGCGACGTCGTGCGCAGATCGATCACGTCCACCTGAACGCCGTCTTTGGCCAGCTTCTCCGCCGCTTCGGTCGCGTAGTGAACCATGCGCCCGTACGTCACGATGGTTGCGTCGTCGCCTTCGCGCACGACATTGGCCTCGCCGAACGGAATCGCGTACGACTCTTCCGGCACATCGCCCTCACGGCTGTACAGCAGCTTGTGCTCGCAAAAGATGACGGGGTCGTTATCGCGGATGGCCTGGATCAAGAGCCCTTTGGCGTCGTAGGGCGTCGACGGGCAGACCACTTTCAGCCCGGGAATATGCGTGAACAGCGACGTGAGCATCTGCGAATGCTGCGCGGCGGCCCGCAGACCTGCGCCCTGCATCGTGCGGATCACGACCGGCGTCACCGCCTTGCCGCCGAACATATAGCGGAATTTCGCGGCCTGGTTGAAGATCTGGTCGAAGCACACGCCCATGAAATCGATGAACATCAGCTCGGCGACCGGGCGCATCCCGCAGGCCGCCGCGCCCACCGCCGTACCGATAAAACCGCCCTCCGACAGCGGCGTGTCGAGCACGCGTCCCGGATACTTGTGAAATAGACCTTTCGTGACGCCGAGCACGCCGCCCCATGCGTCCTGCTCGCCGGGCGAGCCCGCGCCGCCCGCGTTGTCTTCGCCCATCACGATGACGCTTTCATCGCGCGCCATCTCCTGGCTCAGGGCTTCGTTGATCGCCTGAGAGAATGTGATCTTCCGTGCCATGTCTGTCTCCTGAATCGAATGGGTTTGCGTTTGCGCGTTACGGATAGGACACGTAGACGTCCGACAGCAGATCCTCAGCGGTCGGCAGCGGAGCGGCCTTCGCTTCGCTCACGGCGTTGTCGATCAGCTGCTTCACTTTGGCGTCGACACCGCGCAGTTCATCCGGCGTGAGCATCTCAGCGCGCACCACGCGTTCCTCGAAGCGTTTCAGGCAGTCCTTCTCGTCACGCAGTTTCTGCACTTCGCCGGGCGCACGATAGGTCTGCGCATCACCTTCGAAGTGGCCGAAATAGCGCGAGAACTTCACTTCGACGAGCGTCGGGCCACCGCCGTTGCGCGCGCGTTCGATCGCTTCGCCCAGCGCCTCATGCACCGCAAAGAAATCGAAGCCGTCGACGATCACGCCAGGCATGCCGAATCCGCTTGCACGGTCGGCGATGTTGTCCGTCGCCACTGACCACGTCGACGAGGTCGCTTCCGCATAGCCGTTGTTCTCCGCGACGAAGATCACCGGCAGACGCCATACGGACGCGAGATTCATCGATTCGAAGATCACGCCCTGGTTCGATGCGCCATCACCGAAGAAGCACACGCCAACGCCGCCGGTTTTCTTCTGCTTCGCGGCAAGCGCCGCGCCGCAGACAAGCGGCCCGCCCGCGCCGACGATGCCGTTTGCCCCCAGCATGCCTTTCGACAGGTCGGCGATATGCATCGAGCCGCCCTTGCCGTGACATACGCCGGTCCTGCGGCCATAGATCTCGGCCATCATGCCGCGCACGTCCACGCCTTTGGCGATGCAATGCCCGTGACCGCGGTGCGTGGTCGCGACGTAGTCCACATCACTCAGATGCAGCATCGTGCCCACCGCTGACGCTTCTTCGCCGGCATACAGGTGCACGAAACCAGGAATCTCGCCGGTCGCGAATTCGACGTGCAGACGTTCCTCGAACTCGCGAATCGTGCGCATCATCCGATACGCCTCCAGCAGTTTTTCCTTGCCCAACTGACTCGAAACAGACATGGTGCGTCTCCTTTTAGCGATTTCGCTGCTTGCAGAAATAAGCGTCGAACGAAGCCAGCTGCTTCGGCCGACGCGGGTTACTACAATCTGTCGTGCGGCGCGAGTTCGCGCATCAACTGCCGTGACGCCGAAAAGCGCAGCACGCGTTCGACATCCACGGTCAATGGCCCCGCCCAGTCGAGCGAGATTTCGTAGCGGTCGCCCCGCTCCAGTTCGATTTCGCGTTCGCCGTCGAACGCAAGCGTGCCGTGCTCAGCATGAAGCGGCATCCAGTAACCGGTTTCGAAGCGTTCGCAGGTGCGCATCGTCACCTGATCGACCCGTCCGGGCGCGATGGGCGCGATGATCGGCACACCCGTCTCTCCAGGACGTGCAAACGTCAGGTGCAGGCCATGCGAAGCGGCGCGATCGACAGGCGCCCACGCGCCGCCAATCGACGAAAGCCCGATGCCGTCCGGTGCGGCGAACGTGAGAAAGAGCGTCTCGATGTCCGCCGGCTCCGATATGGCGCGCGCGCCGACGAAACGCTGCCGGCTCACGCACACGTCGACGAGTGCGATTTCTTCGCGGCCCCGATTGGGCCCCTCGACGCAGCGGACCACGAGCCGCTTGTTGCGCGTGAGCGCAACATCCGCCGGCACCGCGCCCGAAGCCACCAGCGCGCCAGCCAGTCCTGCAACGGTTGCTTCGCGCAGGTCTGGAAAGGCATTGTTGGTGCCGGTGGAAAGCGTGAGCAGCGGCACGTCGCCACAATGCGCCGCCACCGCCCGATGCGTGCCGTCGCCGCCCAGCACGGCAATCAGGTTCACGCCGCAGCGGACCATCTGCGCGACGCCGGCATGGGTGTCGGCCACGCTGTCGGTAAAGGGCAACTGGAGGAATTCCACTTCGGGCCAGCGCCGATGTGCGCCCACCGCTGAATGGGTTTCGAGCGCCCGCAACAGCAAGGCGGCGATGCCGGTCTTGTCGCGCAGCGTCAGCACCCGTTCGACGCAGGTCGCGCCGAGACCGGCCAGCAAACGCACAACCATGTTGGCTTTTTCCGCTGTCGGAAACACGGATGCGTGCGTGGTCAGTCGCCGGATATCGCGACCCGATGCGGGGTTTGCAATCACGCCGACAGTGACGGGGAATGCCACGGGCTTGTCTCCTGCCTGCGAAATCGCGGGCCTTGTTTATGGAAGCGCGCTCGGCGCTTCGTGATAACGGAGACACTGCAAAGCATGTGCCAAAACGCCCTGATGTCTGCTGCCAGCGATTAAAGCCCCGTATTTAAAGGACTTTCTGAGAGCGACCAACGGTCGGGACCTCGCAACAATCTGTCGCGCGATCTCGTATGCTGCATCGCATTCGCGTGCCTGGCGATGAAGCACCTTGCAACACCTCGCCCGGAGAGACAGCGCGGATCCCCACGGGGCGAGCCTTCCCGCACCGTTGAGACTGTCTCGCTCATCCCTGAGACAAACGTCTCACGTGTCTCGCGTGCTGCATTGCAATGTGATCGCCCCTGCGAGTTGTGCTACAAGGACGTACCTGATCTCCTATGTGTCGCTCGACTGGAGTCGACCATGCCTTACGTCCCGCAAACCCAGCACGTCGATCGTGTACGCGGCGCCATCGAAGGGCGCTTGCCCGCCCCCGCCGGATCGCCGCGGCTCGTGTCGTCGTGGCAGCGTTCGTTCGAAACCTACCGGCTCGACCCGGGCTCGGTGATCGGCCCGCGCGTGCTGACGACGTCCGAGCTGCGCGAAATCCAGGGCAAGGAAGAAGCCTTTTTACGGGCGTCGGGGCAATGCCTGTCGCGCCTGCACGACATGATCCGCGTCGCAGACTACTGCGTGATGTTGACCGACGCCCACGGCGTCACGATCGATTACCGGATCGATCGCGACCGGCGCAGTCACTTCAAGCACGCGGGGCTCTATATCGGCTCGTGCTGGTCGGAGCGCGAGGAAGGCACCTGCGGCGTGGCGAACGTGCTGACGGACCTCGCGCCGATCACCGTGCACAAGACCGATCATTTTCGCGCCGCGTTTACGACGCTCACGTGCAGCGCGGCGCCCATTTTCGCGCCGACAGGCGAACTGATCGGCGTACTCGATGCGTCCGCGGTGCAGTCGCCCGACAATCGCGACAGTCAGCGTCTGGTGTTTCAACTGGTGCGACAAAGCGCCGGTTTGATAGAGGACGGCTACTTTCTCAACCAGACCACGCAGCACTGGATCCTCTTCGGCCATGCGAGCCGCAACTTCGTCGAGGCGCAGCCGGAAATCCTGATCGCGTTCGATGAATGCGGCAACATCGTCGCGACCAACCGCAAGGCGAACGAATCCATCCCGGGCCTGGGCGGCCCGCGCCATATCGAAGAGATCTTCGATACGTCCGACATGCATCTGCACGACATCGCGCGCACCGACACGATCGTCGGACTCCGACTGCGCGCCAACGGCGCAACGCTGTATGCGCGCATCCGCGCGCCGATGCGGCGCCCGGCCCGCACAGCGTCGAGCGCCCCGCCACGCGAAACACAGGCCGACAGCCATCTCGGCGCGATCGGCCGCTTTCTGCGCAGCGCCGATCCACGGATCGCGCACAACGCGGAGGTGGCGTTGCGCATCGCCGGAAAACGGCTGCCTGTCCTGATCCTCGGCGAGACGGGCGTCGGCAAGGAAGTGTTTGCGCGGGCGATTCACGACGCCGGAGTGCGGCGGGCCCGTCCCTTCATCGCGGTGAATTGCGGCGCGATTCCCGAGCCACTGATCGAAAGCGAACTGTTCGGCTATGCGCCCGGCGCATTCACAGGCGCACGCAGCCGCGGCGCACGCGGCAAGATCGTGCAGGCGCACGGCGGCACCCTGTTTCTCGATGAGATCGGCGATATGCCGCTCAGTTTGCAGACACGTCTGTTGCGCGTGCTGGCCGAAGGAGAAGTGGTTCCCCTTGGCGGCGACGCGCCGGTGCGGGTCGACATCGACGTGATCTGCGCCACGCACCGCAGTCTCACGCAGATGGTGGACGACGGCACGTTTCGCGAAGACCTGTATTACCGCCTGAGCGGCGCGACGCTCTCCATGCCGCCGCTGCGCGAACGCGCGGACATCCGCGATGTGATCGACATCGTGTTCGATGAAGAAGCGCAGGGTGCGGGGCACGTGCTGACGCTCGACGCGCGTCTCGCGGAACGGCTCTGCGCATTTGCGTGGCCGGGGAATATCCGCCAGTTGCGCAACGTGCTGCGATACGCGTGCGCGGTCTGCGATTCGACGCGAGTCGAGTTGCGGCATGTGTCGCCGGATGTGGCAGCGCAACTGGTGCCGGATGCCGCTCCCGAGTTGCCGTTGAAATCAGGCGAAACCGATGAGCGGGCGCGCATTGTCGAAGCGCTCACGCAAAACCATTGGCGACCCAATGCGGCCGCGCAGGCGCTGGGCATTTCGCGGGCGACGTTGTATCGACGGATCGCAAAGCTGGAGATCGTCGGTCCGCACCGGTGCTGACTTCTCCGGTCACGGTGCATTGAGCGCCACTACACGCTCGGCGAGTTGTCGCTATCGACTGAAATGCGAAAAAAGCCGGCCGCTCAAAACGGCGAAAAAAACGCCGCAAAAGCGGCGTTTCCGAAGCGTAGGTTACCGGGCGAAAATCAGACCCGCTCAATAGCGATCGCAATCCCCTGCCCGACACCGATGCACATCGTGCACAACGCGAAGCGGCCCTTCGTGCGCTGCAACTGATACATCGCGGTCGTCACGAGACGCGCGCCGCTCATCCCAAGCGGATGGCCGAGTGCAATCGCGCCGCCGTTCGGGTTCACACGTGCATCGTCGTCCGCCACGCCGAGCATGCGCAGCACGGCCAGCCCCTGCGATGCGAAGGCTTCATTCAGTTCGATCACGTCGAACTGGTCGATCGTCATGTTCAGACGCGCGAGCAGCTTTTGCGTTGCCGGCGCCGGTCCGATGCCCATCACACGCGGTGCAACACCTGCCGTGGCGATACCCAGCACACGTGCGCGCGGCGTGAGGCCGAAGCGCTTGGCGGTGTCTTCATTGGCGAGCAGCAACGCGGCGGCGCCGTCGTTCACGCCCGAGGCATTGCCAGCCGTCACCGAGCCGTCCGGGCGCACGACGCCCTTCAGCTTGGCCAGCGTTTCGAGGCTCGTTTCACGCGGATGCTCGTCCTGCGAAACGATCATGGGATCGCCCTTTTTCTGCGCCACCGACACCGATACGATTTCCTGCGCGAGCGTGCCGTCGCGCTGTGCACGCGCGGCTTTCTGCTGGCTGCGCAGCGCGAAGGCGTCCTGATCCGCGCGGCTGACCTCGTAGTCTTGCGCGACGTTTTCGCCGGTTTCCGGCATCGAATCGACACCGTATTGCTGCTTCATCAACTTGTTGACGAAGCGCCAGCCGATCGTGGTGTCATAGATTGCGGCTTCGCGCGAGAATGCGCTCGTGGCCTTGCCCATCACGAACGGCGCGCGGCTCATGCTTTCGACGCCCCCTGCCAGCATCAGTGCCGCTTCGCCCGACTTGATCGCGCGCGCGGCAATACCGACTGCGTCCATGCCCGAACCGCACAGGCGGTTGACCGTCGAGCCGGGCACGCCCTGCGGCAGGCCAGCCAGCAGCAGCGACATGCGCGCGACGTTACGGTTGTCTTCACCGGCCTGATTCGCGCAGCCGTAGATCACATCGTCGATCGCGGACCAGTCAACATCCTTGTTGCGCTCCATCAGCGCCTTGAGCGGCACCGCGCCCAGGTCATCGGCGCGCACGGACGACAGCGAACCCGCATAGCGGCCGATCGGGGTGCGAATTGCGTCGCACAGGAAAGCTTCAGTCATGTGATGTCTCCAGTTTGTGGGCTGCGCCGCCTCGTCTTGCCGGCCGCCAGCCTGAGCGCGAAATCTGCCCGCCGGGGCATCCTTCACGACGAGCGGACGAACATTCCGTCAAGCCCCGCCGCCCTGCGGCAGTGGCTCCCACGCCGCTCATCGCGGGATCGGAACGGTTAAAATCGACAGGTCCAATTTGTTCTATGGACGAACAATAGGTCATATATCGAACAATTAGCCACGATGATAGGCGTGGCCCGGAAAGTGTGTCAAGCAGCGCGGCTATGGAAACAGGGTATACGCCCGGTGGAAAACGTGGGGCACAAATGCAGCGGACGCAAACGCTTCTTTTGCGTCCGCGTCCGCAGGCAGGCCGCGGGCCGCGGCCCGGGCGAGAGAGAGAGCGATGAATCGTCAGCGGGATTCGAAACGGGGCTTTTCGTCTTCGATATAGCTTCGAATGACGTCTGCAAACGTGCGGTCGCCGGAGAGACCCAGTTGCACCGCACGCGACGTATCCCACCGTCCCGGCCAGCTGCCGACAATCTTCTCGACACGCGGATCGGCCTTCCACTCTATCCGCTTGACCGCTTCGTCGCCCGCCACCTCGCGCAACGCGTCGATCATCTCGTCGACGCTGACGGAAATGCCGGGCAGATTGAGCGTGCGGTGATTGCCGAGCGTTTCGGCGGCAATCTCGCAGCCCGCAATCAGCGACTCGATTGCCTTGCGCGGCGACAGCAGCCACAGACGCGTGCTGCCCGCGACCGGGCACACCGCCGTTTCGCCATTCAGCGGCTCGCGAATGATTCCGCTCGCGAACGACGATGCCGCCGCATTCGGTTTGCCCGGCCGCACGCTAATGGTGGGCAACCGCAGCACGCGGCCATCCACGAAACCGCGCCGTGCGTAGTCGTTCAGCAGTAGTTCGGCAATCGCTTTCTGCGCGCCGTAGGAGGATTGCGGATTCAGCGCCGTGTCGTCCTGCACGACGTCAGGCAGATCGCCGCCATAAACTGCCACGGAACTCGTAAACACGACGCGCGGCCGGTGCCCACGCATCCGGCACACATCGAGCAGCAGCCGCGACGCATCGAGATTGATCCGCATGCCCAGATCGAAATCCGCCTCCGCCTGACCGCTGACGATCGCCGCGAGGTGGAAGATTGCCGCCGTTTCCGTATCGATCAGCCGCTCCAGCACGGCGCGATCCGCGATATCGCCTACTTCGGCGCGCACGCGGCTGTCGCTGAAACCCTCGGCGCGCACAACATCGAGCAGCACCAGTTCATCGATGGGCCGCAGCGCTCCGTCCACGTTCTTGAGTCCGCCGCGCGCAAGCAGTTCGCGCGCAAGGCGCTGGCCGAGAAACCCCGCGCCGCCGGTAATCAGTACTTTCATGGTGTCAGTGATCCTTCAGTCAGACGTTTCTTTTCAGCCACGGCTTGAGCCAGCCCAGCCCCGCCGATGTCGCGGCTCGAGGCCGGTATTCGCAGCCAATCCAGCCGTCGTAGCCGAGCGAGTCGATCAGTTCGAACAGGTATGGGTAATTCAGTTCGCCGATATCCGGTTCGTGCCGCTCGGGAACGCCCGCGATCTGGATGTGACCGATCCGCGGCATGTCGCGCTTCAGCTTCACGGCGAGATCGCCTTCGACGATCTGGCAGTGATAGCAGTCGAACTGCACCTGCAGGTTCGGCGCACCGACTTCCGCGCAGATCGCCTGTGCATCGTCCTGGCGATTCAGGAAAAAGCCCGGGATGTCGCGCGTATTGATCGGCTCGATCACGATCGTGATGCCGTCGGCCTGCGCAGCCTTCGCTGCATAAGCGAGATTTTGCAGATAGATCTCGCGGTGACGTTCGCGCGACTCATCTGGCGCGATCAGCCCGGCCATCACGTGCAGCTTGCGATTGCCGAGCACGCGCGCGTAGCCGAGCGCGGTGTCGACACTGCGGCGGAACTCGTCTTCGCGGCCCGGCAACGAGGCAATGCCGCGCTCGCCCGCTGCCCAGTCGCCCGGCGGCGCATTGAAGAGCGCCTGCGTCAGTTGATGTTCGTCGAGCCGCGCCTTCAGGTCCGCAGCGGGAAAGTCGTAAGGGAACAGGAACTCGACGGCCTTGAAACCGTCTCGCGCCGCGGCGGCGAAGCGGTCGAGGAACGCGTGTTCGTTGTACATCATTGTCAGGTTGGCGGCGAAGCGCGGCATCGAAGTGACTCCTTGATCTGTTGTGACGCCGGAAGCGCTGCGCTTCCGGCGTGCCTGTCATCGCGTGACCCGTGCGACAGGCGTGTCTAACGGTTGTCTAACGGTCGACGAGTTTTGCCGGCGTCATGAACACGGCGATGGCGCCGATCACGAGCATGCCGGCCAGCACGTACATGCCGGTCTGCGTGCTGTGCGTGAGATCCTTCAGGTAACCGATCATATACGGGCTGGCAAACCCGGCAAGGTTGCCGATCGAATTGATGATCGCGATCCCTGCGGCTGCCGTTGCGCCCGACATGAACGCCGTCGGCAGCGACCAGAAGAGCGGCGCGCAGGTCAGCACGCCAGCCGCGGCGAGCGACAGGAACACGATCGACACCACTGTATTGCTTGCGAACGACGCCGCGATCGTAAAGCCGATCGCACCGAACAACGCGGGCACGATCAGATGCCAGCGACGCTCGCGCCGCTTGTCCGCGCTATGCCCCATCACGTTCATCACCACGATCGCAACCAGGAAAGGAATCGCGCTCAAGAGACCGATATTGAACGCCCCTGTCACGCCAGTCGACTTGACGAGCGTCGGCATCCAGAAGGTCAGCCCGTACTGGCCCGTCACGAAAGTGAAGTAGATCAGCGACATCCACCACGTGCGCGGATCGCGAAACACTGCGCCAAGCGAATGCGACTTCGCGTGCTCCTGCGGCTGCGCGGCGATCTCGTCGGCCAGCAGCTTCTTTTCGGGGGCGGTCAGCCACCTGGCACCGGCGATGCCGTTGTCGAGATAGAGGATCGTCGCGATACCGATGGCGATCGCCGGAATGGCCTCGATCAGGAACATCCATTGCCAGCCGGCAAATCCGTGGCCGCCGTGGAAAGTCTGCATGATCCAGCCCGACAGCGGATTGCCGAAGATGCCCGATACCGGGATCGCCGACATGAAGACCGCGATGATCTTCGCGCGCCGGTGCGACGGAAACCAGTACGTCAGGTAGAGAATCACGCCCGGGTAGAAGCCGGCTTCGGCAAGCCCGAGCAGGAATCGCAACGCATAGAACTGCCCCGGCGTCTTCACGAAGACGAAGAGCGCCGACAGGATGCCCCACGTGATCATGATCCGCGCAATCCAGATGCGCGCGCCGAGCTTGTGCATCAGGATGTTGCTCGGCAATTCGAACAGGAAGTACCCGAGGAAGAAAATCCCGGCGCCGAGACCGAACACCGTTTCACTGAACGAGAGATCCTGCGACATCTGCAGCTTCGCGAAACCGACGTTGACACGGTCGAGATAGGCGACGACATAGCACAGCATCAGGAACGGGACGATGCGCCAGAACACCTTGCTGTAGGTGCCCTCGACGTCGGTGGCTCCGGGTTGTCCGGCGGCCTGCGTGGCGGGGCGGACAGAAGCCGCCTGATACGAAGTCATGAATCGTCTCCTTCAGATAGGTCGCCGTCGACGATCCGCCCGCTGGCGGTCATCCGGCTTTGCTTGCAAGCGGTCGATGCGGTGAGTGGCGCCACGGGTGTCACCCTGATGCCGCCGTCCACTGGCGGATTACCATCGCGCGCCAAATACCGTGCGCAGTTCTTCGAGCGACGCCTCGTCGAGCGGTTCGGGACGCGGGCTCGACATCAGCCACAGCCGCGCGGTTTCCTCGAGTTCCTCGAGTGCATACGACGCCTGCGATACCGACCGCTCCCATACCACCGGACCGAGCCGCTCCAGCAGGACGCCGCGAACCTTGTCTGCGAGCGCTGCGATCTGTTCGGCGACCTGCGGGTCGCCGGGACGGCGGTAGCGGATCAGCGGAACGTGGCCCACCTTCATCACGTAGTACGGCGTAATCGGCGGCAGCACGTCGGTTTCGCTCCAGACACCGGCGAGCGTCAGCGCAACCAGATGGGTCGAATGGGTATGCACGATGCCGCGCGTATCGGCATTGCGCGCATAGATACCGCGATGCAGCGCCAGGGTCTTCGACGGCCGCCCACCAGAGACGGCGTTACCGTCCAGGTCGACCCTCGCGATGTCGGCGGGATCGAGACGGCCGAGGCACGCGTCGGTGGGCGTAATCAGCCAGCCGTCGTCGAGGCGCGCGCTGATGTTGCCCGCGCTGCCCACTGTATAGCCCCGCGCATACAGGCTCGCGCCCACGCTGCAGATCTCCTCGCGGATCTTCGCGTCGCTGCTCGTGTGGATCGCCACCATCACGCGGCTCCGTCAAGATGACGCAGCGCCTTCACAAAGAAGTCGGTCGCGCCGAAGTTGCCCGATTTGAGCGCGAGCGCGAGTGGCTCTGCATCGATGGTCGCAGTAGCGGGCACACCCGGATCGATCTGCGCGCCGATGCGCAGCGTTCGCACGCCGAGCGCCTGCACGACTGCGCCCGATGTCTCGCCACCCGCGACGACGAACTTGCGCACGCCGAGTTCGCGCAGTCCGCTGGCAATCGATGCCAGCGTGCGTTCGACGAGGTGCCCGGCTTCTGCGACGCCGAGTTCACGCTGCACGGCCTTGACCTCGTCGGGTGTCGCCGTTGCATAGATCAGCACGGGCTGCGGCGTAGCCGCGCCGAAGTGCTCGCGCGCGAAGGCCAGCGCCTGCTCGACCACGGTCTCGCCGCGCGCCGCGGCAAGCGGATCGACGCGAAACGCTGGCCGCGTTTCGCGCCACGCGGCGACCTGGGCGTTCGTTGCCCTGGACGCGCTGCCGGCGAGGACCACCGAGCGCCCCGCTACGCTGGGCAAATGGCTCGCGTCCGCCGTTCCGGCTAGCAGTTGCGCGCGACGGAAGTTCGCTGGCAAGCCAAGCGCGATGCCCGATCCGCCGGTCACAAGCGGCAGATCGGCGCAGGCTTCGCCCAGCGTGTAGAGATCAGCGTCCGACAACGCATCGGTGATCGCCACGCGCACGCCGTCACGCTGCAACGCGGCCATCGACTCGCGCGTGGCTGGCACGCCCTTCGCCACCGCGTCATAGCGCACGAGGCCGACTTTCGAGGCCGTCTGCCGCTGCAGCACGCGCACCAGGTTCGCATCCGTCATCGGCGTGAGCGGATGGTTCTCCATGCCGGATTCGTTCAGCAGCGTATCGCCGACGAACAGGTGACCTCGATAGATCGTGCGTCCGTTTTCCGGGAAGGCCGGACAGGCGATCGTAAAGCCGCTCTCGCCTTTCGCTGCGCCATCGGACAGCGCATCGAGCAACGCATCCGTCACGGGCCCGATGTTGCCGGCGTCGGTCGAATCGAAGGTCGAGCAATACTTGAAAAAGAACTGACGGCACCCTTGCGCGTGCAACCAGTCGAGCGCGGCAAGCGATTGCGCGACAGCGTCCGCGGCCGGGATCGTGCGCGACTTCAGCGCAACCACCAGGGCATCCGCATCGAGGCTCTCGTGTGAATCGGGCACGCCAATGGTCTGCACGGTGCGCATGCCGCCGCGCACCAGCATGTTCGCGAGATCGGTGGCGCCGGTGAAATCGTCGGCGATGCAGCCGAGCAAAGGCTTCTGTGTGGAACCTGTCATAGCGGTCGGACTCCAGCGGTCAAAGCGCTGCCGGCACGTCGATGCCCGGGAAAATCTTGATGACCGCGGAGTCGTCTTCGCCTCCGTGTCCGGCGGTCGACGCCATCATGAACATCTGGTGCGCCGCCGCCGACAGCGGCAACGGAAATTTCGTCGCGCGTGCGGTATCGAGGACAAGCCCGAGATCCTTGACGAAGATATCGACGGCGGACAGCGGCGTGTAGTCGCCCTTCAGGATATGCGGCACGCGGTTCTCGAACATCCACGAATTGCCGGCGCTGTGCGTAATGACGTCGTACAGCGCGTCCGGGTCGACGCCTTCGCGCAGGCCGAGCGCCATCGCTTCGGCGGCCGCGGCGATATGCACACCCGCGAGCAGCTGGTTGATGATCTTCACCTTCGAGCCGACACCGTGTGCCGGGCCCAGCCGGTACACCTTGCCCGCGATCGCCGCCAGAACGGCTTCAGCACCTTCGTAAGCGGCGGCCGGACCGGACGTCATCATCGTCATTTCACCCGATGCCGCGCGCGCCGCGCCACCCGATACCGGTGCGTCCAGCATCTGCAGCCCTGCCGCTTCGACGCGCCGGCCGAGTTCGATCGCGAATTCGGGAGACACCGTCGCGCTGGCGATCACCACACCGCCTGGCTTCATCGCCGCGACCGCGCCTGTTTCGCCGAACAGCACGGCTTCGGTCTGCGCGGCATTGACGACGAGCGTGATGACCACATCGCACTGCGCGCCTAGTTCCGCCGGGTTCGCACACGCGATGCCGCCTTCCGCCGCGAACGCCTGCAGCACATCGCTGCGCACATCGCAGGCGTGAACGCGCAGACCCGCACGCAACAGCGAGCGCGCGACGCCCAGCCCCATCGCGCCCAAACCAACGACTCCGACATTTCTCGACATGCTCTTCCTCTGAAAAATTGCGCTTCTCACGAACCGTGACGGCGTGTCCGGCTCAACATCCGGCTCATCAGGTCAGCGTCCCATTCAACAGATCCCGGCTTCCGCCAGACGACGGGCCGCGTTGTACATGTGGGTTCGCGCGGCGTTGCGTGCCGCCATCGGATCGCCAGCACGGATCGCGGCCGTAATCGCCGCATGCTCTTCGCGCACCTGCCGCGAGAAGTCCTCGCGCAGCGCCTCGTTGCGACGTGTCACGACCGTCCCCGCTTCCAGGTACTGGTTCAGAAAGGTCAGCGTCTTGAGGAAATAAGGATTGCCGGTGGCCACCGCAATCGCGCGATGAAAAGCCACGTCTTCGGCCACGCCGTCCTCGCCCTCGGCGACGGCCTCGTCGATTCTGGCAAGCGCGGCATCGATGGCTGCCATGTCGCTGTCGCTGCGGCGCATCGCCGCCTCAGAGGCGACTTCGGCCTCGATGGCGCGGCGCAGTGCGAGGATCTGCAGCACCGAGCCCGCCTCGACGGCTTCCGCGTAATCGATGCGCAACGGACGGATCGCGCCGTGTGCGGCGATGTACACCCCGCTACCCTGGCGCGGCTCGACCACCCCTTCGTTCTTCAGACGGGAGATCGCTTCGCGGATCACCGTGCGGCTGACGCCGAACTGCTCGGCCAGCACGGCTTCAGTGGGCAGCTTGCCGCCGCGGGCGAAGGTGCCCTTGTCGATCTGCTTGAGGAGTTGCTGCGCGACGGTGTCACTGAGCGCCCGCGCTGGAATTTTCTCGAACATCACGGTCTCGATTGATCATGTTATGTGGTCATCATACAAATTTTGCTTGACCAAGGCATCCGCAGTAACCCTGGGCGCTCAATGCGATTGCAAAATATGGGAGGCCCCCAACGAACTTTTCTGCAAGGTTGGCGAAATGCGAGGCATAAGCTATCGTCACGGCTTTCCGTGCAGTGGTCATGGCCCGCGCACAACGCTTCCCCCAGAGGTCTATGAGCAAAGCTCCCCAGGCGCCCGCTTCACGGCCCGCTTCAATGCCCACAAGGCAGCCCGACCAGCAGCCCGATCCGCAGTCCGCGGCATTGCCGGACGCACCGGACAAGCCGGGCGATTCGTACGTGCAGTCGTTCGCACGCGGTCTCGGCGTGATCCGCGCGTTCAATGCAGAGCGCCCCGAACAGACGCTCACCGACGTCGCCACCGCCACCGGCCTGACGCGCGCGGGGGCACGCCGGATCCTGCTCACGCTGCAGACGCTCGGCTACGTCGAAGCCGAAGGGCGGCTGTTCCGGCTCACGCCGAAGATTCTCGATCTCGGCTTCGCCTACCTGACCTCGATGCCGTTCTGGAATCTCGCCGAGCCGGTGATGGAAGAACTGTCGGCGCAGGTTCACGAAAGCTGCTCGGCAGCGGTGCTCGACCGCACGGAGATCGTCTATGTGCTGCGGATGCCCACGCACAAGATCATGACGATCAACCTTTCGATTGGCAGCCGTCTGCCGGCGTATTGCACGTCGATGGGCCGCGTGCTGCTCGCCGCCCTCGACGACGACACGCTCGAAGCCACCCTGAATTCGTCGCCGCTTTACGCGCACACGCCGCGCACGGTCACCGACAAGGAAGAGTTGAAGAAGGTCATTGCGCAGGTGCGTCGCCAGGGTTGGGCGATCGTCGATCAGGAACTGGAGGCCGGTCTGATTTCGCTGTCGGCGCCGATCCGCAATCGCCAGGGCCGCATCATCGCGGCGATGAACATCAGCGGAAACGCACAGCGCAATTCAGCGAAGCAGATGGTGAAGGCGTTTCTCGAACCGCTGCAGCATGCCGCGCAAACGGTCTCGGAGATGGTCGCGCGACGCGGCTGAGCGCCGGCCGCGCGTAGCTGGCGGTTCTGCCTGGTCTTTTCCGGTTGAGCACGCGTTATCCGCGGATTCGGGCCGCCCCGGCGGCCCGCCGCACGCGCGCTACCGCTCCAGGTAGCGCTCGACGAGCCGCGTCCAGTACGCAGCGCCAATCGGCAGGTTGCGATCGTTGAAGTCGTAGTGCGGGTTGTGCACCATGCAGCCATCTTCGCCCGCACCGTTGCCGATGCGCAGGAACGTGCCCGGCCGCTGTTGCAGCATGAACGCGAAGTCTTCGCTGCCCATCAGGATGTCGGTCTGCGCGACGACCTTGTCTGCGCCCACCAGCTCGCGCGCCACTTCGATCGCGAACTCGGTCTCCGCGTCCGAATTGACCACCACCGGATAGCCCTCGATGTACTCGACGCTCGCCTTGCCGCCGTAGCTCGCGGCCTGTCCTTCCGCCAGTTCGGTAATGCGCTTTTTCAGCAACGCGCGCACTTCCGGGCTGAACGAACGCACGCTCAACTCCAGTTGCGCCGTGCTCGCGATCACATTGCTGGCTGTGCCCGCATGCATCGATCCCACAGTGACGACAGCCGGCTGCGACGGATCGACATTGCGCGCGACGATCGTCTGCAACGACATCACGATGCTCGACGCGATGACGATCGGATCGACCGTCAAGTGCGGCCGCGCGGCATGACCGCCGACGCCTTCGATCAGGATGATCGCCTTGTCGCCCGCCGACATGAATGGGCCCTTGCGAAACAGCATCACACCCGGCTCTTCGCCCGGATGGTTGTGCAGCCCAAACACTGCGTCGCACGGGAAGCGCTCGAAAAGACCGTCTTCGATCATCTTCTTCGCGCCGCTGTCGATGCCGCTTTCTTCTGCCGGCTGGAAATACAGATGCACGGTGCCCGAAAAACGGCGCGTCGCGGCGAGGTGTTGCGCCGCGCCGAGCAGCATCGTCGTGTGGCCATCGTGGCCGCATGCGTGCATCTTGCCGTGCGTGCCGCTTGCGTAGGGCAGCCCCGTCTGTTCGATGATCGGCAATGCGTCCATGTCTGCACGGATGCCGATGCTGCGCTTGCCGTCACCGACCTTCAAGGTGCCGACCACCCCCGTTTTGCCGACGTCACGCGTGACCGTCCAGCCCCATTGCTCGAGCTTGTCGGCCACGAGGGCGGCTGTGGCCACCTCTTCGTAAGCCAGCTCGGGATGGCGATGGATGTGATGACGGATCTCGCGCAGGGTCTCGACAGCGGGATCAAGGTCTTCAACTTCAGCAAAACGCGGTGCTTCACTCATCAAGGACTCCAGGTATTTCGCGCCGCTATGGTCGCGGCGAATGGTCAGCACTATATCGACGCCACTGATTTCGAATAAGATGCGATTTTTTTCACCCCGATTAACAGGCTTTATCACCGGGATTACCCTAATGAAGCTGCAGCAGTTGCAGGCGTTCGTCGCCGCCGCGAAGCACCGGAGCCTGCGGGCCGCCGCACGCGAACTGGGCGTCACGCAGCCGGCCGTCACCCACACGATACGGGAACTGGAGAGCGCATTGAATGCGGAATTGATGGTGCGCAGCGTGCGCGGCATCGAACTCACCGCGTGCGGGCTTGCGCTATTGCCGCGCGCCGAGCAGTTGCTCGGCGACATGCGGCGCACGGTTGAAGCCGTCGAACAGGTCAAGGGCGAGATGGCGGGCCGGGTGAGCGTCGGCACGATGCCGTCGATTGCGCTGACGGCGCTGCCTCAGGCGGTGTCCCGTTTCAGGCAGACGATGCCGCAGGTCAACCTGCATCTGGAAGAAGTGACCGTACCCGATGCTGTCGCCCGGCTGCGCAACGGCGCGCTCGACATTGCTGCGATCCATCACGTGCAGGCGCTCGACAGCGATCTCGCCCAGGTGCCGCTCTACTCGACGCAGTTCGTCGTGGCGATGCGCGAAGGACATCCGCTCGCCCACGCGCGGCGTCTTCACGAACTGCTCGACGCGGAGTGGATCGTAACGGTCGGCGCCGATCACTTTCCGCACAGCGTGATGCGCGCCATGTTCGACGCGCATGGCCTGCCCGTGCCGAAGCGGTTGCTGCGCGCGCCGTCGTCGTTTGCGGTGACGCTCGGGCTTGTGTCGCAGACCGACATCATCGGCTGCTTTACGCGGCCGCTGGCCGCGAGGGTCGCACCGCTGGGCATTCGCGTGGCGCAGATCGAAGAAGCGCTGCCGGATTACGACATCAGCATCATTTCGCGCCGCGACCTGCTGCCGACACCGGCCGTCACTCAGTTCGTGACCTGTCTGCAGGATGCGACGCGGGAACGGATGGCGCTGGCCGAGCCGGATTGACCAGGCCCGGCGCGCACGCGCCGGGCCTTGCTCGACCAACCGTCACTCACGCGGTCATTAAACCATCGCTCAACCAGTCACTCAGCCTTGCTTGCCGCCGCGATGATCGCCTCCGCCACCGCTTTCGGCTGGCTCACCATCGCGACATGGCTCGCGTCCACGTGCGTCACCGTCGCGCCGATCTGGCTTGCCATCGCGTCCTGAAGGCGCGGATCGATCATGTGGTCGCGGCCTGCGACGACGAACCACGACGGCTTCGAGTGCCATGCGGCGGTCGTGACCTTGTCGTCGATGCAGCCGGCGAACCATGGGCCTTGCGTCGCGGCGACGATACGGGCCTGCGCAGGCGGCAGATCCTGTGCGAACTGGTGAACCACCGCATCGGTCGACAGCGTCATGAAGCCCGCCGAGTCCTTGCGCAGTTCGCTCGCCCATGCCGGCGCCGGCTTGTCCTTGATCATGTCGTTGATCGACTGGCCGCTGTCGGGCGCAAACGCAGCCACATAGACGAGCGCCTTGACCTTGTCGTCATTGCCGGCCTGGCTGATCACCACGCCGCCCCACGAGTGTCCAACCAGCACTACGGGTCCGTTCTGCTGATCGATCACACGCTTTGTCGCGGCGGCGTCGTCAGCCAGAGAACTGAGCGGATTCTGTACCGCCACCACGTGCAGGCCGCGCGCTTCCAGCAGCGGAATGACCTTGTCCCAGCTGGAGCCGTCCGCGAACGCGCCGTGCACGAGGACGACGTTCTTGCCTTTCAGGTCTTGCGGCGGGGCCGCATGGGCTGCATGCGCCGCTTGCAGCGCAAACAGGCTGCCAAGCAGCAACGCCGACGCCAGACACTTTTTCAACAGGGTATTCATGATGGGCTTCCTCGCCGCGGTTCAGGGTGAGCGAAGCATCGCAGGCGAGTGGCGCCTCCGGTATCGGTCAAATGACCGACCCGTCGTGAAACCCTTGTCGCGTATAGTAGGCAGCGGCACCTGGCCGATCTCGGGAGACAGCGAAAATCATGCAGGCAGACGGTTCTGCGATCCGCGCGTTCGACGCCGTCAAGGCGCTCGCCTTCATCGGCGACCTCAGCATGGGGCAACCGACCGACCACTCGCTGCGCACCGCGTGGCTCGCCTTGCAACTCGCGCACGCCGCCGGCTTCGGCGTATCGACCTGCGATACGGTGCGCGAAGCGTCCCTGCTGCGATGGTCCGGCTGCACGGCGAACGCCTCGGGATTCGCCGACGCGCTCGGCGACGATATCGCGGGCCGCGAGGCGATGCTCGCGATGCGCCCCGACTGGGCCGAGCCGCTGGACGCACAAGGCGGCCCGGCCGTCGCGATCACACCGCTCGCGCAGATCCATTGCGAAGTATCCGGCGAAGTCGCGCGGATGCTGGGCCTGTCAGGTGACACCGAAGCCGCCTTGCGGCACATTTTCGAAGCCTGGGATGGCAACGGCATGCCGGACCGCCTGACCGGCGGCCTCGTGCCGCCCGCGGTGTTCGTCGTGTCGATTGCGGGCGATCTGGAGATTTTCAGCCGCGTGTACGGACTCGAACGCGCGCTGACGTTGATCGCGAGCCGCGCCGATGCACGCTATCCGGCGCAACTCACGGCATTCGCCGCGACGCACGCCGCGCAGTGGCTGCGTACCCTCGACAATGAGCAAGCCGCCGGAATCGACGATGCACTACTCACGCCACGCATGCGCGAGGCCACGTCGCCCGAATTGATCGCCGATGTGATCGACCTGAAGCTGCCGTGGATGACAGGCTACTCACGCACGGTGGCCACCACGGCCGCCGCGTGCTGCGCGCGCCTCACCGCCGACCCGCAGACGCAGGCCCGCGTCTACCGCGCCGGGCTGATACACGGGATCGGACGCGCAGCCGTGCCGAATGCCATCTGGAATTCCCCGAACCGTCTTTCTGCATCGGCATGGGAGAAGGTGCGCCTCGTGCCGTACTGGACTTCGCGTGCGGGCAGGCAGACCGGTGCGCTCGAACAGGCGGCGGAACTCGCGTCATGCGCTTATGAGCGGCTCGACGGCTCAGGTTATTTTCGCGGCACGGCGGGCCAGGCGCTCACGCGGGAGGCGCGCGTCCTGGGGGCTTCGATTGCATGGGTGGCGCTGCGCTCGCCGCGTCCGTGGCGCGCTGCATTGACGGCCGGGGACGCCGCGCAGGCATTGCGCAAGGAGGCTGACGAGAGACGCTTCGACCGTGACGTCGTTGAAGCACTCCTTGCCTCGGGGCCCGCGCCGCAGACGGCACCGCGCTATCGCCCTCAGGCGGCTCGCCTGTCGGCGCGGGAGATCGACGTGCTGCGCTCGATCAGCCGCGGCGCCAGCAACAAGGAAGCGGCACGTGAACTGGGACTCAGCCCGAGTACGGTGCGCACACACGTCGAAAGTGTGTTCCGCAAGCTCGAATGCTCGACCCGCGCGGCCGCGACGCTGAAAGCGTCGTCGATGGGTTTCCTGCAGGAAGCCCTGATGTAGCTTACCGGCGGCGCGACGCCGCGCGCCGCACGACCTCGACGAAGGCATGGCCCGCGTCTTCGAGTGCGCCGGAGTTGTCGATCACGGTAAGCGATACCCCTTCGGGCACCGTAAACGCCGCGCGGCGGGCAAGACGCTCCGCCACCTGCTCCGCCGTCTCGCGCGCACGCGCGCCGAGCCGCGCTTCGAGAATATGCGGCGCCGCTTCGACGTGAACGACCAGCGCCTGCGGATAGCGCGTCAGCGCTTGATGCAGATGCGCCCGCGAGCCGTTGACGACGACGGTACAACCGCGCGCGAGCCACGCATCGAGTTCGATGCCAATACCGTAGCGCAGCGCATGACTCGACCATTCGAGCGCAAACAGGCCGTAAGAAGACCGCGCTTCGAATTCTTCGGGCGTCAACGCGATGTGGTTCTCGCCATTGCCGGTGGGACGCGTGATATAGCGATGCGCGAACACCACCGGTTCGCCCGGCACCTTTTCGCGCGCGAAGCCGAGCAGCGAATCCTTGCCCGCGCCGGACGGCCCCATGACATAGATTAGCTGGCCGCTCATCGCGCCTCCGTCAGACCGGCCTGGAACGGCAGGCGGTGCCACAACACAAACGGAGCGCCTGGCGTGCGTTCGACGAACAGCGCCGCGCCGTCGATCGACAGCGGTCCAAGCCGCGCTGCCTCTTCGCACCAGTACGTGGCCAACGCGTCGCGGTCGTCCGCTGAGTCGAGCGAGCTGGAAAGTGTCATATGGAAACGGTATTCGTCGAACACATAAGGGTATCCCCATTCGACGAGCAAGGCGCGCTGACGTTCCGTCAATGGCGCGTCGAGACGGCGCGCGAGATCGGCGGGCTCGGGCGCCGCGCGCAGTGCAGCGAGCCTCGTCAGCGCGTCGGACGCCAGCGCGCGCATCTGCCCGTCGCCCTCGGCGTCCGCGGGCCGCAGCGCGACGAAATCGCCAAGAGGCGCGGCTTCAACCTGCAATCTGAAGCTCCGCTGCGACTGCGCCCACGCCCGTGCCAAATCGAGTGCGTCGCGCGGGCTCACGCCGTCGGCAAGACGGAACGGTGCAACCAGCGTGCCATGCCAGCCGTAGCGTTGCGGCGCGCGCGTGAGATCCGCAACAGGACGTGACAGCGTTGCCGGCTGAGGCGGTATCAACAGGGTTCCGTTTTCCGGATCGCGGCCGAGCCAGCGGCACCCCGCCTGCCACCACAACGACTCACGCGAGGGCGCGTAATAGATGGCAAAGCGCGCCTCTGCGGGCCATTCGACGGCCCACGCGTTTTTCAGCGAAGCGGTGCTCATGTGTCGTGTTCCACCATCAGTTGCACGCGGTCTGCTGCAAAATGCGTGACGCCATACTTGATCGGCGTGCCTTCGAGATCGACATCGACATTCTCGACCCACAGCACCGGCTGCTGCCGGTTGATGTTCAGGCGCCGGGCGATTTCCGCATCGGGCAACACGCTGCCAATCCGGCTCCACTTGCGCAGATAGTCGGTGACACCGAATTCCGCCATCGCTTTGGTAATGCCGCCGGTGCGTTCAAGCACGCCGGGCAGTTCGCCGAAACGCGCGGCCGGATACCAGTTGCGCGCAAACGTGAGCGGCACACCATCCGCCTCGTGCAGCGATTCGATCCGGTAGACCAGCGCGCCCGCCCGCAGACCTAGCGCTTTTGCAACGTTCGGCTCGGCCTTCACGCGCGCCGCCGACAGCATGGTGCCCGCCGCCGCGTGATGTTGCTGACGCAGGTTCTCGGTAAAGCGCGTGCGACGGCCGATCGTATAGTCGATCGCGCCGGGCTGCACGAACGTGCCGCGTCCCTGCTCGACGCTCACGAGCCCGCGCGCCGCAAGCCCGAGCATCGCGCGCCGCACGGTGTGCCGGTTCACATCGAAGCGTTTTGCCAGTTCGCCTTCGCTCGGCAGACGGCCGTCTTCGCCAAATCCGCTCGCTGCAATTTCCGCGGCCAGGGTCTGTTCGATCTGCCGCCAGACGGCGACGCCCGCGCCGCGTTCGAGCTGGGTGCCCGGCGCCGCGTTGTCGTTCGATGTCATGGTGCTGTCATTCCCTTCAGTTTCAATTACGTTCTGTGCATTGTAGTGCGCAAGCCGTGATGAAAACATGAAACGGTCGTCCGGCTTCACCCCCGCCGTAATTCTACCTCTAAACGTCTAGACGTTTAGACAAATAGATGGTCAAATGACCAGACACCGGACTCACAGGAACCTCGATGAGCGTATCTCCCGCCTCGCCTTCCCCTGCCATGCGGCGCGCGTGGATGGCGGTGCTCGCACGCACCCCGCGCGCCGAGCTCGAAGCCGCATTCAACCGCGCGCTGGACGGTATTGCAGCGCCCGCGTTCGACTGGCTGCGTCCGCCGGAAACCGGCCTTGCGATGGTGCGCGGCCGGATCGGCGGCACGGGCGACGCTTTCAATCTCGGTGAAGCGACCGTCACGCGCGCCACGCTGCGGCTGCGCGAGCCGGGGGGCAATGCGCCTGTCGGCGTGGCGTGCCATCTTGGACGCGACCGTCGCCGGGCCGAACTGGCCGCGCTTGCCGACGCGCTGCTGCAAGTGCCTGAGCAGCACCCAGGCTTGCACGCGCAACTGATCGAGCCGCTCGCCGCGCGCATCGCGGCGCAACGGACGGCACGCCAGCAGGACGCGGCGGCGACGCGCGTCGAATTCTTCACCATGGTCCGGGGCAACTGATGAACGACTCGCAGATTGCACTCTCCGCATTGACGCCGGGCTTTACCGATCCAGTCCACGACACGCAGGCCGTGTTCCGCACACTGCTCGATGCGCTGTCGCGTCCGGGCACCGTGGGCGTGGTCGTTGCCGCGCTGCCTGCGGCCAGCGGAACAGCAACATCCGGGGCAGCGGGCACGCGCTCGAATGTCGATCTCGCGGCTTTCGCCTCGCTGCTCACGCTGTGCGACTACTCGACCCCTGTCTGGCTCGCGCAGCCTGACGCAGTGCTGGGCTCATCGCTGCGCTTTCACACGGGTGCGCCGCTCGTCGCCAATGCGCACGAAGCCGCCTTCGCCTACATCCACGATGCCGATACGTTGCCTCCGCTCGCGACCTTCGCGCTCGGTGAAGCCGAAGCGCCGGAGCATTCGGCGACCTTGCTGATCCGCGTCGACGCGCTCACGGGCGGCACGCCCGTCGCATTGCGCGGCCCAGGCATCGAGCGCACCACCACCATCGCCCCGCTCGGCCTGCCGAAACGCTTCTGGGCCGAGCGCGCGGAACTCGCGCCGCTCTTTCCGTGCGGCATCGATTGCTATCTCGTCAGCGGCGACGCTTTGATCGGCCTGCCGCGCACCACGCACGTGGAGGTGAACTGATGTACGTTGCCGTCAAAGGTGGAGAACGCGCGATCGAGGCATCGTGGCGCATGCTCGACAAGGCCCGCCGCGGCGACACGCGGCTCGCCGAACTGAGCGTCGGCCAGATCCGCGAACAGTTGCGTCTTGCCGTGGCCCGCGTGATGACCGAAGGCTCGGTCTATGACGAAGAACTCGCTGCGCTGGCGATCAAGCAGGCCGCGGGCGACCTGGTCGAAGCGATCTTTCTGCTGCGCGCCTACCGCACGACGTTGCCGCGTTTCGGCTATACGCGTGCGATCGAAACCGAAGCGATGCAGGTCGAGCGCCGCATTTCCGCTACCTTCAAGGATGTGCCCGGCGGCCAGGTGCTAGGCGCGACTTACGATTACACGCAGCGTCTGCTCGATTTCGCACTGCTGGCGGAAGGACATGACGTCGACGGAATGCCGGAACATCAGGCACGAGCAAGCGTCAGCGCACCGCGGGATGAACCGGTGCCGCGCGTCGTCACGCTGCTGAACCAGGAAGGCCTGATCGAACAGGAAACGCCTTCGCCCGACGCATCGGAACCCGGCGATCTCTCGCGCGAGCCGCTGTCGTTCCCCGCCAGCCGGGCGACGCGCCTGCAAAACCTTGCGCGCGGCGACGAAGGCTTTCTGCTCGCGATGGGCTACGCGACGCAGCGCGGCTACGCGCACACACACCCGTTCGCGGGCGAGATCCGTTTCGGCTCGGTCGCAGTCGAAATGGAACTCGACGAACTGGGCTTTGCGGTGGAGATCGGCGACATCGACATCACCGAATGCCAGATGATCAACCAGTTCACCGGCAACCATGAGGTGCCGCCGACCTTCACGCAAGGCTACGGCCTCGCGTTCGGTCATTCGGAACGCAAGGCGATGGCCATGTCGCTGGTGGACCGTGCGCTGCGCGCCGAGGAACTCGGAGAAACGCTGTCTTCGCCGACCCAGGACATCGAATTCATGCTGTCGCACAGCGACAACGTCGAGGCTTCCGGCTTCGTCCAGCATCTGAAACTGCCGCACTACGTCGACTTCCAGGCGGAACTCGAACTCGTGCGACGCCTGCGCGCGCAGCACGCCGCGCGCCCGATTGACGATCAGGCTCAGGAGGAGCAGGCCGCATGAACGCGCCCGACACCCAGCAAGCCCTCGCGACGCACGACGGCGCCGCCGAAGGCTACAACTTCGCCTACCTCGACGAACAGACCAAACGCATGATCCGTCGCGCGCTCCTGAAGGCGGTCGCGGTGCCCGGCTACCAGGTGCCGTTCGCGGCCCGCGAAATGCCCCTGCCCTTCGGCTGGGGCACCGGCGGCATTCAGGTGACGGCAGCCATCATCGGCCGCAGCGATACGCTGAAAGTGATCGACCAGGGTTCCGACGAAACGACGAACGCCGTCAACATCCGCCGCTTTTTCGCGCGCACGACAGGCGTCGCCACGACGCGCCGTACGTCGGAAGCGACGATCGTGCAGACCCGCCACCGTATACCCGAAACGCCGCTGACGGACAAACAGATCCTCGTCTACCAGGTGCCGATGCCCGAGCCGCTGTACCGGCTCGAACCGCGCGTCGCCGAGGCGAAAAAGCTGCACGCACTGGCGGACTATGGCCTCATCAGCGTGAAGCTGTATGAAGACATCGTGCACCACGGCAGTATTGCGACCACCTACGACTATCCGGTGATCGTCAACGGCCGCTATCTGAGCTCGCCCTCGCCGATTCCTAAGTTCGACAATCCGAAGATGCACATGAACCCCGCGCTGCAACTGTTCGGCGCGGGCCGTGAACGGCGCATTCACGCGATCCCGCCGTACACGCCGGTCCGCAGCCTCGATTTCGACGACCATCCGTTCGAAATCCAGCGCTGGGAACACGCGTGCGCATTGTGCGGTTCGCGCGAGAGCTTCCTCGACGAAATGATCGTCGACGACGCGGGCAAACGGATGTTCGTCTGCTCCGATAGCGACTATTGCCACGACCGCCGCGCTCAGCAGGCGAACGACACGACCGAAGGAGCTTCCGCATGACGCCGCTTTTGAGCGCCCGTGCGCTCACGAAACAATACGGTGGCCGCAACGGCTGCAGGAACGTCAGCTTCGATCTGTATCCTGGCGAGGTGCTGTGCATCGTCGGCGAATCGGGTTCCGGCAAAACGACGCTGCTCAATGCGCTCGCGTTGCGCACCGAAGCCGATAGCGGCTCGCTGCACTAC
The DNA here is from genome assembly GCF_050435685.1 of Paraburkholderia sp. GAS448. Lineage (NCBI taxonomy): Bacteria > Pseudomonadati > Pseudomonadota > Betaproteobacteria > Burkholderiales > Burkholderiaceae > Paraburkholderia > Paraburkholderia sp. GAS448. Next base: position 386,845 of record NZ_JBNDKT010000004.1, read on the forward strand.
ACCGCTTCGCATGGCGACGTCATCGATCTGCGCGCGTTGTCCGAACCGCGCCGGCGTCTTCTGATGCGCACCGAATGGGGCTTCGTGCAGCAGAATCCGCGCGATGGCCTGCGCAGCGGCGTATCGGCCGGCGCGAATATCGGCGAGCCGTTGATGGCCGTCGGCGCGCGTCACTATGGGCGGATCCGCGATACGGCAACGCAATGGATGGAGCGCGTGGAGCTCGACCCCACCCGCATCGACGAGTTTCCCGACGCATTTTCCGGCGGCATGCAGCAACGCCTGCAGATTGCGCGCAATCTGGTGACGGGGCCACGGCTCGTCTTCATGGATGAACCCACTGCCGGTCTCGACGTGTCGGTGCAGGCGCGTCTGCTCGACCTGCTGCGCACGCTGACCGGCACGCTGCATCTGTCGGTGCTGATCGTCACGCATGACATCGGCGTGGCGCGGCTGCTCGCACACCGGCTGATGGTCATGCAAGGCGGCGAAGTCGTCGAAGCGGGGCTGACGGATCAGGTGCTCGACGATCCGCAGCATCCGTACACGCAAACGCTGGTTTCCTCCGTTCTGCCGGTTTGAGGTTCACGATGCCTTCTACGTTGTCCCCCACGCTGTTTTCCGTAGAACCCGGCGCGCCGTCGCGCGCCTTCATCGACAATGCCGCGCTGATGCTGCGCGCCGAGCATGTCGGCAAGACGTTCACGCTGCATGGCCAGGGTGGCGTGCGGATCGACGCGCTGGCCAATGTGTCGCTCGAAGTCGAGCGCGGCGAATGCGTCGTGCTGGTCGGGCCGTCCGGCGCCGGCAAGAGCACGCTGTTGCGTTGCCTGTACGGCAACTACCTCGCGAGCGCCGGCACGATCGCGATTCGCGACGACGCGAGCGACGCCCGGCACCTCGCCATCACGGGCGCCGAACCGCACGACGTGCTGCGCCTGCGGCGCAGCGTCGTCGGTTACGTGAGCCAGTTTCTGCGCGTGATTCCGCGCGTGTCTACCTTGGCGCTCGTTGCTGAACCTCTGCTGTCGCGCGGCGTCGCCGAAGACGAAGCACGCAAACGCGCGGCCACGCTGCTCGCCCGGCTGAACGTTCCCGAACGATTGTGGGCGCTTGCGCCCGCGACGTTCTCCGGCGGCGAACAGCAGCGCGTGAACATCGCGCGCGGCCTGATCGCGGAGCATCCCTTGCTGCTGCTCGATGAGCCGACCGCCTCGCTCGACGTCGGGAATCGCGACGTCGTGGCGGAACTGATCATCGACGCGCGCGAACGCGGTGCGGCAATCGTCGGCATCTTTCACGACGAGGACACGCGCGCGAAAGTCGCTACACGCCGTCTCGAACTCCAGCCGCCGCTGCGTCACAAAGCGGCACTACACTAGACCATTGAAGAATCACGGAGCCTACCGATGTTGATCAGGAACGCCCGCATCGTGACGCGGAACGAAACCTTTCTCGGTGTCGTGCGGATCGTGGATGGCAAGATCCAGGACCTCGCGCCCGGCACCACGTCGGCGCGCGAAGCCGAAGACTGGGACGGCGACTATCTGCTGCCGGGTTTGATCGAGCTGCACACTGACAACCTGGAGAAGCATCTCGTGCCGCGCCCCGGCGTGCAATGGAACACCGACGCCGCGTTCGTGATTCACGACGCCCAGGTCGCGGCATCCGGCATCACGACCGTGTTCGATGCGCTCGCGATCGGCTCGCGCTCGAACGTCGGCCTGCGCGGCCGCGACACGCAGACGCAATGCGCACAGGCGCTTGCACGCTTTTCGGAGCGCAGGTTGCTGCGCGCCGAGCATTTTCTGCATCTGCGCTGCGAAATCGCCACGTCCGATGTAGTCGAAGTGTTCGACGCATTGTGCGCGCATCCGTTGTTGCGGCTCGCCTCGGTGATGGATCACACGCCGGGCCAGCGGCAATGGCACGATCGCGAGCAGTGGCGACGCTTTCAGGAACGGCACGGCAAGTGGACCGATGAGCACGCAGCCGCCGCGCTCACCGAGCTTGCCGAAGAACAGCAGCGCTACGCCGACAGGCACCGGCGCGAGATCGTCGCGCGCTGCGCCACGCTCGGCGTGCCGGTGGCGAGCCATGACGACACCCTTGTCGAACACGTCGAACAGGCGGCAGCGGAAGGCATCGTGCTCGCGGAATTCCCGACCACGCGCATCGCAGCCGAAGCCGCGCACAAACATGGCATCTCGACGATCATGGGCGCACCGAACATCGTGCGCGGCGGCTCGCACTCGGGCAATGTGTCGGCGCTCGAACTGGCGCAGGCGAATCTGCTCGACATCCTGTCGTCCGACTACGTGCCTTCGAGCCTGCTGACTGCCGCCTTCGAACTGGTCGACAAGGCCGGCTGGTCGCTGCCGCGTGCGATGTCGACGGTGTCGTCGGAGCCGGCGCGCACGGCAGGACTGCACGACCGCGGCGCGATCGAGCCCGGCCTGCGCGCCGACTTCGTGCGTGTGACGATGCACGACGCCCTCCCGGTGCCACGCGCCACGTACCGCGAAGGCCAGCGCATCGTCTAGTCAAAAGGGCCGCTGGGAACAGCGGCCCTTGGCGGGGTCACCCACGACGCGCCGACAAACACAATAGAGGGTGGCCTCGAATAAAACCCGCCCGAACCTCGTGACAGGCACGTGGCAGCCAGAATCGACGCCGGCCACGCGCCTGTCACCCTCTCGCGAGGCGAACCACGACCTGACAAACCGGCCGCGCAACCCGGTGGGCCTTTGGCGCCGGGGGGTTTCACGCCGGCCCCCATTTACCGCGAAATACTATCAATCAGCTTTCATTTACCCTCTAAAAATCTGTCCAACAAAACGCAAGCCGCCCCAACAGGCGCATGCACGTTTGCTATCCGGTGTTTCACTAGCTTCCGGATTTTTTTGTTTTGGTAAGCTTGGCGCGCGCTGCTGGCCGCCGGCCGGCAGACGAAAACCACGCCCGGTCGTAAATCGCGCCGGGCAACGCTTCGCACAGGCAAAACCTGATGCGAAGCAATTCGAACCACTCCGAGGAGTAGAACACAGTGAAAAAACTGCTAGCGGCTTTGACGGTTGCCCTGCTTGCCACCGTATCGATCGGCGCACACGCTAAAGACTGGTCGACGATCCGTTTCGGCGTCGATGCCAGCTATCCCCCGTTTGAATCGAAAGGCTCCGACGGCAAACTGGTCGGCTTCGACATCGATCTCGGCAACGAAATCTGCAAGCGCGTCGGTGCGAAGTGCGTGTGGGTGGAAAACGACTTCGACGGCATGATCCCGGCACTGAAGGCGAAGAAGTTCGACGGCGTGCTGTCGTCGATGTCGATGACGCCGCAACGTGCTGAACAGATCGCCTTCTCGGACAAGCTGTTCAACACGCCGACGCGCCTCGTCGCCAAGAAGGGCTCGAACATCCTGCCGACGGCGGAATCGCTGGCTGGCAAGTCGGTTGGCGTCGAACAGGGCACGATCCAGGAAACGTACGCGAAGACCTACTGGGAGCCGAAGGGCGCCAAGGTCGTGCCGTACCAGAACCAGGACCAGGTCTATGCCGACCTGCTGTCGGGTCGTCTGGACGCCGCCCTGCAGGATGCAGTTCAGGCTGACATCGGCTTCCTGAAGACGCCGCGTGGCGCGGGCTTCCAGTTCGTGGGCAAGGATCTGAACGATCCGAAGATCCTCGGCAACGGCGCTGGCATCGGTATGCGCAAGGAAGACACGGATCTGAAGGCGAAGGTCGACAAGGCGATCGCTGACATCATCAAGGACGGCACCTACAAGAAGCTCGAGAAGAAGTACTTCGACTTCGACGTGTACGGCGGCTGATCCAGCATGGCGCGTCTTGCGACGCGCCAGCCGGAGTTGTACTGACGGGCCCCGCATGCGGGGCCCGTTTTGTTTTCACGCGCCCGGGCCCGCGGCGCGCTTTGCTTTCCGCGCCCCGCTCGACAAAACCTCTGCCGGCAGCCAGATCGGCTAAGATCGAATGATTCGCGGTACGCGAGCCTGTATCGCCCGAACGGCGGGACAGTGAGTTTCGCTCCGCCTTTCCGCCAGTTTCACCCTGCAACCAACCAGAAAAGGTCGCCAGCCCCGGCTTGCGGCCTCTGAAGAACCATGCAAACCCAGACCCATCCGCTGATTTCCCCGACGCTCGGCACCGCGCGCAACCTGACGAGTTTCCACTACGGTTCCGGCGGAGGACAGAAAATCTACATCCAGTCGTCGCTGCATGCTGACGAACTGCCCGGCATGCTGGTGTCGTTCGCGCTGCGCCGCAAGCTGGCCGCGCTCGAAGCCGCCGGCAAGGTGCGCGGCGAGATCGTCGTCGTGCCGGTGGCGAATCCGATCGGCCTGAACCAGCACATGCACAGCCATCTGGCGGGCCGCTTCGAATCGAACAGCGGACAGAACTTCAACCGCAACTTCTACGATCTGGCCGGACTCGTGCAGCCGGTCATCGAAGGCCGTCTTACCGGCGATATCGACCGGAACCGTCAGGCCATCCGCCAGGCGATGCGCGAAGGTCTGGACGCCCAGACGCCGAAGAACGAACTGGAATCGCAGCGCCTTGCGCTGCAGAAGCTGTCATACGATGCCGACGTCGTACTGGATCTGCATTGCGACTGGGAAGCCGCGATGCACATCTATACGAACCCGGACATCTGGCCCGAGGTCGAGCCGCTCGCGCGCTATCTGGATTCGAAGGCGTCGCTGCTTGCGGTGGATTCCGTCGGTAATCCGTTCGACGAGATCCACAGCTTCATCTGGTCGGATCTGCGCAGCCGTTACGGCCAACGCTTCCCGATTCCGAACGGCTCGGTTTCCGTGACAATCGAACTGCGTGGCCAGCGGGACGTATCGCACGAACTCGCGGAGCGCGACGCCCAGGCGATCGTCGAATATCTGACGCACCGTGGCGTGATCGAGGGCACGGCCGCCGAACAGCCGCCGCTCGAATTCGCGGCCACGCCGCTTGCCGGCAACGAGCCGCTCGTCGCGCCGGTCAGCGGAGTCGTGGTGTTCCGGCCCGAGGCGCAGGTTGGAGCGTGGGTCGATGCGGGCACCGAGATCGCCGATATCGTCGATCCACTGACCGATCAGGTGGTGACCGTGAAGAACACCGTGGCCGGCGTGCTGTATGCGCGGCACTCGGCACGCTTCGCGACAGCCGGACTGGAAGTGGCGCGCGTCGCCGGTGCGAAGGCGTATCGCACGGGGGCGTTGCTGTCGACGTAAGCGCTTTTCCGCTACCCTGGAGAAAGCCCTGTTTGCCTGGAGGCAAACAGGGCTTCAACGAGAGTCGAGAGCGCGTCTTTAGCAAGCCAGCGCTTCAGAACGCCGGAATAATCGCGCCCTTGAACTGCGTATCGATGAACTTGCGCACATCGTCCGATTCATACGCCGCGACGAGTTTCTTCACCCACGGCTTGTTGCGATCCTGTTCGCGCACGGCGATCAGATTGGCATACGGGCCCTTCAGGTCTTCGATGGCGATGGCGTCCCTCGTCGGCTGAAGGCCGGCTTTGACCGCATAGTCGGTATTGATCGAGGCCGCGTCGAGGTCATCCAGCGCACGGGGCAGTTGCGCGGCATCGAGTTCGACAAGCTTGATCTTCTTCGGATTCTCAGCCACGTCGAGCGGCGTCGCGTTGACGCCGTTCACGCCGACGCCCGGCTTCAGCTTGATCACGCCGTACTTCTGCAACAGCAGCAACGCGCGATTGCCGTTCGACGGATCGTTCTGAATGCCGACCTTCGCGCCTTCCGGCAAATCCTTGAGCGACTTCACCCTCTTCGAATAGAAGCCCATCGGCGACGTGTAGGTGAGGCCGACGTTCACGATCCTGTAGCCGCGCTGCCGGATCTGGCTGTCGAGAAACGGCTGATGCTGAAAGCCGTTGGCTTCGAGATCGCCGGCATCGAGCGCTGCGTTCGGCTGCACATAATCGTTGAATTCGATCACCTTGACGGTCAGCCCTTCGCGCGCCGCCACTTTCGTGACGACCGACCAGATCTGCGCATCGGGGCCGCTCATGGTGCCGACCTTGATGACGTTGTTATCGGCGTGCGCAAACGTTGTCGTGAGCATAGCGCCCGCCGCGGCAATGGCGAGGAAAGTCTTGATGAGTGTTCTGCGTTGCACGAGGTCTCCGCGAGTCAGGTCAGTGATGGACGCGAATCGTCGCATGCTGCGCACGCGGCAATAACCAATCATTTTTCATACGCATATTCGTGCGTGCGCGCACAGCATATGTGCAGGCGGTCCGCCGGATCACCACAACGAACACGCCGAGGTGTCGCATGAATGCGACACCTCGACAAAATAGCTTACCTGTCACATTCCTTTCGTATCGCTCCCTTAAATTTGCGGCCGTCGCGCGATCTGCCAGAGAGCTGGACGCGTCGATCGCTTCCTTTTAATCGGAGAATGTTTTGAACAAGAAAGTTTTGACCACCGCTCTTCTAGCCTCGTTTGCGGGCGCCGCCCACGCTCAAAGCAGCGTCACGTTGTATGGCCTCATCGATACAGGTCTCAGCTATGTGAACCACTCGAAGAATGCATCGGGCGGCAGCGACAACCTCTTCAAGTATGACGACGGCGTATCCCAGGGCAGCCGTTGGGGCCTGCGCGGCACGGAAGATCTCGGTGGTGGTCTGAAGGCCATCTTTTTGCTCGAAAGCGGCTTTAACAGCGGCACCGGCGCAATGGGCCAGAACAGCACGCTGTTCGGCCGCCAGGCATTCGTTGGCCTGACGAAGGACGGTATCGGTTCGTTCACGATGGGTCGTCAGTACTCGTTCAACACCGACTACCTCGGTTCGAACTACTCGACCGGTGGTCAGACGGTCGCGGGCAACTACGCCTACCACATCAACGACATCGACCAGCTGACGTCGAGCCGTATCAACAACTCGGTCAAGTTCAACAGCGCGAACTTCGCCGGCTTCACGTTCGGCGCCATGTACGGCTTCTCGAACCAGGCTGGCGCGTTCGCCGGCGCGCCGGCAGTGGGCACGACGGCAGGTTCGTCGCGCGCCTACAGCTTCGGCGCGAACTATGCGATGGGTCCGTTCGGCCTCGGCGCTGCCTACACCGACATCCGCTATCCGGGCCAATCGGGCGGCGGCACACAACCGTTCACCACCAACATTTCGAACATCAATCCGGGCACCATCCGTGACCTGCGTTCGTATGGTGTCGGCGGCCGTTATCTGGTTGGACCTGCCACGCTGTGGGCGCTGTGGACGAACACCCGTCTCGAGGCGATCACGGGCGCGTCGACGACGTTCGCTGCGTATGAAGCAGGCGGCAAGTACGCGTTCACGCCGGCGCTGACGGCTGGCCTCGGCTACACCTACATGCACCTGTCGAACGCGAAGACCGGCCACTGGAACCAGGTCAATGCAAGCGTCGACTACGCGCTCAGCAAGCGGACCGACCTGTATGCACTGGCGATCTATCAGGACGCTTCGGGCTCGAACGGCGGCGTCGCGAACCAGGCACAGATCGGCTCGAGCACGAGCTACTTCAGCACGTCGGGTACGGGCTCGCAGAACCAGCTCGCATTCCGTCTCGGTATGCGTCACAAGTTCTGATCGTGGTTTGATTTCAGCGCCCGGGCTGCAAGGCTCGGGAACTGGATGATGCAGAAAACGATAAACGCCCCTGCGGGGGCGTTTATCGTTTCTGGCCGCTACCGCATTTTCCTGCGTGTCGGAAATCGTCCCGGCGACGACGGTCGTTCGTTCATCACCGCGATGCTGCGTCCCCCCGCCTCTTCCTGCACGACGGGCCGTTCTGGTACCCTGCGATCTTTCCCAAGTTTGCAATCGAATCGATGGAACTCCCTTTCAACGAACGCGGCGTCTCGGTGACGCGCAACTCCCTCTCCGCGGCCGGCCAGGTCTTCGCGCTGCGCGAGATCCAGAACGTGCGCGTCGAAACCGTTCAGAAGAACCGGACCGTGCCGCTCGTCATCTCGCTCGCCGGTCTCGCCGGCGCGATCGTGGGCGGCGCCTTTGGCTCGGCCGCGGGACTCGTGTGCGGCGTGATGTTGATCGTGGTCGGCGCACTCTCATGGTTCACCCAGGACATCACGCACCGTCTGATCGTCGAAACCGCGAACGGCGATCGCGAAGCGCTGTCCAGTATCGAACGCGACTTCGTCGAGCGTGTGGAACAGATGGTGCTGCAGGCCAAAGCCGCGATGCAGACGCACGGCGTCAAGCCAGCGACGAAACCCGAAGCGTGACATCGTGGCCGCGCGTACCCAGTCGTTAACACAAAATTAACCTTCAACACGCGAGCTTTTGCACGGAGTTGAGATCCGCATCGCTACAGTGGTCACGTACCAACAGCGCGCACCGGCAAGCAACTGCCGGCGACCCAACGATGCTCCAGTCCACCGCTCCTGCTCCTGCCTCTGCCCTCGTCCCGCAAACGCCGCGCTCGCCGCGCAACGTCCGACCCGTCAACCCCTCACGCCGGACACATGAAGTCGTTTCGCTCGTCACGATCGATGTGACCGTTCCAGGCACTTCGTCCGCGGCAAGCCGGCGCGCGCTGCACGGCGCGCTCGGCGACGATCTGCGCCTCTACGTCGTCACCGTCGACCGCACGAATGAGCGCACCACCTTCCGCATCGAAGTCACGTCGCGCTCGCTCGACGACGTCATCTCCGCCCTCACCTCCTCGCTCCATCAGGCGACCATCGGACGCGCCGTTTCGACCGTGCTGCGTCGGCCTCGACAAGCCTGACCGTCTCTTTACACATATTTGCAACCTCGACTGACCGGGCACGTAGAGTGGGTGCCCCTGTCATCCCGCGTTCCGTCGAACGCGGCACCGACGGCTCCCGGTCATCGCGTCCGTATCCCGCCTGCGCTGCCACAGGCGAGCGCTACCACGGCTAGCCAGGGTCGTGGCTGCTTCGCGTACATCGTCACCGGGCGCCTCGCTGCTGCGTGCGCGCGCAACGCTTACCGCGGAGTAGGAATCCATGTTTGTGTCTTTTCTGCGCAGCCACCTCGTGGCTGTCTTCACGTTGGCATGCGTCGCCAGCCTTGCATTAGACGGCTGCTCGACGACGATTACCGCGCCCACTCCACCCGCGCCCGCGGCGACCCTGCTGAACGGCGGGAGTGACGGCGTGCTGGTTCCGTTACATGTCGAACGGACCGACGGCGGTCAATCGAGACTGGGCTTGCCCATTCAGATCGACGGCAAACCCGTCTACCTGATGCTCGATAGCGGCACGCAGGGCGTGCGCGTGCTGTCGTCGGTTTTGCCGCGCGCGGGCTATCCCGGTGCGGGTGGTAGAACCTCAATCGCGCTGGCAAATGGCGCGCAGGTTTCCGGGGCGCTCGTCACGCTGCCGGTTGGCTTTGTCGGAGGGAAACCCGTCGACGTCACGGCGCAAGCTGTGGACGACGTGCGCTGTCTGCCGTATGCAAGAGGCTGCGTCGCGATAGACGGCTACACCGGCGAGTTCGGCTGGGCATTCTCCGGCATGGCGGGCATCGGTGCGGAACTGCCCGGCGACGCTTGCTGCACGCAACCGCTACGCGCGTTGCCGGGCAACGTCGGCCAGCGCTATCTGGTGCATGCGAATCTCGCGCGTCCCTGGCTGCTGCTGAGTCCATCGAAAACCATCACCAGCGGTTTCACGATGACGCCGATGACATCGACGACGTCAGGCGGCAAGAGCACACGGCAATGGCCGGCCGGTTGCGTGCAGATCGGCGACAGGATGCGTTTCTGCGCGCCGGTGGTCTTCGCGACGGGCGGCGCGGCGATGATCCGCGTCGAGACGGACCAGGCGCCCAGCTGGACACCTGACGACAACGAAGGCAAGGTACTTGCACAGGGCAACTACAATGTGGCGCTGGGCGTCGGCTCATGGGCGCATCGCTTTGACGGCGCGCAGGTCACCATCGTGAAGGCGAAGTCCGGTCAGAACCGCATCGTGGTCGGACTGATGGCGCTGCAGAAAATCGACATCCTGTTCGATTTCGCAAACGGCCAGCTCGGCCTGCGTGCAGCACAGCCGGTCGAGGCGCTGGGCGGCTGAGCGCTCTCTGCGTGTCATTCGCATGAGCGGGGAGGCGGCGAGAGCGCTGCGGCCCGCCTCCCTGCCGCCACTCACGGCATGGTCAGCGGCTTCACGTGCCAGATATCGTGGGCATACTCGGCGATCGTGCGGTCCGATGAAAACTGGCCCATTCCCGCGACGTTTTCGATCGCACTTTCAGTCCATGCCCGCCGGTCGCGGAAGCGTTCATCGACGGCGTTTTGCGCTTGAGCAAAGGCCGCAAAATCGGCGAGCACCATGTAGTGATCGCCCCAGTCGACCAGCGTGTGGAAAATATCCGAGAACCGCAGCGGATCGTCCGGCGAAAAGAACCCCGTGCGGATCTGGTCGAGCGCTACGTGCAGTTCCGGATTTGTCTCGTAAAGGTGCCGCGGGCGGTAACCCTGGGCCCGCAGATCGTCCACCTCGTCGGCGGTGTGGCCGAAGATGAAGATGTTCTCGCGTCCCACCGCATCGCAGATTTCGATGTTCGCGCCATCCATCGTGCCGATCGTCAGCGCGCCGTTCAACGCCAGCTTCATGTTGCCAGTGCCGGACGCCTCGGTGCCCGCCATCGAGATCTGCTCGGACAGATCGGCCGCGGGAATGATCAGCTCCGCGACGCTCACGCCATAGTTCGGCACGAACACCACCTTCAGGCGATCGCCGATCAGCGGATCGCTGTTGACCTTCGCGCCGACATCGTTGATCAGCTTGATGATCGTCTTCGCCATCCGGTATGCCGACGCTGCCTTGCCGGCAAACATCACCACGCGCGGCACCCAGTCGCGCTCCGGATGAGCGCGAATCTGGTTGTAGCGGACGATCACGTGCAGCACGTTCAACAGCTGCCGCTTGTATTCGTGAATGCGTTTGACCTGCAGATCGAAGAGCGCGTCGGGGTCGAACGACACCCCCGTCGCATGCGCGAGCCGTTGCGCGAGGCGCAGCTTGTTCTGCCGCTTCGCCTCATGAAACGCGTCAACGAACGCGTCGTCCGTGCGCAATTGGCGCAGCTTCGCGAGGTCGAACAGATCGCGGCGCCAGTGCGTGCCGATCTGCGCGTCGATCAGTGACGACATCGACGGGCTCGCCTGCGCGAGCCAGCGGCGTGGCGTAATGCCATTGGTGACGTTGGTGAAGCGCTCCGGAAACATGCTCGCGAAGTCCGCGAAGATGTGACGCGTCATCAGTTGCGAATGCAACTTCGAGACGCCGTTCACCTTGTGGCTCGCGACGATGGCGAGGTGGGCCATCCGCACGCGCCGCTGACCGTACTCGTCGACGAGCGAAATGCGCCGGATCATTTCGGCATCGTGCCCCGAGTGTTCGCTGACGTGCTTCAGAAAATCCGCGTTGATCTCGAAGATGATCTCGAGGTGACGCGGCAACAGCCGCGCGAGCATTTCCACGTCCCACGTTTCGAGAGCCTCCGGCATCAACGTATGGTTCGTGTACGAGAACATCGTCTGGATGTTCTTCCACGCCTTGTCCCAGGGCACGTGATGCACGTCGACGAGCAAACGCATCAGTTCGGGAATGGCAAGCACCGGATGCGTATCGTTCAGATGCACAGCCACCTTTTCCGCGAAGCGGCCGAACGTGCTGTGCGTGCGCTGATAGCGGCGGATCAGGTCCTGCATCGTCGCCGACACGAAAAAGTATTCCTGCCGCAAACGCAGTTCGCGGCCCGCGGGCGTCGAGTCGTCCGGATACAGCAGGCGCGACACGTTCTCTGAGTGCTCTTTCGCTTCGACCGCGCGCCGGTAGTCGCCACGGTTGAATGCCGACAGGTCGAGTTCTTCGGTGGCGCGCGCGGACCACAGCCGCAGCGTATTGGTGGCGCTCGTCGCATAACCCGGGATCACCGTGTCATACGCCATCGCGTTGACGTGCTCGGTCTCGATCCATTCGATGTGGCCGTCGCGCTCCACCGTGCGTCCGCCGAAGTGCACCATGTACTTCACTTCCGGGCGCGGGAATTCCCACGGATTGCCGGCACGCAGCCAGTAGTCAGGCGTTTCGAGCTGCTCGCCATCGACGATCTGCTGCCGGAACATGCCGTACTCGTAGCGGATGCCGTAGCCGAAGCCCGGGATGCCGAGTGTCGCCATCGAGTCGAGGAAACAGGCCGCGAGCCGCCCAAGGCCGCCGTTGCCGAGCGCCGCGTCCGGTTCGAGATCGGTCAGCGCTTCCATATCGACGCCGAGATCAGCGAGCGCCTCCTTCACCTGGTCATAGATGCCCAGCGCAAGCAACGCGTTCGTAAACGTGCGGCCGATCAGGAATTCCATCGACAGGTAGTAGACGCGCTTCACGTCCTGTTCATACTGAAGACGCGTGGTATGCATCCAGCGCGCGACAAGACGGTCGCGCACGGCCAGCGCCGCGGCGTGCAGCCAGTCTTGCGGGCGCGCCGTGACGGCGTCCTTGCCGACGCCGTACATCAGACGGTTGGAGATGGAGCGCCGTAGCGCGTCGACGGTACTGTTGAGCTGGTCGAATTCCAGATCCACGGCTGTCATCGAAGCCTCCGGGTTGGGCCCTGTGGCGCGCACCGGCCGCGCGGTCGGTGGGCGGAATGGCGCGTGCCGGTCAGGCGGTTAAATATGCAGAGTAGGACATTTTGCGGCTTCACGTCATAGCGGCGGGTGATAGGGCAATCCGCCTGTCCGCCTGCTGCGATGAACCGCTGTAGTCCGTCTTCGCACGAATCCAGTGCACAGGGGACGATGCGCGGTGTCCCGTGCACTAACATGAAAAGGCGCGTGAGACGCGCCGAAGGCCGCAAACGACGCGCACGCGCTCGCTACAGCCGGGTCCATGGAGAACCACCATGAACGTTCAGACAATGCTCGGCATGTTCCATGCCCAGGAACTCCTGCTGGTCTCCCTCATCCGCTCATTGCCGCCCGACGAGCGGCGCAGGATCGCCGATGAATTCCAGGCGCAGATCGAACTTGCCGAAGCGCCGCACCTCACGACGAGTCATGACCGTGAAACGGCAGAGGCGTTCAAGGCACATCTCCGAAAACTCTCGATCCTGATGGCTTCGTTTTCCTGAAGCCGCCGCCTGCGTGGGACACTCGCGCCGCGCCGTCTGCAGGCGCTCTGGCGAGTTTGCGCCTGTTTTATGTCACCTGCCCTGGTGCTCGCGGGTGCGGCGCCGGCTTGACCGTTAGTTGCGTTCTTTAGCGGCTTCAAAAGCCTTTCAAAAACCTTCGCTCGCAGACCCTACCCTGCACGATTTCGGCGCGTCTGTAACAATCGCTGAATTCGTGACCCGGCGACCGCAAAAATACTGTCGGGCCGACGAAAAACCTCTCGCAAATATCAACGAGCCAGGCTTTGTCCGACCACACCCCTATTCCCGGCTACGCGCGCCGCGACGACGCGCCGATGTCGCCCAGCGACCGCCGCGCGATGGCAGCCATCATGCTCGCCGTCGCGCTCGCGACCCTCGACACTGCAATCGCCAACACCGCCCTGCCCGCCATCGCGGCCGACCTTCACGCAGCACCCGCCGCGTCGGTCTGGATCATCAACGCCTATCAGCTCGCGGTGGTGGCGACGCTGCTGCCGCTCGCCGCGCTCGGCGACATCATCGGCCATCGCCGTATCTACATCGGCGGGCTGGTGGTGTTTACGGTCGCGTCGCTGGCTTGCTCAGTCGTTTCGACGCTGCCGATGCTCACCGCCGCGCGCATCCTGCAGGGGCTCGGCGCGAGCGCGATCATGAGCGTCAACACGGCGCTGATCCGCTTTCTGTATCCGCCACATCGTCTCGGACGCGGTGTCGGGCTCAATGCGCTGGTGGTCGGTGTGTCGTTCGCTGTGGGGCCGACGGTGGCGTCGCTGATTCTGTCGGTGGCATCGTGGCCGTGGCTCTTCGCGATCAACGTCCCGCTCGGCGTGATCGCCCTCGCATTCGCGTTGCCCGCGCTGCCGCAGACGACACGCGGCAGCCATCAGTTCGACCCCATCGCCGCGCTCCTCAACGTGATCACATTCGCGGCGCTGATCTTCGCGCTGGGCGAAGCGGCGCAGCGGGCGCCGACGCAGGTCGTGCTGGGCGCCGCTGGCATCGCGCTGGTATTCGGCCTGCTACTGATGCGCCGTGAGGCGGGTCACCCCGCACCGATGCTGCCCGTCGATCTGTTCAGGCTGCCGGTGTTTGCGCTATCGGCGGTGACCGCCGTGTGCTCGTTCGCCGCGCAGGGGCTCGCGTTTGTGTCGCTGCCGTTTTACTTCGAGGATGTGCTGCATCGCAGCCAGGTCGAGACAGGCTTTCTGATGACGCCGTGGCCGGTGGTCGTTGCGCTCGCCGCGCCGATTGCCGGGCGGCTGTCGGACCGCTATCCGCCCGGCCTGCTCGGCGGGATTGGTCTTGCGGTACTCAGTGCGGGGATGGCATCGCTTGCGCTGTTGCCGTCGCATCCGCACGTCCTCGACATCGCCATACGGATGGCGGTGTGCGGCGCAGGCTTCGGATTTTTCCAGTCACCGAATCTGAAGGCGCTGCTGGCCAGCGCGCCGCCCGAGCGCGCGGGAGGCGCAAGCGGGATTGTGGCGACCGCGCGGCTCCTCGGACAAACCACCGGCGCGGCGCTGGTAGCGTTGAGCTTCAGCGTTGCGGGCCGCCACGGTCCGACGCTCGCGCTCAGCGCCGGCGCAGTGTTCGCAGGCGCCGCGAGCGTCGCAAGCGGATTGCGGCTTTTCGCGCCGTCGCACCGGGTGTCCGGCGCATCGATGCGGCAACCAGGTAGCCAGTCCCGCGAGCTGACGCCGAAGTAACGGGCTGCGACGTCAGCGCATTGACATCAACGGGCGAAGTAGGCTTTCACCGCCGACAGGAAAGTATCGATGTCCGCCCGCGACACGTCCATGTGCGTCACAAAACGTGACGCATAAAGCATCTGTGTGAGAATGCCCCGCTCGTTGAGCCAGGCTTCGAGCGGTGCGCAGTGTTCCTGCGGAAACTGCGCGAACACCATGTTGGTTGCCTGCGACTGCACCTTCACCTGGTCGATCTGCGCAAGACCGGCCGCGAGGTGCGCGGCGTTGGCATGATCGTCGGCGAGGCGCTCGACGTTGTGGTCCAGCGCGTAGAGACACGCCGCCGCCAGCACACCCGACTGCCGCATGCCGCCGCCGAGCACCTTGCGCCAGCGATGCGCGCTGTCGATCAACGCCTTGCTGCCGACCAGCACCGAACCCACCGGCGCGCCAAGCCCTTTGGAAAAGCAGATCGACACGGAATCGAACGGGCCGCACAGCGCCATGAGCGATTGCCCGGAAGCCACGGCGGCGTTGCAGACGCGCGCGCCATCGAGATGCGTTGCGAGCCCGCGTTGCCGCACGAGCGCGACCGCCTCTGCGACGTAGCCCGCCGGCAGCACCTTGCCGCCAATGGTGTTTTCCAGCGCGAACAGACGCGTGCGCGCGAAATGGTCGTCGATCGGCTTGATCGCGGCGGCGACCTTGTCGAGCGGCAACGTACCGTCAGCGGCATTTTCGAGCGGTTGCGGCTGGATACTGCCCAGCACCGCGGCGCCGCCACCTTCGTACTTGTAGGTATGGGCCGCCTGACCCACGATGTATTCGTCACCGCGCGCGCAATGCGCCATCAACGCGGCAAGGTTGCTCTGAGTGCCGCTCGGGAAAAAGAGGCCTGCTTCCTTGCCGGTGCGTTCAGCAACCGTAGCCTGTAGCCGCAATACGGTCGGATCGTCGCCCCAGACGTCGTCGCCCACTTCGGCGCCTGTCATGGCGGCCAGCATTGCCGGAGTGGGACGGGTGACGGTATCGCTGCGCAAATCGATCATGGGAATGTCCTGGTCGGCTGCCGGTGCGGGCACCGCCTCGAACGGCGTGCGGCATCCCGGCGGGGTAGAGCCTGCCAGTGTAGTCAATTCTGCACGGGTTGAAAACCGCACAACGGCCTCGCCCTGCGGTGCGCGCTTCCCGCTTTGTGCGAGCCGCGTGGCGGGTTCTTGCGGATCTTGCTACCCGTCAGATGGCTAGCCACCGGATCGCGGCAGCATGCCGAGCGGATCGACCGGCTTGCCGCCGCTGCGCACCTCGAACTGCAACGAACCTGTGCCGTTCGCATCGGCGCCCATCTCAGCGATAGCCTGACCCTGGGCGACCGCATCGCCTTCCTTGACGAGCAGGGCGCCGTTATGGCCGTAAGCGGTGATGAGCGTGTCGTCGTGCTTGATGATGATGAGCGGACCATAAGCCTCGATACCCGTGCCGGCGTACACCACCCGCCCGGCGGCCGCGGCCCGCACCGGGTCGCCCGCCCTGCCGCCGATCACGATTCCCTTGGTCTTGCCCGGCGTAAACGTCGACAGCAGCGGGCCGCGAACCGGCCATGTCAGCTTGACTGACGACGTCTCGGGAGTCGGCGTTCCGCCCACAGGCGGCGGAACCGCGCCGACCGGCCCGGGGACGACGGGCGCGGGGACGACAGGCACGGCGGCGACCGGCGCGGGTGCAACCGGATAGGGCGGTGCGACACGCAGGATCTGGCCCACCACCACCATCGCGTTGGGCGGCAGCCGGTTCCATCGCGCGACGTCCTCCGGGCGCTGCCCGAACGCGACCGCTATCGACTGCATCGAGTCGCCCGGATTCACGCGATAGAAGCCGGCAGGCACGCCCGACGTCGCTGCATACGGCGGGGGGGCGCTGCGATAGTCAAGGGACTCGTTCCATGGCGGCATCGCGCACGCGGCCAGAGCCATCGGTACGCCAACGCAAACCAGGACCTGCGCCCCTTTGCGCAACCAAGCTGGAATCATCGTATTCGCCCTCGCTGCTGCACTGCGTCAGACGCTACCCTCGGTTTCCGCCACCAGTATCCGCGCTTCTCCGAACGGGTGCGCCACATGTTCTGTACCCATAGACGCGTAAAACACGTCGCCAGTTTCAAGAGCCGTCGATTGTTCGACACCCGCTTCACGAAACCGCATCTCGACCCGGCCGTCGAGAACGGCGAGAAGACAGAGTCCCAGTTGTTTTTCCCGCCGTGCTCCTCGTCCAGTAACTCGAGCTCGGCTAGCAGTGTTTCCTCAAGTTCCTCCAAGCTGTTCGGAGCGACCCCCAACGCCCGTATGATACGACTGGGCCTTTGACAAAGATGGGTCCACTTGTCGCCCATGTACTTGCGGATTGCGGACCGCTCGACCACGAGAGTTCCTTGTGAAACGCGATGACTGTGAGCTGCGGGTGGCCCGGCTCGACGCATATCTTCCGCGAAAAAGACGAAGTCAGCTGCGATGCCATTTCGATTGGCGACCACAAGTTTGCCGTTGGCGCTGACGTACTCGAAGACATGGCATCATTGCGCCGGCTCGCCCGATGCTGGCGCGCGAAGTTCCACGGTTCGTCCCAGCGTTACAGTCAGAGCCTCCCGCCTGGTTGCGGTACGGCGAGAGCCAGGAACTGGCGTGAGTGACGAGCAGCAGCACATTCTCGTGAATTCGTCTCAGGCGCAGAAATTCAGACGTAACGGCGGCGTGAAACGGCCGCCAGTATTTTTCAACACGCCCCTCGACCTCAGCCTCTGACGGCTCGAGTCCTGCCTCGTAAAGCGACTCACCTCGCGACGTGTGCGTGCGGCACAACCCGGTGCGGTTAAGTCGCGGCGACAGCGGTCTGTTGTCCGTTGCAACGTTGAAGTCGATGACGCACGGGTGATAGAGAGCCGAAACGCAGGAAACGCCTTGCCGCAGGGCTTCAGCCTGCAGCGCGATTCCGGCGGGGCCTGCGAGACGCCCTTCGATGGCAACCCAGGCGGGATGGACCCGCAACTCGCCGGGAATACTGCTGCCGGTGTGCGGTGCGACGGCGAGTATTGGCGAATCTGCGTGAAAAACGTGCCCGAAAGTCATCCTCTGCGTTTGGATACCCTCAGGTTCGCATCAGCTTGCTGGTAAATTGCAGGCGCGTCGCCACCAGGCGCGACGCCGCTCGAACGTAACCAAGGTACCCGAACAATTGTTGGCCCAACACTCCGTAAGCGCGGCTCGTCCTATCGATAAGCAGGAGTTACGCAAAATACGCGATATGTGACCCCGCCGTCGCCCGCGCCACTGACATAAAAGGTACTCAACAAGCCTTAGGTGTTGCCGACGTCAGTGCGACCCGGATGCCGGAATTCCGCTGGACCATCAGAGCGGGTCGCGAATCGGTGCTGCTGGAACCACCTGATATTCCGCAGACTGGCCAGCCCGATGTCGGCATGTGGGTCAACCTTATGTTGGCGTCAACATCTCAGTTACCGTTAGCGCGGCCGCGCTGTCAGTCAGGTCGTGGCAAGCGGCAACCCGAATACGCTCGTGGCGCTCAATGCGAGGGCCCGTGACCTCCGCCGCCACCCCAGTAATGGCCACCGCCACCGCCCCAGCCGCCGTGACCGCCCCAGCCGCCTCCATGTCCGTGGCCGCCCCAATAGCCGTGGCCCCAATAGCCGTGGCCCCGGTAGCCGTGACCGCCCCAGCCGTAACAGCAGCCACCCCAATAGCCGAAGCCCAGCGACACCGACGGTCCCCACCACGCAGGCCACCCGTAGTATGGATACGCAACTGGATAATACGCAGGCTCGACGAACACTGGCGCCGCCAGTGCGCTATAGGGGTACGGCGACACAGTTGAATCGGACGCTGCGGCATCGGGCAGCGTGAATGGCCACTGCTGGGTCTCCGTCGTCGGCACGGCGCTGTATGGAACGTACGCGTACGGAACGTAGTAGTAGCAACCGGACAACGCTGTGGTAAGCGCCAGCAACACAACGGCGGCCCGAACGCGCGACGTGGCATCAAAAGGCTTCATGACGTCGCCTCCAATACAGTTATGTCTCGCGTGGTCGGACGCGTCGCCGCCGTCAGTTCGGTCCGCGGTGTGCGGGCGATTCGCGAACTGGGGCGTGTCTAAACGATATAAACAGTACCGTTTTTGGGCAATCTTCGCTCTGCATCCACGATGCTACTCGACGGGCACGGACGTCGGCTTGTCCACAGAATCTGTTTGCAAGCCTGTGGACAATTCTCGAGGAGACGGGACAAGTGGCTGAAACGATTGAATTTGTGCGGTGCGCCTCCGGCACGTGCATCTGACTGGTCGGAGGAGGCGAGCACTGGCGAAAAGAACTCCAGCAGATACCGAAGCTTCTTCCCTGCAATTCGTACTTCATGCAGTGCCCCGTAACCGGGATGTTCAGGTTGTATCGCGCGCTTCACCTTCTTCTTCAGTGCCTTTTCGGCCAGCTCAACACGCTCCTGGGCGAACTCCGTAAGCATCGGACTCGCAATGTGCGATTCCAGTTGCTGTCGGGCGCGCGTCCTCGAACGTCTGCATCTCATTGTCCGTCAATACGACAAGGGCCGCCCATCTGTGGTGCAGATTGTGTGTAAAGGAAATGAGTCCGTCCATCGCCAACTCGTTGACGATACGCTGAACGTTCTGGCGGTGCGCTCCGATATCGCGCGCGAGGCATGCGACCGGCTGAGGCCGCTCGATCGCAGCAATGGTGCCAGGAATCTGCCCGCGGGCACTCGTCAATCCCACCTCGTCGACCAGTCGGTCAACCGCCGAGCGTAGTCGATTGTTGAGCCGCAACAGGTCGAGAATCATGTCGGGCAAAGCCCCACCGGACATGATTCGAACCGAGCTCTGGCCCGACTTTCCGAAAAGGCGTTGTCTGCCTCTGTCCTCTCGCGCTCCTTAACCGCTGTGTTTAATCGGCACGCCACCGCTCCCAGAGGGGAAGGGGCCTGGCTAGCAGCACGGCCCTTCGGCTGTTGACACTGCGGGAGAGGAAGGACAGCCTGGGTTTACGCCCTCGGCAGAGTGTGCAAGTATCCTTTCCAGCGCCTAGCACGGATACTCTTGCTCTCTTGGGAGGTTCAGAATGGACTGGAGGTTCTGGAAGACCGAGAAGCGCCACGAGGAGGCGCGCAACTGGCCCACCGATACACACGAATCGATACGGCAACTCCTGGGCAAATACCAGGACGCTGGAACACCGTTCGCCAGCTGGGCCGCGCCCGGCATTGCGTTCACACCCGACATCGAACCCACCGCCCGAAACGGTGTAAAGGGCTACCAGCTTGCCCTTTGGTTCTGGCTGTTTGCTGAGAAGCACGGCACTATCGCCGCGAGGATGGCTCGCGAAACGTTCTGCCTGCTTGCCGATGCGGCGCAGCCGTCATCGGGAGACACCATTGATGCGCTCCTCGACCTGGAAAACCAGCTGGCGCATTCTGTCGAGGCAATTTCCGCTGAACAACGCACCTTCAGACAGGAAGGCCTGTCCGTGGAACTGCCGATGGAATTCTTTCTGGCCACAGGCACCCTCAGGCTTACGCCCGACTCGCCTTATGCGGGCAATGCGGACGCCCCCCTGCAAGGCAATGACTACAAGCTGGCAGACTGCTTTCGCCATGCTACAGAGGAAGCGCTGGCTGTTTTCCGGCCGATGATACAGGCGGTCGAATTTGACGCGAAATCGCTGCCCAACTGGAAATGGAGCGCCCGGCCGGGCGCGGCTGAGCGACATCTACAGAGGCGCCACCGCAATCCACTCTTCCCTCTGCACCGACAGATGGTGACGGCCCACGACGTGCACGAAGCGCGACTTGCCGACAACCAGGCCCTTCAGGACATCCGCAATGAATTCAATGAGGTTCGCCACACATTCTCCCAGACGCAGGAACTGCCGTTGAACTGGCAGCCATTCCTCGAAGGTTATCGGGAACACGTAGACAGACTCGATGAGCGTCGCCTTGTAGCGGGTGGGCAGAACGCGTCGCTCGGTGATGCGATAGCGGCGATGCGGGCAGACATCCTGGGGACGTGGCGCGCTGAGATTCAGACGAACCGGCATAGCCTCGCCATGCTCGAACAGGACGAAGCGCGAAAGGCCGAACGACGTGCGCTTCTGTACGGATGCGACTGGACCGCTCAGCTGTTGACTCACGGCTCCCTGATACCACCGGAGGAAGTTGTTCCCGCCCTGCTAAGCGAATGTACTTCTGACCTTGAAAAAGCGGTGACCGGCCTGCAGTCAGAACCACGCCTGCATGAGACGCTTGCTCACTGCAGGGTAGTCGCACATCGGCTCGTGAGTGAGCTTCGCGCGGCAGGTCACAACGTCCCCGATATGAGCGACAAGCTTCGCATCCTTGCCGGCACCTCGGGGCAGGTGCCGGCCTGACACTCCTCACTAACATCGACTGACTGTCCTGCAAGGCTCAGGCGGTCCCGCATAACACCTTACTTGGGGGCGTGTTTAAGAAAGAATCGGTGCCGTGCCGCGTTGTGAATTTCACTGACCCAAAGGAAGCCTGGTCGTGCGGTTATTCATGTCTATCGGAATGATTTCACGAGTGTATTGAGCGCATTCACGAGGTGCGTGGTAACGGACGACCTGCGGGACCGCTGCTGCAAAGGTACTTCGTCGCGCGCCCGGCTTCGCCGAGTCGGGTACGGTGCAGGAGTAACGGTTGCCGCAATTGCCTGTCACCAATCTCGATTTTCGCGTGCGTCACGCCACATACTCCAGACGCGAGGTCCATTCCGCAACTCAGAAGCACCCAGCACCTCAAATCCGTACGCCGAGTAAAACGGCAGGTTGCTGGGTTCAGCGGTCTCCAGCCAGGAAGCTGCTCCCTGCTCGTCGCACACATCAAGTCCGGTCTTGAGCAGGGTGCCCCCAAGGCCCGTGCGTTGCTTGACTGGCTCAACTCCCAGGACGTCGAGATACCAGAACGTTCGACCGGCCGGATGCATCTGTTCAAGATGACTCAGCACATGCAGCGCGCTGGGGCGCGCCGTCAAACCGGTAGCCATCGCCATGCGTGGCAGCAGCCGTAAATGTTCGGCCAGCGAGAGCGGATAACGACCGGGAGGCAACCAGAGTGAAGCTGCGTTCCGGTCGCGGTTGGTTACAACCACTCCACTTCGCGAGAATATGCGAAGGTAGAATCGGTACACCGCGACTAGCCGTTGATGTCGCACCTCGTCGTCCGGGAAAACATGGACAGCGAGCGGGTCATTAGCGAATGCCCTCGCGAGCATACCCGCCAGGATTTCTCTGTCTGATGAACCGGGATTTTGAATCGTCTCCATCACGAGACCGACCTTGCTGACGGGGTGGATTTGATGCTACCACTTGTCCGCAAGATGTCTGATGGCGTGCGGAACGGTGCTCGGCGATGTGGGCATGGCTCTTCATCACAAGCTGTGCCACACCTTGGGTGGAACATTTAACCTCCCTCACGCTGAGACGCACGCAATCGTTCTCCCTCACGCTCTCGCTTACAACAGTACCGTTGCGGATGAGGCTATGGGCCGAATCGCCAGGGCATTGAACGTAGACTCTGCGCCTGACGGCCTTTACCAACTCAACGAAAAACCTGGAGTTCCGCGAGGTCTTCGCGAGATTGGGTTGGCCGAAGCCGACCTCGATTACGCGCGTAAGGTGGCATTGCCGAATCCATACTGGAACCCGCGACCGATTGAGGAGGAACCGCTTAGAGCACTGTTACAGCGTGCCTGGGAGGGGGCCGTCCCACCGCGTAACCTTCGACAGGCTCATTTCCCAATGGCACTCCGTCTTCTCCAAGGGGGATTCGCTCGCTCCTGCGAAAGCGCGGGCTTTTTTTCGGAATGGTCCTAAACCTGCATGTCTATGGACGAAACTACCGCTGGACCACCAGAGCGGCTCGCGAATCGTTCGCTGCTGGAGCCTTTTCCTAATTGGCAGACATGATCAGTCCGACGTCGGCATGTGGGTCGATTTTGTGTCGGCACCGACAGTGATGCGTATCACGCAGCAGGAGCACGCTTGCCGTTCTAGTTCGAAGCCGCCTTGGTTCTAACAGCACTGGGTTCACCGGTTTGCTTGAACATCTCGTCCATCAGGTCCTGAACGACGCCATCCGCATTAGGAAACTGATGCAAGACCGAATTCTTCCAGTGCCCCGATGCGATAAGTCCACCGCTGGGCGCCTTGTAGAAACGGATGTCCATGGAACGCAGATACATGACGATGTCCCAAAACCAGCTATCGGTGTAGGTGACGTTCATGTCTGCCTTGTCGCACGCGGGCGCAAGCGCCACCGACACGCCGTGGTTTTCGAGATTGCGCTGAATTGCGGCGTCCATATCAGCCGACCTGCCCCCATGTGCAGTAAAGCAGGCCGTCGTCATCGGAGAGCTTTTCACTTGAGGACCAGCGGTGACGTTTTGAGTCGTCGAACATCCAGGAAGGATGACGAGCGCCGAGACGGCGAAGACCAAAGAGACCAAAGAGACCAGCGTGCGCATTTTATTTTCCCGTTTGAATGCAAAGGCAGCATTCTGGATATCGGCGCTGTGCTCGAGAACTTGAACGAGCGGACGCGCCTACCTCGCTCGTCTGTACGACCGTCGACTGCGCCTCTATCACGCCGTGTCCGTCGATTAACGTCGAGACCATTCAAGGCTGGACTGTCGCGACCAGAACCGGTAGCCTAAGAGCGCTGAATGTCACTGTTTGGCTATGCAGGTCCTACGACGAAAACGAGGAGCCGACGCATGGAAGTGAGCACAGAATCGCTGGTGGAGTTGCTGCGGGAAGTGGAAGCCGACGACCCCATTGACTACGCGGACCTTCCGTTCGGAGAGCAGGAACTCAGGCGGCTGGTCATGAGCTCGCTCGTCGAGCGCCACCACCTGGTCGAAGCAGGTATGTCTGTCTCCGACATTCACGCGCTATACCTGCTGAGCACCGCCAAGCTCGTCCTCGAAAACACGGTCCTTCACGCGAGGCTGCTTATGCTCCAGGGCCAGCAGGTCGATGTGCAATCGATGCTGGCTCCATTTACCCTCAAAGGCAAACCGTAGGTCGTCGGTTCAGCCCTCAAGTGATGGGACAACGTGAACCGTCTGCCAGCCTGCGCTCATAGTACGGCCGGGCTCAGTCACTAACAATAGCGCGAGGTCCCGCCAGGTATTTCGATGGCATTGGCGGCTGTACCCGCCGAGGCGCCCGAGTCCGACGCTACAACGGACATGTTCCGATATCGAGTTGTGGCTCCTCACAACGACCGCAGCGGAATTTTTCTCGCGAGCCGGATATGCAGTGGTGAATCGGGGCAGCGCGTCTGTCAGGCTGAGCTGGGTGTCGTATGGCGGCTGACCCGGACGGCCACTAAGAATGCGATTGCCGACAGTATCGAGACGAGAAAGACCGTCCATTCGACGGCCACATAGCCGTGAGCGAGACTCCAGATGCTGGCCGCGGCAATCGGCGCTATGCCCTTGGCAACATTCGACGGGAACGAAAGCATGCCGCTGACCGCACCGTAGCCTTCGGTCCACATCAGGTCCTGGACGATGGTGCCGCGCAGGATGGTCATCATCCCGTTCGCGGCGCCATAGCAAAGCGCGAACAGCCATAGCAGCGCGGCCGAGTGGCCAGCACTTATCAGGATAACGGTCGAGAGCGGGAACAGCGTCACGATGATGATGCCCACGGTACTAACATGAAGCGTTCGGCCGAATGTGAACCACACTGCACGAGCGGCAACCTGTGCGGGACCAATGAGCGCCATGGTTGTTACCAGCACAGCATTCGATACGCCGCGCTCGACCATGAGCGGTACCAGATGAAATGTGAGCGCCGCGAACGTCGCGTAGTAGGCCGTGAAACAGACAGCGAGCGCCCAGAATGTCGATGTGCGCAGCGCGCGGCGCGTGGCGGCATCGTTCGCCAGCTTTACGGCGCCACTATGCGGTCAGGAGCCCACGTCCGCTCGCGAGGAGTGAATTGCCAATATGTGAATTGGTAGGCCGATGATCAGGTTTGCACTCGCAAGCACGACAAGTGACGTACGCCAGCCAACTGAGCCAACCAGCAACTGGGTCAAAGGAATAAAGACTGTGCTGGCGAACCCTGCCACCAGCGTAATGAGCGTGATTTTGGTCCGGAAGCTTCGTGGATACCGGTGCGTGACGACAGCGAAGACGGGGTCGTAGAACGTGGCCGCCATGGAGATGCCGAGGCCAATCCATGCTGCAAAGAGCACCGTCAGCGACTCCGCGCCGGCCCAGAGCAGCAGCATGGCTGCAGCGATGGCTGAGCCGATAACCATCACCCGGCGTCCGAGCCCATGGTCAATCCAGCGCCCAACGGGATAAGGCAGCGAATCCGGAAACTAGCAGTCCCACCGAGAGCGCGGCATTTGTCGCCGTTTTGCTCCAGCCCATGGTCTGGTCCATTGGCACGACCAGCAGCGAAAAAGAATAGTAGACCGAGCCCCATGAGACGAGCTGCGCCAGCGCCAGGGCCCACGTCACGAGCCTGTCGTGGGTGTCTGCTGGTGCAGTCTTCTCGCTGGCATTCTCGTCGTGACTCGACATCGTGCTCAATTTTCTCAGCCTCTCATCTGGCTCAGTTTGTTGACGGTGCCGTCACCGGTGCGAAAAGCGTCGCAGCAAAAGAATGTTGTCGAAGCGAGTCTGTGCGCGATGACAGCGGCGACGCGTTCGTGAAGCTGGTCCATACGGCGCGTGACGGAGGTCTGAGGCGTGACCTGTACGGAGCCGAGAAAGCCAATTCCCTCCCGATTGCTGTATCGCCGAACGCGTCGGGCGACGAGCTGCTCCCGCAGGCTTGCCACCACCCCGATGACGCTACTTGCCTCACGGCGCGTAGTTAATGCGACAAAAAACTTCGAACCCTCGTCGGCCAGGTGATTGCGGACCCGCAGCAACGGAGTCTTCCAGTCACACGGCGGCCAGGCACGGCTCAGGACTTCTGCATCCATCACAAGGACCGCAGCCGACGAGCCCTCTGTAGCCAGGAATCGCGCAAGCTCGAGTTTCTCGTCAACCTCTGCTGTTAACGCAATCGCTGAGGTCGCGTACCCGGTCTCCAACTCAAACGCCCTTGCCACGTCTTCCGGGAGCAACCCGCACCATGACTTCGTCGTAGCGCGCCCACCAGCAGATTGTGTCGCTGCGCCAGCAGTTCGTCCGTGTGCCATCAGCACGAGGAATCCCAGTATGGAGCGGCAATGCCACCCTCCCGACACCGGCAGGAGCGATTCGGTCGAAATGCGGTCTTCGCTGTCCATGGCAACCTCATAATTTTCTCATTTCCAGAATACTGGAAATATAGTAGAATGCAAGTAACGAAATCAGGACGGTCGTATTCCGCAGACGCTTCAAAGCGCCTTGAATTGACCCAACACCTCCATCTAATTGGAAATATCAAATAGCAGTGTAATGAGATGACAGTTCATGCAATTAGCGGCGACCACAGCTTTCCGGCCGCCAAGCCAGATTTTTTCGATACAGATATCGCCGCACGGCTCGGAATGCATGGGGAGCCGCCGGTGCGGATACTGCTCCTCTACGGCTCGCTGCGTGAGCGGTCGTATTCGCGGTTGCTCGTCGAGGAAGCTGCTCGCCTGTTGCAGACGTTCGGTGCGGAAACGCGGATTTTCGACCCGCGCGGTCTGCCGCACGCAGACGACGTCGACGTGAAGAATCATCCGAAGGTAAAGGAGCTGCTCGAGCTGTCGCTGTGGTCAGAGGGTCACGTGTGGTGCAGCCCGGAGCGCCACGGCACCATCACGGGCCTGATAAAGACGCAGATTGACCACTTGCCACTCGTCAGCGGCGGTATCCGGCCGACGCAGAGTCGCACACTGGCTGTCATGCAGGTCAGCGGCGGCTCGCAATCTTTCAACTCGGTGAATCAGCTTCGTCAGCTCGGACGGTGGATGCGCATGTTCACCATCCCCAACCAGAGCTCGGTTGCCAAGGCGTTCGAAGAGTTCGAAGAGGATGGCCGAATGAAGCCGTCCTCGTACTACGACCGTCTGGTCGATGTCATGGAGGAACTCGTCAAATTCACGCTGCTGCTTCGCGGTCGTGCCGGCTATCTCGTGGACCGATACAGCGAACGTGTGAAGGAAGACCGTCCGCTCGACCCGGCGACCGACCTGGCCTCCCAGGCAATCGCTGACCATTCCCGCAAAGAAGCGCAGGCGAGCAATCAATAAGAGGCACGTCATGGCAACCCTCGATTCGAAGCTGGCAGTCAAGGCGCTTGCAGCGCTCGCACATGAAACCCGTCTCGCGGTCTTCCGTCTTCTGGTGACGGCCGGACGCTCGGGTATGAGTCCAGGAGCCATTGCCGAAAAGCTGGGGTTGCCTGCGCCGACGCTGTCATTCCACCTGAAGGAGCTCGCACACGCAGGGCTCATCGAAGGCAAGAGTCAGGGCCGGTTCATCATCTACTGCGCCAGCTATGACCACATGCAGACGCTCATGGATTTCCTGATGGAAAACTGCTGCGCGGTGGAGCAAGCAGAGCAATGCGGCTGCGCGACCAACGAAACGGAGGCGTAAATGAAGCGATTTCACGTGCATGTTGTTGTCCCGAAGCTCGAAGAAAGCGTGCGTTTCTATAGCAGCATGTTCGGCGCGGAACCCTCGGTGCTCAAGGACGACTACGCGAAGTGGATGCTCGAGGACCCGCGCATGAACTTCGCCATCTCAGCGTGCGGCGGTGAAACTGGCGTCAATCACCTAGGCTTTCAGGTCGACAGTGACGAAGAGCTGGCTGCTCTCCGCGAGCAGGTCGTCTCCGGCAGCGTCGCGGTACAGGACCAACCTGGCGCCCAGTGCTGCTACGCTAGTTCGAACAAGTACTGGACGCAGGACCCGGCTGGCGTGCCGTGGGAGACGTATCACACCCTCGGCGGCATCCCGATGTTCGGTGCGGACAGCCGGCAGGCTGCCGCTTCAGAGCGCGGTGTCTGTTGCGCTCCGGTCACGTCGATTCCGGCCATGATTGAGAGAAAGGTTGGCTGTTGCTGAGCGCGCGGCGTGAAAGACGACGGCCGCCTAAGGGCGGCCGCAATTGGCACGTTGCTCCCCAGCCCCGTGCGGGATTCACGCCGGCCGGAACGGGTTGGACAACAGCGCCGCGCTTTTGCATTTGATCGCACAGGCACCTGAGCCGCGTTATTGGTTTCAGGTCAGGTCACGCTGGAACCGGCTTGCACTTCAGCTTTTTTCTGGGAGCGCAGGCCGCCGAATCCACTCCCCGGCAGCAGTTTTCGGTGAGGAAACCGACGAGCTCGTTCATGTACTCGATTTCCGGTGCGTAATAGACGAAGCGGCCCTCCTGGCGTGACGTGACCAGTCCGGCGTGCGTCAGTTCTTTCAGGTGAAAAGACAGCGTTGCGCCAGCAAGGCCAAGCTTCTCCTGGATAACCCCCACTGTCAGGCCTTCGGGCCCCGCTATCACCAGCAGCCGGAAAATACTGAGGCGCGTCGGTTGCGCCAGTGCGGCCAAAGCCGTGATTGCGTCTTTTTCCTTCATGATGTGCCGTTGGTTGGGTCTGTAGCATGATTCTAACGCGTCACGCAGCAGGCGCGCCGTCGACCGTATGCTGCTTCAGTGCTGGCTCGCAGGTGCCGGCTCGGTGCAGCATGTAATGTCATCGAAATGAGGTTGCTGGCCGATGACATTTCCATTAGATTGGATATATAGATATATCATCCTGAGCCACAACCCATTCCGGAGATATTCGTGGTCGAATCCCGAACGTTCAACGTGCTGTTCCTCTGCACGGGTAACTCCGCTCGCAGCGTGATGGCGGAAGCACTTCTCGCCACGTTGGGGCAGGGTCGCTTCCATGCATTCAGCGCAGGAAGTCATCCGACCGGAAAGGTCAATCCTTTCGCAATCGAACAGGTTACGGAGACGGGCTACGACGTGTCCAATCTACGTAGCAAGTCATGGGACGAGTTCGCCGCACCGGGTGCGCCGCATATGGATTTCATCATCACGGTGTGCGACCAGGCTGCTGGCGAAGTATGTCCCCTTTGGCCCGGGCAGCCAGCATCTGCACACTGGGGCTTCTACGACCCTGCCGCTGTGGAAGGCACTGATGCGACGAAGCGCGCTGCATTCGAACAGGTTTTTCAGCAGATTAAACATCGCGTCGACGTCTTCCTCGAGGTACCGCTGGAGACACTTGATGAAGCCGCTATTCGTGCCGAGTTGCGAAGGGTCG
Source organism: Paraburkholderia sp. GAS448 (assembly GCF_050435685.1). Taxonomy (NCBI): domain Bacteria; kingdom Pseudomonadati; phylum Pseudomonadota; class Betaproteobacteria; order Burkholderiales; family Burkholderiaceae; genus Paraburkholderia; species Paraburkholderia sp. GAS448. Next base: position 416,007 of record NZ_JBNDKT010000004.1, read on the forward strand.
GCGACATCGACGTCTCAGCCATCGGCGTGGCTCAGTAACCGATACGACGCGTATCCATCGGCTTATCTGCTTGAGGTTCGACATGAGCGACAAGGTCTACAACGTCCTGTTTCTGTGCACGGGTAATTCGTGCCCGCAGCGTGCTTGCTGAAGTTCAGTTAAATGCGCTTGGCGGTGGTCGGTTCAGGGCCTGGTCGGGCGGCAGTCATCCGAAGGGGGAAATTAACCCGTTGACGCTGCAGCTCCTTCAGCAAATGGGGCCTCCCACGGAAGGACTTCGAAGCAACTAATGGGATGAGTTTGCTGCTCCCGATGCGCCGGTAATGGACTTCGTCTTTACCGTATGTGACCAGGCGGCCGGTGAACAGTGCCCAGTCTGGCCGGGGCAACCGGTCACTGCGCATTGGGGCGTTCCCGACCCGGCTGCTGTCGAGGGTTCCGATGACACGAAGAAGCGCGCTTTCAAGGATGCGGCGGCGACACTTCGCAAACGGCTTGAGCTCTTCAAGAGCCTTCCGCTTGCATCCCTCGACCGTCTCGCGTTGAAAAAAGAAGTCACTGATATCGGGATATCATCGCTATGAGGGTGCGTCATGCCGTCGTGGCCGAGTTCCTCGGCTCGGCGCTGCTTCTGGCAACCGTCGTGGGCTCCGGAATCATGGGCGAACGACTTGCCGGCGGCAACGTCGGAATCGCGCTACTGGCCAATACCCTGGCAACTGGCGCAGGACTGGTCGCGCTCATCGCCACCTTTATCAGTATTTCGGGGGCACACTTCAACCCATTGGTTACGCTCGCCGAGGTCTGCCTTGGCAAGCTGCGATGGAAGCACGCAGGTGCCTATGTCGCGGCGCAAGCGGTCGGGGCAATTGCGGGCGTGATAGCTGCTCACGGAATGTTTGACCTGCCGTTGATAGAAGCTTCGCGACACGTGCGCACGGGCCCATCACAGTGGTGGAGTGAGGTAGTTGCCTCGTTCGGCTTGCTCACGGTCATTCTGAACGTTGCAAAACGACGAATTGAGTTTGTTCCCGTAGCGGTCGGCGGCTATATCACAGCAGCCTACTGGTTCACAGCTTCCACCTCGTTCGCGAACCCGACCGTGACGATTGCGCGCTCGTTCACAGACACCTTTGCTGGCATTCGACCTGTCGACGCGCCCGGATTCGTTGTGAGCCAACTGGTCGGCGGCGCTCTCGCCGTACTCCTGTTTCGTTGGATGGAGCGTTCTCATGACCCATCGGAAAGCGTGCATAAAGCGGTCGGCAAGGAAGGTATGCGCGATGACGCTGCACGCTTGCGTAAAGAGGCCGCTGAGCAGACTGAGGGCGCCGAATTATCTGGCGCGCGGAGGCGCTAGCGCCAATCTGTGGTGACGCGCCCATCCGAGTGGCTGCTTTCCGCCACCTCTTACCCGTAACCGGCTTGCGGTCTGAAAATCGTCAGTGCCGAGCGCGGCGCGCCGCATCAGAGCGCAAATCGAGGCAGTCGAGCGGCTGCACCAGGATTAACGCGGCTGTGACGGACACAGCGGAAGCCCTCCCGGCATTCCAGGCCATCGTCTGGCCGGGAACCAGGGCAGCGTAAGCGAGAATGAGAGCCCTTGTTGTTCGCAATAAATGCCATGCGTGGGGCCTTTATCTTGTTGTCATGGGAAACCACCTACACTCGCGCGGTGACTATCAGGACAACTGCGCCCATGACACAACACCACAAATCAGATATCAAACGCTTCCGCGCTAACCTGCGGGACGAGATGGACGGTGCGGCACTCTACGAAGAACTCGCAGCAGCGGAGCCGAATTCCTCTCGACGGGACGTCTTCCTGCAGTTGGCTCAGGCGGAGCGGGAGCATGCGCAGCTATGGCGCGCCAAGCTGGAAGAACGAGGCATCCACGCTTCATTCGCCAAACCATCGTTCAAAACGAAAACTTTGCGTACGCTCATACGCCGGTTTGGCCCGCGCTTCGTCCTTCCGGCCCTGGCTGCCGCTGAGTTCGCAGACCGCGACAAATATGCAAACCAGCCCGATTCACAGGGTCTTTCCGCTGATGAACACAGTCATGCGGCAGTCGTGGCGGCAGCAGCGCAACGAGGCCCCGCCGGGGGGGTGACCGGCGCGGAAATCGCCCGGGCCGAATCGTGGCATCGGGGCGCTTCGGGCAACGATTTGCGGGCCGCCGTGCTTGGCGCCAACGATGGCCTTGTGTCGAACTTCTGCCTCATCATGGGCGTGGCCGGCGCCGGCTCATCCAACAAGGTCATACTTCTGACTGGACTCGCCGGTCTCATCGCCGGAGCCTGTTCCATGGCGTTAGGCGAATGGCTGTCGGTGACGAACGCAAGAGAACTCGCGTCGACTCAAATCGCGCGTGAAGCTGAAGAGCTCGAGCACACACCCGAGGCCGAGCAACGGGAGCTGGCGCTCATCTATCAGGCAAAAGGACTTGATAAGGACGAAGCACATCGGGTCGCCGAGCAGATAATGCGCAATCATGACAAGGCGCTCGATACGCTCACACGTGAAGAGCTTGGCATCGACCCGGACGAACTCGGGGGAAATCCATGGAGTGCCGCCGGCACGTCCTTCGGCCTCTTCGCCGTGGGCGCAATCTTTCCCGCCATGCCATTTTTCTGGTCGCATGGCTTTATAGGCATTGCCACCAGCGTCGCGCTTAGTGTCCTTGGGTTGGCGATTATCGGCGTGGTCACGTCGCTCTTCAACGGCCGGACACCCTGGTTTTCAGCCGCCCGCCAGGTCATTATCGGTTGTGTCGCCGCCGCCTTTACCTACGGTGTCGGTACGCTGCTCGGGGTATCGATGTCCTAGCGCACCGGTCATCCCGCCCGAACCCGGGCGAGTTGACACGGCTGCGTCAGAAAGTGATGCTAGTCTGCACGCCAACCACAGCTTCGTTACCGACGCGTTGGGATGGATTGTCCGCATCCGGAATGCCGCCTGCCGGACGGAACGCGTACTGGAAGTCCGTCTGCAACTGCCACCACGGTGTGGCCTGATACTGGTAGGTCACCTCGATGATGGTCTCGGCGCTGCGCGACCATGCCATGCGTACAAAAAAAAAGGACCCGGACGTGATGCCGGGTCCCACAAGGGATGGCTGCCGCTTCGGGTCAATGGCGGCACGGTATTGCCTTTGTTGACCCTGCAGCGGTGACCATCCACTGGACGTGAGAAACGCTCTTTACCGGCAATGACGTGCCACGAGTGGAATGGACACAAGCACGCCAAGCGGTGACGAGCAAAACTGCGAACTCGGATTTGTTGACCGGCTAGCCAGGGTCAATGGGCAAAAAGCGTGGAATTTTTCCCAACGTTGTGCGACATCGAGGACTGCGATGAGCCGTTGATTGTGGGCCCATATCCCGAGCTGTCGCGAGAGATTCCCGCACTAGGGACGGACTTCTGGTATTGCGGGTTCGAGTGGTTCAAGAGCCCGTCGGGCGAGGAGGTCATGGGTTGTGGGTTCGCCGCACCGCCAACCGCAGGGCTGTTCGTTTGTTGAGCAAATGACACTGCGGGAATCAAGAGAAATGCAACAATTGTGAGGTGTGAGAGAGTTCTCATATGGATACTCCGGAATATTGAGCTACCGCGTCACGGAACCTACGCAGCATGTTTGCATGCTGTGCAACTGGCGCGAGCGGAAATGGCATCGGTGTATTCGACGCGTGAGAACAGGATAGACGGGTATTATTAGCGGAGGCTTAGCCTGCAACAGGCGGCGCCGACGAAGTTGGAACTGACAGCACCAGTCACATAGTCACGACCATTATCCTGGCAGCCCTCGTATCACTGGCGGCTGTCTCCATCGCGGCAAACTTTGGTCACAGGGTCGATACAATTTCGAGCGTCGCGCTGGCGGCGTTCGGACTCTGGAGTGCGATTTCGTCCTGGTTTGTGACCTGCGCAAGGGCGACGACCACGGGCATAGTCACGGCACAACGGACAGACCGCTTCTCTCATCTTGAAGGACCTGACGGTTCCGTAAATTCAATTCAAGGTCCAGAGCTACGGCGTCTGTACGGGGAGCATGGCGTCGTCCTTCGCACGGGATGACCAGCGATGCGCAATGACCCACAAGCCACATGCGAACCAGGCTCAGCGGCTGGGACTCACAACGAGATGAGTGACACTCGGCATCCCATTCGCGAGGAGCGTCCACGTCGGCAATGGCGCGATGGCTCCAGCGGCGTATGCTAGAGGGAATATTCAGGAGTGGACCATGAGCCTTGCCGGCAAGACCCTCTTCATATCCGGCGGCAGTCGCGGCATCGGACTCGCGATTGCACTCAGAGCCGCACGCGACGGCGCGAATATCGTGATTGCCGCCAAGACCGCCGACCCAGACCCGCGTCTTGAGGGTACGATTCATACGGCGGCTGCCGCTATTAGAGCTGCTGGTGGCAACGCGCTTCCGCTGGTTGTCGACATACGTGACGAAGACCGCGTAAAAGCCGCGGTTGCCGAAGCCGTCGGGTTGTTTGGCGGCATCGATATACTCGTGAACAATGCCAGCGCCATTCGACTGACTGGCACGCTTGACACACCCGTCAAACGGTACGACCTGATGCATGGGGTCAATGGCAGAGGGACGTTTGTATGTGCACAGGCCTGCCTGCCTCACCTCCTCAATTCGTCGAACCCGCACATCCTCACTCTGTCACCGCCATTGGTCAGCGACGCGAAGTGGTTTAAGGATTTTCCGGCATACACCATCGCAAAATACACGATGAGCCTGTTCACGCTGGCGCTTGCGGGCGAGTTCAAGGACCGTGGCGTCGCGGTCAATTCACTCTGGCCCAGAACGGCCATCGCGACCGCTGCTGTGCGAAACGAGATTGGCGGCGCGGACATGGTCGCGGCTTGTCGGAAGCCGGAAATAGTCGCCGACGCGGCACACTTTATCCTGACGCGTCCCGCTAGAGAGTGTTCGGGAAACTTTTTCCTCGACGACGAAGTCCTGCTGGCGGCGGGCGTGCGGGACTTTGCCCAGTACGACGTGCAGGCTGGGGCTGCATTACAGGCAGATTTCTTTGTAGAGGCGTTGCCGGGCATGCTACCGGCGGACAATATGACGAAGCGTACAAAGCCCCCGTGAGACTTGCTCCAGGCAGCGCCTTGGTCGGGATCCTTTCGCTGAACAAGCTTCGCACCAACAACGCTTTCCTGAGACCGCATGTGGCACGGCCTGGCCGGCCCGCACACGGGGCCGTCTGTGACCGTGAACTAGCCGCCAATCTCCTGGTGACTGACCACGCCGCACATTCGACGCCCTCCGTCCGTCATAAAGCTTGGGACTTTTAAACGGACACTACGCAAATCGAAAGTGCGTCATTGCGCTGGCAGGCAACTCGACGTGCACTCGCGTGCAATCCTCCCTCGCCCCCCTGCGATATCGTTGTTTCACCCACAAACCTTGCCGAGCTCGATGACGGTTCGGCGGAGATGAGGAGACGACGATGGAAATCAAGCCGAAAGTCCGCGAAGACGCAACGGATACGCTGTTCGTAAAAGACGGGAAGATTGCGGTTCAGACGTTCACATCCTTCTCGGCCTGATCGACCACTTTGAGGGTCACTGCCTCGTATACAAATAATGCAACGCAGCGTCATTCGACAGTACTACTACACAAGGAGACAAGCTGCTTCACGAGCTCACCCCTTGGCCGCGTGTCGGCACCGCTGAAGATGTCGCCAAAGCCGCGCTCTTCCTCGCGTCGGACGACGCGGAGTGGATGACGGGTTCGATGCTCACCGTAGACGGCGCCTTCACGGCTCGCTAAACGCAGTGATGGCCGGCCCGTTGCGGCTGCCATTACATCTGACAGGAGGGTTTATGGATAGGCTCAAAGGTAAGGTTGCCATAGTCACGGGCGCGAGCTCGGGGTTCGGTCGTGGCATCGCAATGGCGTATGCAGCGGAAGGCGCCTGCGTGGTCGTCAGTGATGTTCACGAAGCCCCTAACCAGGGTGGCTTCGAAGGCAATCCCCAGTTGACGACTGCGGCTGCCATTACGGAGGCCGGTGGCAAGGCTCAGTATGTAGCGTGCGACGTGACGAAACAGGAGCAGGTCGCAAATCTGGTGAGAGAGACCGTCCGGCTATATGGCGGTCTCGACGTCATGGTGAACAATGCTGGCATCTACCGGGCCGGAAAGCTTGCCCACGAGTTCGGGGTCGAAGACCTCGACGCCTGCTTTGACGTGAACGTGAAAGGTACGTGGTTCGGCTGCCAGGAAGCTATCAAGGAGTTCCTTAAGCAAGGTCGAGGCGGAAATATCGTCAACATCGTTTCGACAGCGGGCCTGCAGGGCCACCCGAAGCAGTCCGTCTATAACATATCAAAGGGAGCGGCGGCGAATCTGACACGCTGCCTCGCAATCGAATACGGGCGTGACAAAATCCGCGTCAACGGAATCTGCCCGACGTATGCGAAAACGTCCCTGACTCGCGCGCTGTTCGACGACAAGGACTTCGACAAAGTGTTCACGGAGGCAATCCCCCTGAAACGCTGGGGCGAGGTCGAAGATATCGCGAACCTTGCGATATTCCTCGCGTCGGACGAGTCGAGCTACATCCACGGTGACCTCATCCGCATCGACGGCGGCGAGACGCTCTGTCGCTTCTCGGTTTAACTGGTCGGTCGCGACGCGGCATGGCATGGCATGGCAGTCGCGTCGCGAGTAACGCACTAAGGAAGGCCACTTGAAGTCTTCGCACGCATGCTCGAGGCCCCGACACAAACACCATCAACCCTCCATTAACCCGTTGCACTTCGGCTTTGAAACCGCCCGTGCAAGAGGGAATGGCCCTCCACGGGAAAACGACCAGATTGCAAACGGTTATGAGCGGCCCGGGCTCCGCCCGGCCTGCTTATCGCACCAACTCGTGAGAGGGGCCTATGCCTGAGGTTCTGCTGACGGGGTCGAATACACGTCAGCGCGATGTGCCGGTCGATCGTAGAACAATGCGTGACTGATTATATGATCCGCTGCATCAGGCACGGTCCCCTCGCTCAAAACTGACAGTTTGTAAAGCGAACCTGGCACGTCCGGCACATCATTGAATCCCCCCGACGCTCGCCTATACTGGCCATTACCGCCGCGACATACTGCGGGTGAGCCGATTGCCGATTCGCGATGTCCTGTCCGCGAGGAGTTCGAGGATGAACAAAGCCACGTTTCTGGCCCTGCAGCTCAATGTCGAGGATGTCGCGACGTCATCCGGGCTGGCCGAGCTGTTGAATACGCATCTTGTCTTCGCCACCGATGTCGCCGAAGCGGCCGACGCACTCGTTCAGCTGGCAAGCGTTGCGCGCCTGTCGAGCGGCGTGGAGGCGACCGTCGAACTGCCCGCGGTTGCAATCGAACGGCTGCGCGAGGCCCTCGATACATTGAGCGGCTACGACGAAACCTGGCTGCTCGCGCTCGAATCGAGCAGTGATCTGTTCGACGATATAGCCCGCCGCCATCGCACACTGCATTGAAATGCAAAAAAGCGCCGACCGGACATGCCGGTCAGCGCTTTTCTGTTTAAGCGGACGCTCTACGCGTCCTGGCGATCAGTTGCCGAAGAACACCGATTGCGGGCCGGTGCGGTCAGCTTCAGCACGGAAACCGGCCTGCGACGAACCCTTGGTCGACGCGCCGTAGCCGCTGCTATCGGCTTGCGCAGTGCTGTTCTGCGCCGCAATGCGCGCTTCGGCGGCCTGGATGTGCTGCGGGTACGTGGTGCGGTCGTCGAGCGGGCTGTAGCCTGCCTTTTCCAGTTGCACGAGTTGTTCGCGGACCTGCGCGCGGGTCAGCGGCTGGTTCGATTGGGCAAACGAAACAATCGGGGCGGCCAGAACGGCGGCGACAACTGCTGCTTTGATCAGTGACTTCATGGTGACTTCCCTCCAGAACTTGTTTTAGCTCGCTTCGGACACCTTGTCCGGAAGCGGTTAACGACAGTCTAGGGAAGTCGGACTTCAGGGAAAACCCTTATTTCAATGAAACTCTTTTGCTCGATCCGCAATAATTCAATTTTTGAGCGAGAAAAAACCCATTGCGTCGATAGGGTTTCGCAATAATGCCCTTACAGGCGCCATGGAGGGCAGTCTGCCCGCCACAGCGCCCGAATTACTCCGTCAGGACCAGTTGGCGTGGAAACTGCCGGGCTTGTCGATGCGCTCGAACGTATGCGCGCCGAAGAAATCGCGTTGCGCCTGCACCAGGTTCGCCGGCAGACGCTCCGACCGGTAACCATCGAAATACGCCACTGCCGACGCAAACGCCGGCACCGGCACACCGGCCTGCACGGCGGCAATCACCACGTCGCGCAGCGCGCTCTGATATTTGGCGGCGATGTCGCGGAAATACGGATCGAGCAGCAGGTTGGGGAGCGCCTTGTCCTTCGCGTAGGCGTCGGTGATCTTCTGCAGGAAGCGGGCACGGATGATGCAGCCGGCGCGGAAGATCTTCGCAATCGTGCCGTAGTCGAGATCCCATTTGTACTCGCTGGCCGCCGCGCGCAACTGCGCGAACCCCTGCGCGTACGAAATCACCTTGCTGAAATACAGCGCACGGCGCACCGATTCGATGAGCGCCGCGCGGTCGCCGTTGAACGGCTGCTTCTCCGGGCCGGTGATGACCTTGCTCGCCGCCACGCGCTGATCCTTCAGCGACGACAGCACGCGCGCAAACACCGATTCGGTGATCAGCGGCAGCGGCACGCCCAGGTCGAGCGCGTTCTGGCTCGTCCACTTGCCGGTGCCCTTTTGCGCGGCGCGATCGAGGATCACGTCGAGCAGATCCTTGCCGGTCTCGTCGTCCTTCTTGCTGAAAATCTTCGAGGTGATTTCGATCAGGTAGCTGTCGAGCTCGCCTTCGTTCCATTCGGTGTAGACCTTGCCCAACTCCTCGTTCGACAGGCCCGCGACCTGCTTGAGCACCGAATAGCTTTCGGCGATCAGCTGCATGTCGCCGTATTCGATTCCGTTGTGCACCATCTTCACGAAGTGGCCCGCACCGTCCGGCCCCATGTAGGCGACGCACGGTTCGCCGTCCGGCGCCTTCGCTGCAATTTCGGTGAGGATCGGCGCGACGAGGTCGTACGCATCGCGCTGTCCGCCCGGCATGATCGACGGCCCTTTGAGCGCGCCTTCTTCGCCGCCCGACACGCCCGTGCCGATGAAGTGCAACCCGGACTTCGCGAGTTCCTGGTTGCGGCGGATCGTGTCGGTGAAGTGCGTATTGCCGCCGTCGATCAGGATGTCGCCCTTCTCGAGGAGCGGCTTGAGCGACGCGATGGTCGCGTCGGTCGGCTCGCCGGCCTTGACCATCATCAGGATGCGGCGCGGCTTTTCCAGCGACTCGACGAATTCTTCCAGCGTGTAAGCCGGCACCAGTTTGCGATCCGGATATTCCTTGATCAGTTCGTCGGTTTTCTCGCGTGTGCGGTTGAAAACCGACACCGCGTGACCGCGGCTCTCGATGTTGAGCGCCAGATTGCGGCCCATCACCGCCAGCCCCACCACGCCGATTGCCTGCTTGCCCATGTGAATTCTCCAGATTCCAGAAAGACGGGATGCCGCGCCGGATTGCCGCCCGCACGGCGTCGAGGATGAAAGGATAAAAGAAATGGCCGCTTGTCGCTTGTTTGACCGTCTTGTTCGACCGTCTTGTTCGACCGTCTTGTTCGACCGTCTTGTTCGACCGTCTTGTTCGACCGTCTTGTTCGACCGTTTTGTTCGACCGTTTTGTTTGACCGGCTTGTTTGACCGGCTTGTTTGACCAGCCCGTTCGGCTATAGGGCGCCTTGCCTGCCGGACGATGCCCGAACGCGCATCGCCCCGTGGCGCCCGCGCTACCGCTTTCGAAACGCCAGGCTGAAGTTGTTGGCAGGCATCGCCACCGGCTCTTCACCTTCGAACCCGACCGAAGTCGCCAGTTCCATGACCGCCTCCATATCGCGTACGCCCCACTCCGGATCGCGGCTTCGCAGCTGCAGATCGAACGCCTCGTTGCTCAGTGCAGTATGCGCGCCGTTGCGCCGGTACGGCCCGTAAAGATAGATCACCCCGCCGCTCTTCAAGATTTGCGCGGCGCCGGCGAACAATGCCTCGCAGGCCGACCAGGGCGAGATGTGAATCATGTTGATACAGACGATCGCGTCGGCGGACTGGATGCCCCAGGGCAGACTCCTCACATCGAGCGCGAGCGGCGCACGCACGTTCGCCAGGCCCGTATGCGCTGTCCATGCCGCGATCGATGCGCGCGCGTCGGGGTCGGGGTCGCTCGGCTGCCAGTCGAGACCAGCCAACGCCGCTGCAAAATGCGTCGCGTGCTGGCCAGTACCGCTCGCGATTTCGAGCACGACGCCTGTTTCAGGCAACACGCGCCGCAGCACCGCGAGAATCGGCTCGCGATTGCGCTCCGCCGAAGGCGAGCGTTGACGCAGATCCGGATTGGGTGTGTTCATCGCTCAGTAGAGGCTGGTGCGCATTCTTTCGACCAGTTCGCGATCGTACGAATCGGCATCGAAAGTCGCGCCATCGATGCGCCGATGCATCGCGCCCGCGCTCGGCAGGCGCGAACGCTCGACATGGTGCGCGGGATCCCACAGTTTCGAACGCGCAAGCGCCTTCGAGCAATGAAAGTACACCGCGTCGACATCGACGATCAGCACAGTGCGCGGCAGTTTGCCATCGACGGCGAAGCTTTCCAGCAGCGACGGGTCATTCGAGATACGGCCGCGCCCGTTGACACGCAATGTCTCGCCGACGCCCGGCACGACGAACAGCAACGCCAGGTTCGGCCCGACGATGACGTTGCGCAGGCTGTCGATGCGGTTGTTGCCGATGCGGTCGGGAATCGCGAGCGTGCGTTCGTCGATGATGCGCACGAAGCCCGGCGCATCGCCACGCGGTGAACAGTCGACACCGTCCGGGCTGGCCGTGGCCAGCACCGCGAACGGCGCCAGTTCGATGAACGCGCGGTAATCCTCGTTGACGTAGGGAATTTCCTTGCGGACGGCGCGCTCGTGGGGCTGCCCGTAAAGCGCTTCGAGTTCGCTCTCCGTCGTCAGGATCGAAGGCTGGTTGCCACCTGCTACCGTCATGTCGGTCGTCATTGCTGTCAGGGAAGGGAATGGATCAGGTGCTCGCCAGCGCTGCCGCGAGCGCGGTCAACATCACCGAGCAGGGAGCGGCGATTTTCAGTGCCAGCAGCGGATCGGCACGCGTCTTGCCAAGGTTGATCGCCGCCACCGGCTTGCCGGCCTTTCCGGCCCACACGCAGAAGCGATAGCCGGAATAAACCATCAGCGACGAGCCGACGACCAGCACCGCGTCCGCCGCTTCAAGCGCACGGCCGGCGGTCTCCACGCGCTCGCGCGGCACATTCTCGCCGAAGAACACGACCGAGGGCTTCAGCAGGCCGCCGCAGGCCGGGCACGCCGGAATGCGGAACGTCTCGAGAGCATGCCATTCGAGATGCGCGTCGCCATCCGCGGCCGGTTCAGCGCTTGCCTCGAGCAAGGCCGGATTGTCGGCTTCGAGCATGCGCTGGATCGAAACGCGCGTATGCGGCGCGCCACAGTCGAGACACGTCACGCCGCCGATGCTGCCATGCAGTTCGATGACATCCGTGCTGCCGGCGCGCTGATGCAAACCGTCGACATTCTGCGTCACGAGCGTTTCAACATGCTGCGCGGCTTCCATCTGCGCGAGCGCACGGTGCGCGGCATTCGGCGCAGCATCCGCGACGACTGGCCAGCCGATCATGCTGCGCGCCCAGTAACGCTTCCTCGAATGCTCGGAGCCGAGAAACTCCTGCAACGTAATCGGCGGCGAGCGCTTCCATTCGCCGTTTTCGTCGCGATAGCCAGGAATGCCGGAATCGGTGCTGATGCCTGCGCCCGTCAGCACAAAAAGACGCGGGTAGCGCTGGACGAACTCATGCAACGCAGCGAGCGCGTGGGGCTCGATAGCAGGTGTGACAGGTAACTGAAGTTCGTTCATGTACGGGGACGGGCGGGCTTGTCTGCCTGGACGCTTCGGCGCGGCCGCGATTTTGCGGCCGCGTGCGCGTGACGCGATTCCCACGCCGCCAGCGCGATCCGATAACGTTCGAGCGCATCCTCATGAAGGTCGAAAACGCAGGGATCGCAGCCGCTATGGCAGCAGTCTTCCAGCTCAGGCGGCGTGGGCGGCACGGGAGGCGGGTCGTCCTTCAGCGAGGCTTTGGTCACGGCAGCGTACGGAATGCATGGATCGCTCAGTATAAGTTCATCCCGCAAGGCGTGTACGCCGTGCCGCGCGTTCCGCGTATCGAAGCATCGCCGCCGATGCCCGCGCCAATGTTTCCGCAGATGTTCACGCGGATGCTAGCCGCGCCCGACAAACGGCATCTTGCTCGCCATGATCGTCATGAACTGCACGTTCGCCGACAGCGGCAGATCGGCCATATGCAGCACCGCATCGGCGACGAGGCCGACGTCCATCAGCGGCTCGACGGCAATCTCGCCGTTTGCCTGCGGCACGCCGCGCGCCATCCGTTCGGCCATTTCCGTCGCGGCATTGCCGATATCGATCTGTCCGCAGACGATGTCGTGGCGCCGGCCATCGAGCGACACCGATTTCGTGATGCCTGTAATCGCATGCTTCGTCGCGGTGTAGGCGATGCTGTTCGGCCGCGGCGCGTGCGCGGAAATCGAACCGTTGTTGATGATGCGTCCGCCCCGCGGGGATTGCACCTTCATCATGCCGAACGCCGCGCGCGTGCAGAGGAACACGCCCGTGAGGTTCGTATCCACGACCGCGCGCCAGTCGTCGACACTGATTTCGTCGATGTCGACCGGCGGTGCGTTACGGCCAGCGTTGTTGAACAGCACGTCGAGCCGGCCATAGCGCAGGCGGATCGCATCGAACAACGCGGCCACGCTCGCCGCATCCGTGACGTCGCACGACACCGCCAGCGCGTCCTGCCCGCGTTCGCGCGCGGCGTCGGCAAGCGCGTCGAGCGGCGCCTGCCGCCGACCGGCCAGCACCACGCGATAGCCGTGCTCGAGCAGCCTGAGCGCGCTCGCCCGGCCTATGCCGCTGCCCGCGCCGGTGATCAATGCGACCTTGCCCTGCTTCGTGTCCGTACTCACTGCTTTCTCCTTGTTCGCGGGACGCCGGATCATCCGGGTTCGTGCTCATATGCTCTCGCACCATACAACGGCGGATTGTTCTTCACAAACGCCATGGCTTCCTCGCTTCCCGCCATGTGCAGGGATGGTTGAAGTCCACGACGTCCCGGTCACGTGGCGTCACGTGGCGGTATAGCATTGCGCCCGCAGAACACGGGACGCATCGCAGACCGATGCCACAGCGAGGCCGGACAGCCATCAGTGGTATCTTTAGCGGTCATTCCCCCCGGCGACTCACCAGCGACCTTCCCGGGACAAAGCACCATGATCGAATCGAATCCGGCCCTGCAACACAGGCCATCCCACACCCCAGCGCGCCGCTGGCCCTATGACGGCTATCCGGCGATGCTGAAAGTCACCATCGTCTGGCACGTACTCGCGCTCGCCGGCCTGGCTGTTGCGCCGCATGCGTGGCCCTGGTGGGTCGCGAGCATCGCGGTCAATCACATCATCGTGACGGCGGCGGGCTTGTGGCCGCGCTCATCGCTACTCGGCACAAACTGGACGCGCCTGCCCGCAATCGACAGTAATGCGGACGCGATCGCCCTGACCATCGACGACGGTCCCGATCCGATGGTCACGCCCAAGGTGCTCGATATGCTCGACGCGCACGGCGTGCGCGCGACTTTCTTCTGCATCGGTGCGAAGGCGCAGCGCCACCCGGAGTTGACGCGTGAGATCGTCGCGCGCGGTCACGCCGTCGAGAATCATTCGCAGGTTCACGTGCATACGTTTTCGGTAACGGCGCCTGGTGCACTGAAACGCGAAGTCGAAGCGGCCCAGCGAACGTTCGAAGCACTGACGGGCGAGCGGCCCTACTTCTTCCGCGCGCCCGCGGGCCTGCGCAACATCTTTCTCGAGCCGGTGCTGCAAAAGCTTGACCTGCGGCTTGCTGCGTGGACGCGTCGCGGCTTCGATACGCGCGAGCGAGACGCTGAAGTGGTCGCGCGACGGCTGCTCGAGGGCCTCGCTGGCGGCGATATCCTGCTGCTGCATGACGGCAACGCCGCTGCCACGCAGGAGGGCGAACCGCTCATCCTCGCAGTCCTGCCGCGTGTGATCGAAACGGCGCGCCGCCAGGGGCTGCGCTTCGTCACGCTGCGCGAAGCGCGCGCACCCCTCTGAGTTCGCGTGCACCCGACAAGGATCCCGGGCACCATCGAGCGGACCGCAGCGCGGCGGCTCGCCATCTCCAGATCGGCTAGGGGCGAAAATCGGCCGCCATGTCCTCGTCGGTGCGCGCTTCGAGCTCCCCGCTACGGCAGGCCTTCAGGAATCTGTCATAGTCTTTTTCCGCCTGGTCCGCGCAGGCGAACGCGTAATCGGTCAGCGACTCCGCGAACTGGTCGTTGCGGCCGATGTAGGCGGCGATCTCGATTGCCTTGCCCCCCGCCTTCGCATGTGCCCGCGCCATAACCCAGCCGCAAAGCCGCGCATAACCTTCAAGCACATCGTTGTCGAACATCTCGATGTTCGCCGAGAACTTCATGTCGCGCAGTTGACGAAAGTAGAAGTGGCGTCCCGACGGCCCGCTCGACCAGCCGAGGAAAATATCGCTCACTGCCTGCAGCGCTCGCTGGCCGCGCACCACCCGCTCGCCGTTATGCCCCAGCATCGGCGCCTTGTAGAATTGCGAGACGACAGACTCGCGCGCCTCCTTGATCTGCAGAAAGAGCGGCTTTCCCTTGTGGTCGATGTTCAACAGCACAAGACAACGCGTGCCCACGCTGCCGACGCCGACCACCTTGAACACCAGATCCTGTGGCACAAACTGGCTGAGCAGCTGGCGGCGGTCGTACGTCAGGGTCTTCAGATAATCGGCGTACATGCGGTCGGTCAGCTTGCGCCAGCAGCCAATCTTGAACCAGTCGTCTTCGGCATCGAACAGTGTGCTGGCGCCATGAACGTGAAAGAGGCCGGGCGGCGCATCGTGTATCTGCCACCCATCGCCGAGTTGTTCCGCCATCTTTTCGAGCATGCTTTCATGCGTGCGCGACGCGGCCTTCTCCATGGCGCGCCGCGCCGCGCGACGGCGTTCGGGCGTCAGCGCCGTCTCTATCATGCGGTCGAATGTAATGCGCTCGTACCAGAGTTCGAGTGCACCGTATTCCGCATATTTGCGGATCCAGTCGCGGTACGCCGTGACCGCCGACATCGCCAGCGTCGACGCCATGCCGCGGCTCAGACGCATATGGCGCGCCGCGATCACAAGGCTTGCCGTCAAACGCTTCAGGTCCCATTCCCAGGGTCCGAGCGCGACTTCGTCGAAGTCGTTCAGGTCGAAAGCGAGTTGCCGCTCGGGTGTCGCGAAGCCACCGAAGTTCATCAGATGGCCGTCGCCGCAGATGGGCATGACCATGCCGGTATCCTGCACCTTGCTGAGATCATGAGCCTGCAGGATGGCGCTGCCGCGAAAGAACGTGAACGGCGAAACCGCCATGCGCCCGTATCGCAACGGAACGAGCTGGGACACCCGGCCTTCGCTGCTCTGACGCAGCAGTTCGATGGGATCGCGACGGAGGTCGCCGATCGCGGCGTGACTCGAGCGTTTCGAACGTTCCCGCGCCGCGCGGCCGGCGGCTTGCCGTTCTGCGATGGTGCTCGACTTCATGCTCTTCTCCGTTCTTCGAATTGTCATGAGCCGGTACGCGCCCGCGGCAGCCTGGGGCGACAGCGTCCGGCGCCCCGGCCTTCCGAAGGCGCCGGATCACGCTGTCGACGCGGCGTTTCGCCCATCACACGCCTTATTAAATCCCGCGACGAACACCTGTGCAAGGGGTCGAAACGCCGCCCTGCAGATTGCAATAAAGCATCACTATTCTCTTAATGGTTGATTACAATCACCACACACGAGACTGGGTTCAGGATTCAGGATTCAGGAGACGACTTATCCGATGCAGCGCCCCATTCCATTCCTTCGGACGCATCCCATTTCAAAACGACGTCACCTTGCCGACACTCGCGCTTTCCTGCCGGGATCCGACCAGATCGCAGCAAGCCCGCGCGCTCACCTCAATCGACCCGGCGAGAACCTCACGGCGTGAAACCCACCTCCTTCGTCCGATACGGCGTGCTCAGCACTGCCCTGCTGCTTTCCGCCTGCTGTCTCTTCGGCAGGCACCGCTCCCGCACTGACGCCCTTACCCATCTGAACGGTTCGCTCAGCGTCGCCCCCGCGTACGACTTCGTCTACGCCCCGGCGGAAGCCGGCCGTGTGTCGCCGAACCGCATCGAAAACACCGCGATGTCCAGCATCATTCTGAAGAAGAACATCGACGTCTGCGTTCACGATGCGGTAGCCAGCAACCTCAAGCACGCGGGCATCGACACGGCCAACAGCAAACGCGTCCTTACTGCGCGCATCGAAACGTTCTCCGTGGAAGACGCGCGCTCGCCCGCGTGGTGGACCTTGACGATGCGCTACAGCCTTGTCGATGCCGACTCGAAGCGCGTGCTCTACACATCGACGAAAACGGTCCGTCAGGAGTTCCGCACGTTCACGAACAACACCTTCGCGCTCGAGGACATCGTCCGCGCGAACGTCTCGACGCTTCTCGACGATCCGGAATTCGCCCAGGCTGTGCACTGATTTCCGGGGTTCCGACGGTTCGGTACAATCGATCGACCCATCGTCGACGGCCACGTGCCGCCCATTCCGCGAGCCCCTCATGTCCCTCACCGCCTGGCTGTTCTTTTTGCCCGCCTGCTTCGCATTGAACATGGCGCCGGGGCCGAACAATCTGTTGTCCGTCAATGTTGCGGCGCGGCACGGCTTCATGACGGCTTTCATCACGGGGACCGGCCGGCTCGTCGCGTTCGCGTTGATGATCGTGCTTGCCGGAACCGGGCTGGCGGTCATCCTGCACGCGTCCGCGCTGTTCTTCCTCGCGATCAAGCTGACCGGCGCGGCCTATCTGATCTGGCTCGCGATCCAGCTATGGCGCAGCGACGCCGCGCCCGTCGATACGTCGAAGCAGGGCGATATGTCCATGTGGCGACTCGCGCGGCATGAGTTTCTCGTGGCCGCAGGCAATCCCAAGGCCATTCTGGTTTTCACGGCGTTCCTGCCGCAGTTCGTCAATATCTCGCAGCCGATGCTGCCGCAGTTCACGATTCTCGGCGCGAGCTTCCTCGTACTCGAGTGGTTTTCGATCGCGCTCTATGCCGCTGCCGGCATGTATCTGGGAAGGTGGCTCACCCGCGCGAAGGTGCGCCGCTGGTTCAACCGCACCTGCGGGACCTTTCTCGGCGCAATCGGCCTGAGTTTTCTGCTGGTAAGGCATTCGTGACGGCTGCCTCATGCTTCAGCGAAAACCATAAGCGATGACGAATGCATTTGGCCAGAAACTTTAACTATCGCCAATCGATGCGCGCTTCTATGCTGTGACTATCGCCCGCACTGGCCGCGCCATGATGCACAGGTGAGGCGCCCCGCGCGCCTCGTGCGGTCCTGCATTCCTGTATTGACGGGCAAACGGCTTTTCATTGTGACAGGGCGTAAATCATGAAGATCTGTGTCTTCGGAGCGGGCGCAATTGGCGGCCTGATGGGTGTGCAACTGGCGCGCGCCGGTGCTGATGTCAGTTTCGTCGCGCGTGGGCCGCATCTTGCGGCAATGCGTGAACACGGCGCGCGCCTGTTGATCGACGGTGAGGAAGTGTCGGCGAAGGTGCGCTGCACTTCCGATCCGCGCGAATTGGGCGTGCAGGACTACGTGATCGTCACGCTCAAGGCGCATTCGCTGCCGGGTGTCGTCGAATCGATGCAGCCGCTCTTTGGCAAGCATACGGCGATCATCACGGGCACCAACGGCATCCCTTACTGGTATTTCTATCAGCATGGCGGCAAATTCGCCGGCACGCGCCTCGCGAGTATCGACCCCGACGGCTCGCAGTGGACCCGGCTTGGGCCCGAACGCGCGATCGGCTGCGTGCTGTATCCGGCAGCGGAGATCGCCGAGCCCGGCGTGATCAAGCATGTATACGGCAAGAAATTCCCTATCGGCGAGCCGAACGGGGAACGTACGCAGCGCATCCAGCAGTTTCACGACATCATGCAGGCCGCGGGCTTCGAAGCACCGATCCGCGAGAACATCCGCGACGAAATCTGGCTCAAGCTGTGGGGCAATCTGTGCTTCAACCCGATCAGTGCGCTGACCCATGCGACGCTCGACATCATCACCAGCGATCCCGCGACGCGCGCCCTTTCACGCACCATGATGCTGGAAGCGAAACAGATCGCCGAGCAGTTCGGTGTGCATTTTCGCGTCGATGTCGAGAAGCGCATCGACGGCGCGGGTGCCGTCGGCGCACACAAGACGTCGACGCTGGTCGATCTGGAGAACCGGCGGCCGATGGAAATCGACCCGCTGTTGACGGTCGTGCAGGAAATGGGCCGCCTTGTCGGCGAGCCCACGCCGACCATCGATGTCGTGCTCGCGCTCGTCAAGCAACGCGAACGGATGGCGCTTCAGGGAGACTGATTGTTTGCTGCGTTCAATGCGGAAGGGGACCGAATGCGCAGCATTCGATCCCCTTCCCTTCATGCGTCGTCAGAGGCATCGACTCATTGATCGAGCGACAGCCACACACTCTTGGGTTCAGTGAAGTTTTCGATCGCGACGTCGCCATGCTCGCGGCCGAAGCCTGAGTCACCCGTCCCGCCCCACGGCAGACGCACATCGGTATAGCCGTAGGTGTTGATCCACACGGTGCCGGCCTTCAGTTCGTGCGCGACGCGATGCACGCGGCCGATATCCCTGCTCCATACACCTGCGGCCAGACTATAAAGCGTGCCGTTGGCGATGCGGATCGCATCCGCCTCGTCGTCGAAGCGAATCACGCTCGCCACCGGCCCGAAGATCTCCTCCTGCGAAATGCGCATTTCGTGTTCGACGTTGGCGAACACCGTCGGCTCGACAAAGAAGCCGCGCTCGCCGATCCGCGCGCCGCCCGTCACCAGCGACGCGCCCTCCTTCGTGCCGACGTCGACATAGTCGAGCACCGTCTTCATCTGCGCGGCCGACACAAGGGGCCCCATGGTCGTTTCGCGCGCAGCCGGGTCGCCGACGCGTATCGACTTGGCCCGTGCGGCCAGCCGTTCGACGACTTCGTCGTAGATATCGCGTTGCGCCAGAATACGCGAACCCGCCGAGCAGACCTGCCCGGTATTGAAGAAAATGCCCGACGCCGCGGCGCGCACGGCATTGTCGATATTCGCATCGGCAAAGATCACATTCGCCGACTTGCCGCCGAGTTCGAGCGTCACGCGCTTGAAATTGCCCGCGGCGCCCTGCAGGATCCCGCGCCCAACCGACGGCGAACCCGTGAACGTCACCTTGTCGACGCCCGGATGCGCCACCAGTGCGTCGCCCACCACGCGGCCCTTGCCGGTGACGATGTTGAGCACACCGGGCGGCACGCCCGCTTCGAGCGCAAGTTCGCCGACGCGCAGCGCGGAAAGCGGCGTGATTTCAGCCGGCTTCACGATCAGCGTGCAACCGCAGGCAAGCGCGGGCGCGATCTTCCACATCCCGATCATCAGCGGAAAATTCCACGGCACGATCGCCGCCACCACGCCGACCGGCTGGCGAATCGTATAAGTCAGTGCATCGGGACGTACCGGCACCACCTGACCGTTGATCTTGTCGCACCAGCCCGCATAGTAGGCGAGCGTATCGATGGCGGCCGGCACGTCCTGACGCAGCACCGCAGCTATCGGCTTGCCCGCGTCGAGGCTTTCGAGCGCGGCAATTTCGTCCTGATGGGTGCGCAACAATTCCGCAAAGTGCCCAAGGATGCGCCCGCGTTCGGCCGCCCGCATGCCGTTCCACACTTTCAGCGCGGCGCGAGCGGCGGCCACGGCCGTATCGACATCGGCCGCGCTGCCCTGCGCGACCAGCGCGATTGGCTCCTCGGTGGCGGGGTTCACGTCGACAGAGTATTCGCCGCTGCCAGGCGGCAGACGCTTTCCATCGATCAGCAGGTCGTGGCGCTTGAGATCTGCGTCGATTTGATTGTTCATCATCGTGCTCCTTGCAAAAGGTATTGCCTCGAGCGTGCCTGCCAGCACACTACGTTGCCGCTATGGCGCGCGCAGCATCGCGCCATCGTCGGCAGCCGCAACCCGTATGCGGCTGCCTGCGCCCGACCATGCTGCAGCCGGCGCATGTGCTTCCTTGAAGAGTTGCGACCAGACCGCCTCCGCGTTCGGCCGCAGCGAGCGATTCTTCCGCCGCACGAGCACGGTCGTCAGCGTGACTTCCGGCACCAGTTGGCGTGCCACGAGGCGCGTGGACGGCGCGGGCCAATGCGCATCGATGGGCAGGATGCCGACGCCGAGGCCGAGTTCGACCATGCGCAACACCGCCGCAACGTGCCCCAGTTCCTGCATCGGACGGCCACGCATGCGATGCGTGCCCAGCGCGCGATCGACGGCAGCGCGGCTTCCCGCGTCGGCGTTGAGGGTGACAAGCGGCGCGTCTTCGAGCGCGGCCCATGCCAGCGCCGGACGTTGCGCCAGTGCGTGACTAGCGGGAAAAACAGCATGGAGCGGCGTGGAGAACAGGACCTGCGCGTGCAGGCCCACGCCCTGTGCGGAGTCGAGATCGGATACGACGCCAAAGTCGACTGCGCCCTGCTCGACGCTCGCCAGCACCGCGGACTGCGGTTCGTCCTTCACGGAGACGATCAGATCGGGAAAGGCCGCCGCGCAGCGCGCGAGACCGCCCGGCAGCCAGCTTGACGACAGCACCGGATTGCTGGCAATCACAACCACGCCGGTATGGCCTTCGTGCGCGGCGCGCCCTTCGCGCAATGTGATGTCGATCTCATCGAGCAGACGGCCGATGCGGCGCTCGAGGCTCGCACCGGCCGTCGTCAGTTCGACCTGACGCGTGGTCCGGTCGAACAGTCTCAACTGGATCGCGTCTTCGAGTTCGCGCACGCAGCGGCTGACCGCCGACTGCGTCAGATCGAATTCGCGCGCCGCGCGGGTAAAGCTCCGCTGGCGCGCGACGGCGACGAACACCTTGAGTTGATGCAGCGAAATATTCATAAGACAGCGCGCTCGGCGCTATTCGCCTGTCTGCTCCGGCCAGTGACTCAGGCGCGAGGCACTTTTGGTATGAACGACCGGGTTTTCGCTGGCCTCCACCCAGCGGGTGCGCATTGGCGCCAGGATGAATTTCGCCGAGATGCCTGCCGCGATCGTGATCACCGCGGCCACGATGAACACCAGATTCCAGCCACCCGTTGCCGACAGCACCGAAGCCAGCGGCACGATCAAGGATGCAGTGCCCTTCGCCGTGTACAGCGTGCCGGCATTCGCGGACGCATACTTGCTGCCGAAGGTATCGGCGCAGATCGCCGGGAAGATCGAGAAAATCTCGCCCCAGAACAGAAAGATCAGCGCGGCGAAGGTCATGAACGCATACGGGTTCGAGCCGAACTGCATCAGACCCAGCAACGCCAGCCCTTCACCGATGAAGATGAAGAACATCGTGTTCTCGCGCCCGATCTTGTCGGAAATGAATCCGCACAGGGGACGCGTGAAGCCGTTGCAGATGTTGTCGATCGAGAGGGTGACGGTCAACAGAGGCAAGGTCATGCCCAGGAAGGACATCGGGATCCGGGCGAGGCCCCAGTCTTTGGCGATAGGGCCGATCTGCGCGGTGGCCATCAGTCCACCGGCAGCCACGCCGACAAACGCCAGGTAGATCACCCAGAACACCGGTGCCTTGATCATCTGGCCGGGGGTGTAGTCGACCTTGGATACCGCGAAATTCTTTCTCGGCGGCGGTGGCGCACGCTTTACGGGCTTTTTCAGCAGCATGGCCAGCACAAGGATGCTGACGCCCTGCAGGATGCCGAAGAAGAAGAACGTGTGCTCGTAGCCCTCGCGCGTGATCATGTTGGCAATCGGGATCACTGTCACGGCCGCACCCGCACCGAAACCCGCTGCGGTGAGACCTGCGGCAAGACCGCGCTTGTCCGGAAACCATTTCAGCGCATTGCCGACGCACGTGCCGTACACGCCGCCTGCACCGACACCCGCGATGAACGCCGCGACATACAGCTGCGGCAACGCATTCGCGTAGGAGTTGATCACCCACGCGAGGCCTGCGCACACCGCGCCGACCGCCACCACCGGTCGCGGACCGAATTTGTCGACGAGCCATCCCTCGACCGGCACGAGCCACGTTTCAGTCAGAATGAAAATCGAGAATGCGAGCTGGATCGAGGCTTCTCCCCAGTGGTGTCTTGCATTCATCGGTGCGACAAAGAGCGTCCATGCATATTGCAGATTGGCGACGAGCGCCATACACACCATGCCAATGACAAGCTGGCACCAACGGTTCCCTAGAAAGGAAGGTGCTGGCGCGTGCTGGTTGATGTCGTCCATTTACCTTGTCTCCGCTATCTATTTAGTGCAGCCGACCCAATCGCCCTGCTGCATTTACTCCACCTTATAGTTATGACCCGAAATTAAATGCCATCGGGAATATTTATCACCTGCATCGCCCTTGTTAAATTCATAAAAAATGGCAATGCAAAAATCAGATTACTAATTAACTGATTAATCTTCAGTTCCCGTACCCCGCGCTTCGCCATATTTCGCCTGACCTTCGCCGCTACGCGTTAACCCGGGGACTCCGCTGCATAAACCGCTTTGTTACAGAATCATGTTAGGGTCTTTGCTGAATTACCAATAATTAAAGTTTGTTATTATGTTGATTCACATATGCTTATACATCGGCCATGACGATGAGAAATGCGACCCTTCGCCAGCTGAAGGTCTTCGAAACGGTGGCACGGCATCTCAGCTTCTCGCGCGCGGCGGAGGAGCTGCATCTGACCCAGCCGGCCGTCTCCACCCAGGTGCGGCAACTCGAGGAACACGCGGGCCTGCCGCTCTTCGAACAGCTCGGCAAAAAGATCTACCTGACCCCTGCCGGCACCGAGATGCTTCACTACAGCCGCGCGATCATGCAGCAGTTCCACGAAGTGGACGAAGCGATGAGTCAGCTGAAGGGCGTATCGGGCGGCAAGCTGAACGTTGCCGTGATCAGCGCGGGAGACTATTTCTTTCCGCGCCTGCTGGCGGAGTTCACGCGCCGCTATTCGGGCGTCGTGCTCAATCTTGCCGTGCACAACCGCGAAGAACTGCTGCATCAGCTTGCGACCAACCAGACCGATCTCGCGGTGATGGTGCGTCCGCCGCACGAGATCGACTCGATCAACGAGCCTTTCGCGCCGCACCCGTACGTGATCGTCGCCGCGCCCAGTCATCCGCTCGCGAACAAACGGAACATCAAGCTGAGCCAACTGGCGAACGAAGCGTTCGTGGTGCGCGAGCGCGGCTCGGACACCTGGAATTCGATGGAAGAAGGTTTTGCCGGCCGGCTCGAGAACCTCAAGATCGCGATGGAGATCAAGAGCACCGAGACGATCAAGCAGGCGGTGATCGCCGGCATGGGGATCGCGTTTCTGTCCGCTCACACGATCAGCCTCGAACTGCAGGTCGGGAACCTCGTTGTGCTCGACGTGGAAAGCTTTCCGGTGATGCTCAACTGGTACGTCGTCCATCGCAAGAACAAGCGCCTGCCGCCGGTAGCGGTGGCCTTCAAGCGCTTCCTGATGGAGGAAGGCGCGAACCTGATCGAGCAGATCACGCATCTGAAGGAATCGACCGTCTATAGACGATAGGATATGGTTTTCCAATAAAACTTTAACTATTGCGGATCCAGGGTCGTACCTATGCTTGAGGCGAGTCCTTTCACTCGTCCGCATGGGAGCCCGATCATGCTGAATCATTCTTCGATAGCGTCTCATCCTGTCACGCGTGCAGCCCGCGTTACCGCGGACAGTCCCGACGATGCCCATCTGAGCGCATACAACGCGGCCTTCAGCGATCTCGGCCTGCGGTTTCGCTGGGACCGCGATACGCTCGACGCGCTCAACGAATTCACCAGCGAAGTGGCGCGGATCACGGCATACATCGAGCGGTTCCATTCGCATCTTCATAAGGCCTATGACGCCGACTTTCTGGCCCAGTTGATTCTGCGTAAAAAGAGCCAGTACTTTCACGAATTCGAGCCTGACGGCGGCGTCTGATTCCGCGCCCTGGCTGCACGCGGATCGATGATGATTGCGCGTGCCGCCTTCGCTCCTGTTCATTCGGCTTCTCCGTCTGGTTTCGTCTCACGGGTCCTGCCTCTTGATGGATCAGTGGCGCATCGCGCGATAGCGCTGGCGTCCCCGATAGCGCCACTCGACACCACACCGGTATGCGCCAGCGCGCTGCACGTTGCATGTGTCGTCGCGCAGTGCCCAGCGTTGCGAAAAGTCGTCGCCTGCAACGTGGTGCGACGGATCTCCACGTAGTTCGATGCGCTCCAGAATCCCGCGCCGATGGACCAGGCCGCAGCGGGCATGGGCCCGCGCGCCCGGCCCCGCATACGCGTGCGTGTGCGGGTCGTCAGCCGTCGTCATCAGATGCGCGCCCAGCGCGGCTGCCAGCAGGCTCAAGGCGAGCAACGCGGCCACGTCGAAGTTCTGGGTGTCTTCCGCGACAAAGGCGTAGCCAAGCCAGGCGCACAGCAGAAGCGCCGCCACGTTGACAATCCTGCTGCCCGGAAACGTGCCACTGTGGCCGCCGATTGCGCCGCGCAGTTTGCAGAACGCGATGAACGATCCGGCAAAGACAAGACCGCCGATAAAGACGGCGACACACGATTCGACGCGCTCGATGCCCACGGGCACAGCCGAAAGGAGGTAGCGCGCGAAGCCCGCGCCAATCACGAGGAGCCCGGCGCCGCTGCCCAGCAGCGTCAGAAACCCCGGTCGATGCAACAGATCGTGCCGGCGCGCCATCCGCACGCAGAAGGTTGCGCCTACAACCGCTGCCAGAATGCCGCTCAATATGTAAGCGGCATCTTCCAGTCCGTCCAGCATGCCTCCTCCTTGTGCGACGCCCTGCGGCGCCGCTCCGATCAAGGGGTAATGCTCGTGGCCGTCGCCGCGGCCTGTTCTGTCTCACCCCGTACTGTCGCGAGGGTGTTGCTCAATGTGCCGATGCCGTCGATCGAAATCGCGACGGTCGAGCCATCCTTGATCGAACCGACGCCGAGCGACGTACCGCAGGCAATCACGTCGCCCGGCTCCAGCGTCAGATCGTGCGAGATGAGACTCACCTGCTGCGCCGGCGAAAACACCATGTCCGAGAGCGGATAGTTCTGCCGCTCCACGCCGTCGAGCAGGGTCACGACGCGGCTCGACAGCCAGTCGAGACCGGACACGATCGCCGGACCGATGCAGGAGAACGTATCGAAGCCTTTCGCCCGACACCATTGCGGAAAGTGCGGATTCTCGTTCAGCAGGTCCGCCGCGGTCACGTCATTGACGATCGTATAGCCGAAGATCGACGCCGCCGCTTCTTCGACGCTCGCCGCGCTGCAACGCCGTCCGATCACGATGCCAAGCTCGCCTTCATAGGCGATCTTTCCCATATATCCCACTGGACGCTGGATCGGATCTCCCGAGCCAATCACGGAGCCGGCCGGCTTGATCAGAAACAGCGGATGCGACGGCACCGGCTTGTCGAGCTTCGCGGCCAGCGCGTGAAAGTTGTTCCATAAGGCGACGACTTTCCCGGGCGCGCAGGGCGCGAGCCGGGTGAGCGCGCGCGTCGACAGCACGGCGCCCGTGGGCACCGGCTCGTCGAGCCCCACGTACTCGTGCAGGTAGCCGTTTTCAACGCGGCCGAAGACGATACCGCCGTCGTTCGACATGAAGCGCATCCAGGTATCCACTATCAGCTCCTCGGCGGTTCGGGCCGCCATCTTGGGCCGCCATCCGTCGAAACGGATTGCGCCGTCCCGACGGCAAATGAAATGCGTCAGTCACATGGCGTCGCGCGAGGGTGTTTGAAGCCTGCGCGCCGCGTCGTACCGTACCTTGAAGCGCGCTGTCAGATCGCTCCCGCCGCGCGCAGCGCATCGATCTGCGCGGACGTATAGCCCAGTTCGGCCATCACCTCATTGGTATGCTCGCCAAGCAGCGGCGAGCGCGTGACTTCGGTCGGACTGTCGGACAGCTTGATCGGGTTGCCCACAGTCAGATACTTGCCGCGCTGTGGGTGATCGACCTCGACGATGGTGCCGGTCTTGCGCAGCGACGGTTCTTCCGCGATCTCTTTCATCGACAGGATCGGACCACATGGGATGTCGTATTTGTTGAGAATCTCCATGGCCTCGAACTTGGTCTTGCTCATGGTCCAGCGCTCGATCTCGCCGAAGATTTCCTTCAGACGCGGCAGGCGCGCAGCGGGCGTCGCGTAGTCGGGATCGGTGGCCCATTCTTCCTTGCCGATCACGTTGCAGATCTTCGCCCACACCGGCGCCTGCGTGATGAAGTAGATGTACGCGTTCGGATCGGCTTCCCAGCCCTTGCATTTCAGGATCCAGCCCGGCTGGCCGCCACCCGATGCATTGCCGGCGCGCGGCACCGCTTCCCCGAATGTGCCATTCGGGTACTGCGGGTACTCCTTCATCACGCCGGTGCGCTCGAGCCGCTGCTGATCGCGCAGCTTCACGCGGCACAGGTTCAGCACGCCGTCCTGCATGGCAGCCAGCACCTTCTGCCCGCGGCCCGTACTGACGCGCTGGAACAGCGCCGTGACGATGCCGAGCGCCAGATGCAGGCCCGTGCCGCTATCGCCGATCTGCGCGCCGGACACGACCGGCGGGCCGTCGTCGAAGCCGGTCGTCGATGCGGCGCCGCCCGCGCATTGCGCGACGTTCTCGTAGACCTTGCAGTCCTCGTACGGCCCCGGCCCGAACCCCTTCACCGACGCCACGATCATCCGCGGGTTGAGTTCCTGGATGCGTTCCCACGTGAAGCCCATGCGGTCGAGAGCGCCCGGCGCAAAGTTCTCGACCAGCACGTCGCATGACTGGATCAGCGCTTCGAGAACCTGTTTGCCTTCCGGGTTCTTCGTATCGATCGTGACCGAGCGCTTGTTGTGGTTGAGCATCGTGAAATAGAGGCTGTCCACGTCGGGGATATCGCGCAGCTGTTCGCGCGTGATGTCTCCGGCGCCGGCCCGCTCCACCTTGATCACATCTGCGCCGAACCACGCCAGCAGCTGCGTACAGGTCGGGCCCGACTGCACATGTGTGAAGTCGAGGATGCGCACGCCGTCGAGTGCTTTGCCCATGTCATGTCTCCTTGATGTCTCGCGCGTTTTACCTGCACATGGTCTGGCGGTCGCTGCCCGGCGCGTATTCGC
The DNA here is from genome assembly GCF_050435685.1 of Paraburkholderia sp. GAS448. Taxonomy (NCBI): domain Bacteria; kingdom Pseudomonadati; phylum Pseudomonadota; class Betaproteobacteria; order Burkholderiales; family Burkholderiaceae; genus Paraburkholderia; species Paraburkholderia sp. GAS448. Next base: position 443,489 of record NZ_JBNDKT010000004.1, read on the forward strand.
CTGGACCGCGGGTTTCTTTGCCGTTTCCGAAAACCTGCTGGAAGGCAACACCGGTGTCGAACGATGAAACAACGGCTAGCATGGTCGTCTCCTGGTCATCCGGTTGTAGAGCGGCTCTCGACGGATAAAGCCGACCCGACGACAGTGCCTCTTCACCATCGTCCTCAACCCTGCCCCATACGGTATGTGATATACCACATTCATTCAAGATCATTTTTTCTCCGATTTCCCTGAGAGTTGCGATCGGCAGCCGCATGTACAGCGTGGCTCAGCGCCCTGTATGAGGTCCTGAAACGGTTCGAGGCCGAGGGAAAACACTGATCACGATTCATTCCTCGGTCGCTTTGATATATCACATACCATATTTATATGGTCGTCAAGCAAGGCTTTTCCCGTACATCGAGAAGAAGTGAACCGTTGTGAATGTCAGACCAGGGAGTGACCGCCGCCCTACGGCGTGTCAACGCGAAACGATTGCGCTGCGTTCGCGCAAGAATTGGCCGGCGAGACCGCGAGGCAGTGCGGTTGATTGGTGCAGGCCGTAAGGTCGCGGAGACAGGTTGCTTAACGGATGAACACCCGCGTCGAGGCGGCACGCCCAGGGAGCAGCCAGTAGCCGTGGCCAGCCGTGTTGCCGCGCGGAGTTGATCGTTGGTGTTGTCGGGAAGCAGCCAGGTGCGGCACGCGGTGCAGTGCACCATCAAACGAAAAGGCCAGCGGTGACGCCACCACTGGCCTTTTCGTGCGTCTCTTTACTGACCGGTCACATCAGTCGAGAAAGTCGCAATTCGCTTCGACGAACGCCGCGAGATCGAGCGAATGCTGACGGACCAGACGCTCGGCCAGTTCGGTATCCCGCTGCTCCAGCGCTTCGATGATGCGCAGATGGTCGACGATCGACCGCGACGCGCGGTCGCTTTGCGAAATCGTCATCCGGCGAATCGCGCGGACATGGACAAAGATGTTCTTGATCGTGTCCAGAATGATCTGCGACTTCGACAACTCGACGATCGCCTGGTGAAACGCGATGTTCGCATCCGAGTATTCAGCGATGTGCTCCGCCGGCGTGGCATCGCGGAAATTGTCGAACATATGCCTCAACTTCGCGATCTCCTCGTCCGTTGCGTGGAGCGTGGCAAGGCGCGCGGCCATGCTTTCGAGCGCCGCCCACATCTGGATCATCTCGACGATTTCACGCTTGCTCTTGCGCACGATGTAAATGCCGCGGCGCGGCACCATGCGCAGAAAACCTTCCTGCTCGAGCAGTGTCATCGCTTCGCGAACGGGTGTACGGCTCACCCCGAGCGTCTCGCTCAGCACGCGTTCGTCGAGGCGAATTTCATCGCGAGACCGATAGATGTCCGCGTCCGCAATGGCCTGGCGAAGCATCGTGTAAGCCTGATCGCGCAGGCTGGCGGTTGCGTTGATAGGCTGCAGCGCCAGCGTAAGCGGCGCGCCAGCCTCGTTACCAATGACAGTAGCCACAGACTCAGTTTGAAGTTCTGACGACATTCATCGCCTCTTGTTGAACACGCGAACGATGCGGCGCAGCGGCCGGACCCGTTTCTCCGAGCCCGACATAACGGCCATGCAGCGCAGCCAGTTCGGCGACCGGCTGCGGAATCCATTTTGTCAGCAATACCGTGGCGGCGGAACCCAGGCCAACCACGCCGATGGCGAGCAGCGACAGAGAAACAAAATCCATTTGAAGCTCCGAATGATTGAATGAAGGAATGACTCAATCATATGTTGCATCGCCGCAAAAATCAATATTCCGTATGTGATATATCAAAAACTGTTGTATCCCTACATCAGACAAACGCTACCACGGGCGCGAAGTCAATGGGCTCTTCTGCGCCCGGAGCAGCGCGCGTGCACATTGCGCTGAACTATTCGACGGCCAATCCCGGCATGTCGCGCACGTTCATCCTGACCATCGCCTCCTCGTCGGCGCGCTCACACCGGACAACCGGCCACGCGCCCGCTTATGTACTCGCGTCTCATATTGCCAAGGTGCGCCCTCATCCCTATCGTTAAGGCCGCGGGAAGTTAAGGCAGTGTTTAAGAAAGCACATTCAAGAGCCGATAACAAACGATATCCCTTAACGGAGACCACCATGAGCAGCATGACTGAGCCAACTAACAACACCGGCTCGCCCCCGTTCTTCTCGAAACAGGCCACCGTCGCACAGCCCGGCTTCTCGCGCTGGATGGTGCCGCCCGCCGCGCTTGCAGTGCATCTGTGTATCGGGCAGGCCTACGCGTTTTCCGTGTTCAACGGTCCGCTCACGAAGGTGATCGGCATCACGCAGTCTGCGCCGGACGACTGGTCGCTGACCACCCTCGGCTGGATCTTCTCGCTGGCGATCGTGTTCCTTGGGCTGTCTGCCGCGTTCGCGGGCAAATGGCTGGAACATGTCGGGCCGCGTCGCACGATGTTCACTGCGGCCTGCTGCTTTGGCGGCGGCTTTGCCGTGTCGGCGCTCGGCGTGTGGCTGCATCAGATCGCGCTGCTGTATCTGGGGTATGGCGTGATCGGCGGCATCGGGCTGGGGCTTGGCTATGTGTCGCCGGTGTCGACGCTGATCCGCTGGTTCCCGGACCGTCGCGGCATGGCAACCGGCATGGCGATCATGGGCTTCGGCGGCGGCGCGATGATTGCCGCGCCCTTGTCGGTGGCGCTGATGAACCACTTCAAGAGCGCCACCAGCGTCGGCGTGGCGGAGACGTTCCTCGTGCTCGGCATCGCCTACTTCATTTCGATGACGATCGGCGCGCTTGCGATCCGCGTGCCGCCGAAAGACTGGAAGCCCGCCGGCTGGACGCCGCCTGACACGGCTCACAGGATGATCACGCGCAACCACGTGCATATCGATCAGGCGCTCAAGACGCCGCAGTTCTATCTGATCTGGCTCGTACTGTTCCTCAACGTGACGGCCGGCATCGGCATTCTCGGCCAGGCGTCGGTGATGATCCAGGAGAGCTTCAGGGACACGGTGAGCGCAGCCGCCGCCGCAGGCTTCGTCGGCCTGCTGTCGCTCTTCAACATGGGTGGCCGCTTCGTGTGGGCATCGGCATCCGACTGGGTCGGCCGCAAGAATACGTACGTCATCTTCTTCGTGCTGGGCGCCGTGCTGTACTACCTCGTCCCGGGCTTCGCCGCGTCGGGCAATATCGCGCTCTTCGTGCTCGCGTACTGCGTGATCCTGTCGATGTACGGCGGCGGCTTCGCGACCGTGCCCGCGTATCTCGCGGACATGTTCGGCACGGCCTTCGTCGGCGGCATTCACGGCCGTCTGCTGACCGCATGGGCGGCCGCGGGCGTCGCCGGTCCGGTGCTGGTCAACTACATCCGCGCATACGAAGTCGCCAACGGCGTCGCCAAGGCCGATGCATACACTATGACGGTCCACATCATGGCGGTCCTGCTGGTGGTCGGCTTCGTGTGCAACCTGCTCGTCAAGCGCGTCGACCTGAAACATCACATGACCGACGCGCAACTGTCGGCCGGTCAATAAGGAGATCCCCATGGCCAACCCAAGCGCCGCTCAACCGTCCAGCAAAGGCAAGCTGATCGTTTTCTGGGCATACGTGCTGATCCCGCTGTCGTGGGGTGTCGTGAACACGCTGATTCAGGCGATGAAGCTGTTCAGCTAACCCTTCTCGCTGGAAGAACAAAAGCCGGGCGCAAGTGAGCGCCCGGCTTTTTCGTTTGTGCTTCTGCGGATGGCGGCGATGCAGATCAGCGGGTAGCCTCGCCTCGCTCCCCAGCGGACGCCCGTGGCTCATTGCGCACGCGCCGTAACCTTGCACCCGGCACCGGCGCGGTTTTGCCCGCACACGCCGTGTGCGTTGTGCGCATCCGCGCGGCCATTGCCTCGCACATCGCCTCGCCAGCCTCGCCGTGCAACTCGCGTAAGACGCGTTGCAGCACGCCTGCCTCGAACCACGCCTTGAACCGTCGATGACACGTTCGATGGTCAGGATAGCGGCTCGGCAGTGTCGACCACGGGCCGCCCGTCGACAGGATCCAGAATGCGGCGTTCAGCACCGCGCGCGTATTGCGCTCTGGACGCCCGCGTGGGTCCTTGCGTGCGCGGAACTCGCGGAACAGCGCTTCTACGCTGTCCCATTGCGCGTTGGTCAGATCGCGGTGAAGCCCCATGAGTGCTCCGTCTTTGAAAGGTTCGACTTACGATACCCATTCAAAGACGCAGGAGAAATCTGATAATGCCGTAAATTGTGGTCTGGCACTCATTAGCGGCCCGCCGTTTGCGGTCCAACCCACATTGGGTCGGGTGGCAGGGCGGCGAGCCCCCCTGGCACCGCCAGCGCCTCCGCTCAAGCCCCGCAAGGCTCGCTTATACGCCCTCTTCCAGCACCAGCAGGTTTTCGTGCGAAAAACCGAGGGCGACCGGCTGGCCGCGTTCGGGCAGGCTGCGATTCGGATCGTTGAACACGTCGAGCGAAATCACCGCCTCTTTCACACGGGCACGGATGCGCACCACGGCGCCGAGAAAACTCACGTCTTCGACCGTCGCTGCCAGCGTGTTGCGTCCCGGCGCCGGCGCTTCGAGCACGATCGCTTCAGGCCGCAACGCAAGAAGACGCTTCTTGCCCGCATCGCCGGAAGCCAGCTCCTGGGTCGTGATGAGTTCCTGGCCGTCGACGACCATCTTCCCCGTTGTCGGGTCCACGACGTGTCCCGCGAGTATGTTGAGCGTGCCGACGAACGACGCGACAAAGCGCGTGCGCGGATAGTTGTAGATCTCGGAGGGTGTGCCCACCTGTTCGACGCGGCCCTCGTTCATCACGACGATCCGGTCGGAGATCGACAGCGCTTCCTCCTGATCGTGCGTCACGAAGATCGACGTGATGCCGAGCTCACGCTGCAGCATGCGGATGTCCTGACGCAGCGAGATGCGGATCTTCGCATCGAGCGCGGATAGCGGCTCGTCGAGCAGCAGCACCTGCGGCTTGCTGGCCAGCGCGCGCGCCAGGGCGACACGCTGTTGCTGGCCGCCCGACAGTTGCCACGGATAGCGCTCGCCAAGCTGAGGCAGCTTGATGAGCTGCAACATCTCTTCGACGCGCTGACGGATTTCCGCCTCGGGACGGCCCGCCACGCGCAAGCCGAAGCCGATGTTGGCGGCCACCGTCATGTTCGGAAACAGCGCATATGACTGAAACACCATGCCGACCTTGCGCTGCCGCGTGCGCAGATGCGTGACGTCGCGGCCGTCGAGCCGGATCGTGCCGCGCGTCGGCGTTTCGAAGCCTGCGATCATGCGCAGCACGGTCGTCTTGCCGCAGCCGGACGGCCCGAGAAACGTAATGAATTCGCCGCGCTCGATCTTCATGTCGAAGTGATGCAACGCCGTATTCGATGCGAACGTCTTGTGCAGATTGTCGATTTCAAGGAATGCCATGACTGGACGCCTCAGTTCATCAGGGTTTTTGTGCGGCGAACGAGCGCGCCGACCCGAATACCTGGATCAGCCCCATCGAGGCCCAGGTAATGGCGAATGCAATGATCGCGAGTGCCGACGGCTCATAGGCGCGATTCGCGCCGATCAACTGCAGATACGGCCCGAACGCAGGCCGGTCGAGCAGGCTCGCCAGCGTGAATTCGCCGATCACCACCGCGAAGGTCAGGAACGCGCCAGACAGAATGCCTGAGCGGATGTTCGGGAAAATCACCTTGAAGAGGATGGTCGGCCAGTTCGCACCGAGACACTCGGCGGCTTCAGTCAGCGAGCGCACGTCGACGGCCCGCAGACCGGCATCGACAGCGCGATACATGTACGGCAGGGACAGCGTCACGTAACCGAACACCAGCAACAGATCCGTCGCGCGCTCGTTGGCGGTGAGCGGCAGAATGGAGCTGCTGTTATAGATGCGCAGATAGCCGAACACGATCACGATGGCCGGAATCACGAGCGGCAACAACGTGATGAATTCGACGAGCGGCCGCAGCTTCGGCAAACGCAGCTGAACCCAGTACGCAGTGGGCACCACCAGCAGAATACCGACGACGATCGTCAGCAGCGCCATCAGGATCGAATAGCCGAACGACGCCTGAAAGCGCGGGTCGGTCAACACCACCCTGTAGGCTTCGAAGCTATACGTGCCGCGCGTCATGCGCAGGCTGAATTCGAATGTCGCGATGAGCGGCACCAGAAAATACACGGTGCCGACGATCATCGCGGTCCATGCACCCACACGGGATTGCGATTTCATCGACGCCCCCTTTCCGCGCGCGAACGCAGCCAGATATAGCCGCCATTCGACAGCCCCGTGACCAGAATCATTCCGAGCGCGAGCGCATAACCGAGGTTCTGGTTGTGCAGCACGTCACCGCGAATCTGCGCGAAGAGCAGGATCGTCACGATGTTGAGCGAACTGCCCGTGAGCGCATACGCCGTCGCCACCGCACCGAACGAATTTGCAAACAGCAGGAGCGTCGCGCCGAGCACGCTCGGCCACAGCACCGGCAGCGCGACATAGCGCCAGTACTGGAAAGCCGTGCCGCCGAGACAGTCGCATGCTTCACGCCATTCGCGCCTGAGCCCATCGAGTGCGGGCGTGACAATCAGCACCATCAACGGAATCTGGAAGTAGAGGTACGTGATCGTCAGCCCCCAGAAGCTGAGAATGCTGAAGCCAGTCGAATACAGATTGATGCCGGTGAACTTCTTCAGCAGCAGCGTAACGAGGCCGACGCGGCCAAGCGTGCAGATGAACGCAAACGCGAGCGGCACGCCCGCAAAGTTCGATGCGACGCCGGAAAACGTCATCAAGGTCGGACGGATCCAGCCGGGCAGCTTGCCCTGCACCGCGGCCCACGCGAGCAGCGAACCCAGCACCGCGCCGCCGATCGACGACGCCGCGCTCACCTTGAAGCTGATCCAGTAGGCGTCGAGCACGGTCGGCTCGAACAGGCCGAGAAAATTCGTCAGCGTGAAGTGACCGTGCGAATCCTGAAACGCGCCGACCATCAGGAAGCCGGTCGGCAGGATCAGGAACAGCAGTGCGAACAGGAAGAACGGCAGCACGCCGACCCAGGTCCACAGCGACGCGGACTGTCCGGTTCCCTTCACGTTCGGCGCCGGTGTCAGCACGACGGGAGCCTGAAGCTCCGGCGGTGCGGACCCGAGATTCGATGGACTGCTCATAGGTCACCCTCAGGCAAACAGATTGTCGCGATGCAAGGTCTGCCGCGACAGGAACGGGACGCCAGATGTGAAGCGGGCGACGCAGACCGCGCGCCGCCCGCCCATTCCAGCTTTGCTGCCCCGCTTACTTCACGTTGGCGCCAACCGCCGTATCCCACTGCTTCGTGACCGTTTCCTTGTAAGCGTCCTGCTGCTGGAGCGTCGGGAATACCGCGGTCTTGTACGCGGCTGCCGGCGGCAGCTTGTCGAGCAGCGCCTGCGGCACTTTCTTCGCGGCCGTCAGCTCGTTGTAGCGGATCGGATGGCAATAACCGGTCAGCCAGCCGATCTGGCCTTCATCCGAGTACAGATATTCCATCCACAGCTTCGCTGCGTTCGGATGCGGCGCGTACGCGCTGATCGCCTGCACATAGACGCCCGCGACGACGCCCGTCTTCGGCACCACCACCTGCACCTTCGGGTTGCCCTTCAGCGTGTCGCGGTCAGCCAGCGCGTTGTAGTCCCAGCGGACGATGATCGGCGTCGTGCCCTGCGCAAGCGATGCGGCCTTGCCGATCACCGGCACGAAGTTGCCGTTCTTGTTCAGGTCCGCGAAGTACTTGAGACCGGCCGCACCCGCCTTCGATGCGTCGCCCTTCGCCGACGACAGACCTGCCGCATACACGGCCTGGATCGCCTGGTTGGCCGAACGCGGATCGCCCGCCAGCGCCACGGCGTTCTTGTACTCGGGCTTGTGCAGATCGGCCCAGTCAGTGGGGGCCTTGTCGATCATGTCGGCGTTGACTTCGAACGAGAGCACGCCGTAGTAGTCGCCGTACCAGTAGCCGTCGGCATCCTTGGCGGAATCGGGAATCGACTTCCACGTCGATACCTTGTACGGCTGCAGCAGGCCGTCGGCCTTGGCCGTCGGGCCGAACGACAGGCCGACGTCGATCACGTCGGGCGCCTGCGGACCCTTGTTGCCCTTGTTCGCCTTGATCGCTTCGACCTCGTCGCCCGAACCGGCGTCCGGATTCAGCTCATTGATCTTGATGCCGTACTTCGCCTGGAAAGCTGCGATCATCGGACCATAGCCGCACCAGTCGTGCGGCAGCGCGATGACAGTCAGCTGGCCTTCCTGCTTCGCGGCCTTGACGAGCTCGTCAGGCGGCGCAGCAGACGCCGTATTCATGCACGTGACAGCCGCTGCCCCGATGGCTGTCATCGAAAGAAAAGAACTTGCCCAGGTCCGGTTCATGGTTTTTTAACCTCTGCCGAAAATTGCTACGTTGGGAAAACGACTATTTGAATGGGTCTTCGGCGACACGTCGCGCCTGCTGCACGCCATTGCCCGTTCTTGCTCGTTCTGCATTTACAGCGAAGCAGGCGACGCGGTGACCGCGCCGGCCCTGATGATATCGATGCAATCTGTACAAATTGTGTCAACGCCCCATCTTGCGAGTTCACTCGCGCGCTTGGGATCGTTCACGGTATAGGCAAGCACGCGCAGGCCAGCTGCATGGATGTCGGCCACTCGTTGCGCGTTCAGATGTTTGTGATCCGCATGCAACGACACGCAATCGAGTTCGCGGACAATGCGCAGCCAGTCGTCGGGAATGGCTCCGAACAGCATGCCGCGTGGCAGCGACGGCACCGCGTCGCGTGCGGCGGCGAGCGCCTCGAAAGAGAACGAGGACAGCAACGGTTGCGTCTGCGTGCGCCACAGATCGAGCGCAGCGCGCGCGACGAGGTGTCCCGTCTCTACTTCACGGCCCGGGCAGGGTTTGATTTCGATGTTGGCGGCAAGGCCGTCGCTCGCACAACGGGCGGCAGCTTCGGCGAGTGTAGGCAGATGGACGCCCGTGAAGCGCGGGCCGAACCATGCGCCCGCGTCGAGCTGCGCGAGTTCCTGCCACGTGCGGTCGACGGCCGGCCCGTGGCCGTTGGTCGTGCGGTCGAGCGTGTCGTCGTGCAGCAGATAGATTTCGTCGTCGGCGGAAAGCTTCGCGTCGAACTCGACCATGCGATAGCCGTAGCGCACACACGCATCGAAACCCGCGAGGGTATTTTCAGGCGCCAGCGTGCCGCCGCAGCGATGCGCGACCAGCCGCGGATACGGCCAGCTGGCAGACTCGGCATGAGCATTCAGATTTCCCACGTCTTCTTACCTTCAGGATCGACCCGGTTGGACTGCCCTGCTGCGCACCTGAGCTCCTGCCATACGCCTTTCGACTGTACTTTCTTCAGCGTATTGCCAGATCTGCCGCGCGAGGACCATCGTAGTATCGGTGAACTTGCCGCCGGGCGGTAGTTGGCCTGTCGCGTAGCGGACACAAGGCGCAGCGCGGCCCGATCGCAATGGCCGGCTACCCCGGCCGGCGACACGAGTATGCCGCCAGCATACGACAGCCACGTTGCCAAATGCGACATCAGATGTTCGAATCTGGACATTTCGTTTCCTTTTCGAAAATATGATGTTCGGATGAGGTCAAATCCACAGTTCGAAGCAAGGCTAAAATCAAATACACAAATTTGCAAGCTGACAATAAAGTGCAACATTGACCAGGTAAAGTACCCCCATAATCGCGCGGGTGGATACCCGCTCAACGTCTTCCGGATGGCTTTCACGCCACTGGTCTGGGGCCATCCGAAATAGATCTATCACCGGGGAAAATGCATGTGGCAGGAAGACCGTCATCAGCGTATTCGCGCATTGCTTTCGACGCTGCAGCGGGTGTCGACCGAACGCATCATGAGCGACCTCGGCGTGTCGCGCGAAACCGTGCGCCGCGACCTGCTCGACCTCGAAGCGCTCGGTGAGCTGAGACGGGTCCACGGCGGCGCGATCAAGCCCGGCGACGAAGCACCCATCGCCGAGCGCGCGCATACGCGCGTCAAATCCAAGATTGCGATTGCGAAGGCGGCGACCGGCGTCATTGCAAGCGGACAGACGCTCTTCATCGACGCCGGCACCACCACCGCCCTGCTCGCGGAGGAACTGGCGAAACTCGCCAATCTGACAATCGTGACGAATTCGATCGACGTGGCGCTCAAGATGCGCGGCGCGACCGAGCCTGGCCACAGCGCGAACGAAGTCATTCTGCTGGGCGGCTCGATCGGCGAGCGCTCGATGGCGACCATCGGCGGCACGACGATCGCGGAGATCCAGCGATATCGCGCGGACGTCGCGCTGCTGTCGCCGGTCGGCGTCGATCATCGGAGCGGCGCAACGAACTTCGACCATGCCGAGACCGAAGTGGCACGCGCGATGGTCGAGAATGCCGACCGCGTCGTGATCCTCGCCGACTACAGCAAGATTGGCGAACGCAGCCGCATTGCGTATTGCCCGGTCGAGCACATCGATCTGCTGATCACTAACCGCAAAGCGACCGAAGCCGCGGACTTTCCGCTGCTGAAGAAAAAGCTCCGCAAGGTCATGCTGGCCTAGCGCCAGCGTGTAACGTGGCGCTCAGAGACGACGCAGCGGTCCTATTCTGCTGGACTGTGCATCGCCTCCACCGCCCGCTTGCGCAGCCGCGTCTCATGCAGCGCGCCAACGGCATCGAGCACCGGATACGCCGTGGAGCAAAACAATGAGTTCAGCCGTTTCATGTCGCTGATCAGGTCGAGATGCAGCGCGCTCGTTTCGACACTGCGCAGCGTCTGACCAGACAGACGGTCAAGATGCCTGTATGAATAGGCGCGCTCGAGATCGCGGAAGCGTTCCTTCTCCGACAGCAGTCTTTCCGCACTGCGCAGATCGTTGTTGAGAAATACCGACAGTCCAAGCTGCAGATTGCTGACGAGCCGCGCGTGCAGATCCTCCAGCTCGCCGAGACCTTCTTCGGAGAACGCAAGCCGGTGGGCAATCTTCTTTTCTTCGATATCACCGACGATGCGCTCGATGATGTCGCCCGCATGCTCGAGATTGATCGTCAGCGAGATGATGTCGGTCCAGCGCCGGCTCTCGGCCACGTCCAGCTGTTCGCGTGAAATACGTGCGAGGTAAGTCTTGACGGCGGCGTACAGATGGTCGACGTCGTCGTCCATGCGTATCGTTTCGCGCGCCTTCTGCAGGTCGTTGCGATGCAGCAGTTCGGCAACGTTATCGAGCATTGCGCGAATGAGGTCGCCGATGCGCAACACCTCGCGCGCAGCGTTGGCAAGCGCAAGCGCCGGCGTAGGCAGCGCTGCCATGTCCAGATGAAGGGGACGCAGTTCAGCATTCGGCTCCGCGCGCTCCGGCAGCACCCGGACGCAGAGGCGCGCAACCGGTTCGATCAGCGGCACACAGGCGATACAGCGCAGCGTGTTGTAGATCAGATGGAAACCGACCACCGCTTCACGCGGGATGCTGATCAGCATCGGCAAGCCGGCGGCGAGGAGCGAGGTGAACGGCAGAATCAGCAAAGCCCCGGCCAGCTTGAATGCAAAACTGCCAAGTGCAAGCCGCCGCGCGGCGGTGTTCTGGGCCAGCGTACCGGCCAGCGCCAGCAGGCCGCTGCCGAGATTCGCACCGATCACCAGGCAAAGTGCGACCTTGAGCGATATGACGCCGGACGAAGCGAGCGTCGCAGTCAGCAGCACAGCGGCGAGGCTCGAATACGAAATCATCGCGAACGCGGCGCCCACCAGCGCGTCGAGCATCGTGTCGCCAGTCAGCGCGCCGAACATCACGCGCACACCCGCGCCGTGCATCATCGGTTGCACCGCTTCGACGATCAGGTGCAACGCGAGCAGAATCAGGCCAAGGCCGATCATCGTACGCCCCACCTGCCCCACACGGTTTTGCTTGCGCGACAGAAAGAGCGGCACGCCCACCAGCACGAGCACGGGCGACAGCCACGACAGATCGAGCGTCAGAATCCGCGCCATCAAGGCGGTGCCGACATCGGCGCCCAGCATGATCGCGAGCCCGCTCGACAACGGCAGCAAGCCCTGTGCGGCAAACGACGTGACGATCACGGCGGTTGCGTTGCTGCTCTGCACGAGGCTCGTCACGCCCACGCCCGAGCAGAATGCCTTGACCCGGTTGTTCGTGCTATGTCCAAGGATGCGCCGCAGGTCGGCGCCCAGCACACGCAGGATGCCCGTGCGCACGATGTGCGAACCCCAGACCAGTAACGCCACGCCGGACAGGAGGTTGAGAAGGATCAGCATAAGGCAGTGCAGGACATAAGCAATACGGCGCGAAGATTCGTTCGGTCATCCCCTTACCCCGCGCGCCACAGGGCAGCAACAAACAGGGATCCATATCGCTAGTGTTGCACAATTTTGCCTTATTGCAATTTTGTGTATTTAAAACTACGATCGGCCGGAACGTAGAAGACGAACGGGAACGGCCGCGCCCGGCACAGGCGAGGAACGATCAGATCGACACACGGAAGAGAAAAAGGAACAAGGGAAAGGGATGAATCGCAATCTTGCGTTGTTCGATCTGGACCACACACTGCTACCGCTCGACAGCGACCAGGCATGGGCTCACTTCCTGGCCGGTCTCGGCATCGATGACGGCAAGCGTCACGCCGAAGAAATCGATGAGTATTACCGCCAGTATTCGGCCGGCACGCTCGACATGACCGCCTACCTGAACTACACGCTCGCGCCGCTCGCGCGCCACACTCGCGAGCAGCTCGACGCCTGGCACACACAGTTCATGCACGAGGTCATCTTGCCCGCGATTCGCCCTGCTGCGCTTGCACTGGTGAAGCGGCATCTCGACGCCGGCGATCTGTGCTGCATCGTCACCGCCACGAACGTCTTCATCACGAAGCCGATCGCGAAGGCGCTGGGGGTCGAGCATCTGCTCGGGATCGAACTCGGTACGGAAGGCGAACACCCGGACGGCCGCTATACCGGCACATCGGTCGGCGTGCCGAGCTTTCGCGAAGGCAAGATCGTGCGTACGGAAAGCTGGCTGGCAACGCTTGGGCATGCACTCACGGATTTTGGCAAAAGCTACTTCTATAGCGATTCCATCAACGACGTGCCGTTGATGGAACGTGTGACGCATCCCGTCGCGACGAATCCCGACGCCCGGCTTCGCGCACTCGCGCTCGCACGGAACTGGCCCGTGATGGACATCTTCGTCTGACAGGCCGCAATGGGAATCGCATTGCTCTTTGTTGAGCCGGGCTGATGTCAGTGCGCCCAGAGCGTGGTTCTTCGCATAGTGGCGCTTCTGGCGGCGGGATCTCAACGCTATCGACAGCGCGATCCCTGAACGGCGCATTGTGCAGATCACCAGCCATCAGTTTGCATAACTTATCTTTTTTTCTGCCGCTTGCACCACGAAGCACAGAGTCTCCGCGCTTGAGATTCGTCTTATGGTGAAGAATCTACCGCTTGCATACAATCCACCACCGTCTTTGAGGACAAAGAAGCCATGTCGCTCCGATGGCCGTCGCAACCGAAGAGTGCCCCCTTGCAGAACATGGGCGTGTCGCGCCTGAACTTGAATGTTTTTCTCCGTAAATACACTCTCGGGGAGACTCAGAAAAGCCCAAGAAATTGATGATATCCCTTTATTTATGGGGAGAAAATCAAATCGACGCTCAACAAGATTTAACCGCACCGAATGATTGAAGGTACACCTTAAGGCACACATTTCCCCTCGGGCGTGGATTGTGTACCAAAGCGCGATGGTCGGCTTTTTCGTTCGCGTGGGTATCCCAAGAACATAGCCGCCCGGTGATCTGCTAGGTTTACGCCTTCAAGAATCAAGCGGCCCGGCAAAGTGTTGACGCACCGGGCCCGGCCTGGAATTGTCGGTCATAACGAGCAAAGCAGGTTTGCCTATGTCGCAATGGAATACGCTCTCGGTACCACTGGAGACCGGTTGGCAATGTACGCTGGTGCTGGCCAGCCATTACCGCAGCCCGTCCGGAGAATGGCTTGCTTTTATGCGGCGCGGTGAACGCAAGCAACTCGAGCAGGACCGGACAGATTTTGACCGGTACTTCCGGCCACGCCGAGACCTGAGAACCGTGACCGGCGAGACGGAACTAGACACGATTCAGTCGTTCCTGAGCGATATCCTGAATGTGGTCCACTGGGACCTGCCTAGAGACAACTCGGGTATCGAGCGCGTGCTCCGGAAAGCAGTGGCAGACGGTCGGCTGGTGCCTGTCATCAATCGCGAATGGCGCTCCCGGCCCCAGGTGTCTCGTCCTGTACCTGCGCCGGAGCGGTGGCATTCGGGAGGCGGTGGATCGGCTGACGGCGGACAGACATGGGCAGCTTTTTCCGGGGTAGGTTCAGGCCCGCCGTCCTTTAGCGGCGAGCCGATCCTGTCCGGCCCGTATGACCCGACCATGCAGGAAGCCAAGCTCATCGCTGCACGCGGCGCGATGGCCGCAAGAGGTGTCGGTGGTGGTCTGCCCGGCGTGGTTGGGGCCGTGGCCGGTGCCGCGTTCGGCAGTGACTTCGACGCGGATGAAACCGCCGACGATAGCGGCAATACCTTTACACCGCTCGGCAATGCTCAGCCGTTCGAGTACACACCGGACCCGGTAAGCGGTGATGTGGAAGAGCTCGCGGCCTCCACGAACAACCCGAAGTTTGCCGCGAAGATGCTTGGATACGACCAGAAAACGTTCGGCGACATGCTGCATAGCTTCAAACCCGACAATGGCCTTGGACCAGCGGATAACGTCATCTGGCACGACATCGGCGATGTCTACTTCAACGGAAATTTCGTCGCCAACTTCCACGATTGGGCTAACTAACGGAATCATCGATGAGTGACCATCAACTAGCACACGCAACATTTCATGTAATGGGTGATTCGGTCGTCCCTGAGTTTTGGACCGAGTATTTTGGCCTTAGGCCAGACACTGCCATTACCAAGGGGGGCCACTTCATTACGCCCTCCGGTCGGCCGAGTCGCGCGCCGGGCCGAGTCGGATTGTGGGGCGTTGGAAGCAAATCCTTTGTTCGTAGCGATCAACTCGAACCGCACTTACGTTATCTAATCGAGCGCCTGAACCTGTCGCGGCCAGGCCTTCGTGAGTTGCTGGGGCGCGAAGGCGTAAAAGTTCGGTTTTGGTGCTACTGGGACAACGAGACCGGCGACCGAGTACCTGATGTGCCTGACGACATTCGGGCGTTGATGGAGGCACTAGGAGGCACCATCGAGATTGACGAATACCGATAATAATGAGTAAGCCCCACGATGTTTGATTTTAAGAATGCCAGCAAGCAGGCTCTAAAAGCTGAGTACAACCGCATCGCCCGCGAAATTGGCGACGACCAGTTCTTTACGAAAAAGGATCTGAATCACCTCCCTGAAATTCTCATGGATAGTGAGCAGGTTTTAGCTTTTGCGTCAGGGGTTATGGATGGCACCCAGCAAGTCAGGCATCATTGGCGCACTTGCCGATAAATCGGCGCCATGAAAACCTGATACGCAATGAACCCCGAACACCTGCAACTTCTCGTGACCCGTGTCATGCCCTTCGGCAAGTACAAGGGCCGGCTCATCGCCGATCTGCCTGGGCCGTATCTCAACTGGTTTGCGAACAACGGATTTCCGCCCGGAGAGATCGGCCGGTTACTGGCGCTGATGCAGGAGATCGATCACAACGGCCTGTCGTCGCTGCTCGATCCGCTGCGCGAACCTCAGCCCGCGAAAGACACCCCGCGCGGGAAATAACGCTGTGTCGGACATACGCCCGTCGTAGCAGTCACGCGAAGTATTCCGCCTCATACAATTGCTTGCCTGCGGCATCCTTCGCGGCAAGCACAGGCTCGAACTCGATCGGCCAGTCGATGTCGATTTCAGGATCGCACCACAGCAGGCTGCGTTCATGCTCGGGGAACCAGAAGTCGGTGGTCTTGTAGACGAACTCCGCAATCTCCGACAACACGACAAAGCCATGTGCAAACCCCGGCGGAATCCACATCTGCCGGTGGTTCTCTGCACTCAGGTAGACGCCCGCCCATTTGCCGAAGTCCGGTGAACTCAGGCGAATATCCACGGCGACGTCGAACACCTCACCGGCCACGACGCGAACCAGCTTCCCCTGTGGATGCTGAATCTGATAGTGCAAGCCACGCAATACGCCACGCGCCGAGCGTGAGTGATTGTCCTGCACGAACTCGACGCCGTGCGCGACGTTTTCAGCGAATTCGCCCGCATGAAAACTCTCGTAGAAAAAGCCGCGCGCATCACCGAATACGGTCGGCTCGATCACTTTTACTTCAGCGAGCGCAGTCGAAGTTACCTGGATCGCCATAAGCGCTTCTCCGTCAAAAGGTTTAGCACGGACTCGTGTCCGTAGAAGATGTTATCGCCGAGTATCAGTGCGGATAGTCGTAGACCGGCAGCAGTTGCTTCGATACGGCATGCGTCACCGGATAAGCCGCGTGCCGGATCCCCCGGCAAGAACAATCCTCTTACGCTTCATGACGCGCCGCCCTTTCCCTCTGGCTCGCTGCGAAACAGTCTGTTGTCCGGTTAGCCGGTCGCTCACGCGCTTCGCGCATAGTGGGTCTCCACCCATTTGCGGTAGTCGCCGAAAGCCACGTCGTTCACCCATTGCTGATGCTCCAGGTACCAGCGCACCGTCTTCTCGAGACCGCTTTCGAATGATTCGGCAGGCTTCCAGCGCAGTTCGCGTTGAAGCTTGCGCGCATCGATCGCATAGCGCCGGTCGTGGCCCGGACGATCGGCAACCCATGTAATCTGGTCGCGGTACAAGCCCGACTCCTTCGGTGCAAGCTGATCGAGCAAATCGCACAGTGTGTGCACGACTTCGATATTCTTCACTTCGTTCCAGCCGCCAATGTTGTACGTTTCGCCCGGCCGGCCTCTCGCCAGCACTTCGCGAAGTGCGCTGCAATGATCGCCCACGTAGAGCCAGTCGCGCACGTTCTGTCCGTCGCCATACACAGGCAGCGGCTTGCCGGCGAGAGCGTGTGTGATCATCAGCGGAATCAGCTTCTCCGGAAACTGGAACGGGCCGTAGTTGTTCGAGCAATGTGTGGTGAGCGTCGGCAAACCATAGGTGTGATGCCAGGCACGCACCAGATGATCGGCGCTCGCCTTGGACGCGGAATACGGGCTGTTGGGCGCGTAGAGACTCGTCTCCGCGAACGGCGGATCGTCAGGCGATAGCGACCCGAACACCTCATCCGTAGAGACGTGCAGAAAACGGAACGTCTCCTTCGCGGTAGCGGGCAGATCCTTCCAGTAATGGCGTGCCGCCTCGAGCAGCGTAAACGTGCCGACCATATTCGTCTGCACGAAATCCTCGGGGCCATGAATCGAGCGGTCGACATGGCTTTCCGCTGCGAAATGCAGAATCGCGCGCGGCTGATAGTCAGCCAGCAATATGTCCATTGCGGCGCGATCGCAGATGTCCGCACGCACGAAGATGTGACTCAGGTCGCCATGCAACGACCTGAGCGTGCCCAGGTTGCCGGCGTAGGTCAGCTTGTCGACGTTGACCACGGCTTCGTCCACACCGTCGAGCCAGTCGAGCACAAAATTCGCGCCGATGAAACCGGCTCCGCCCGTCACGAGAATCATGATTTCCCCCTTCGCCTGTCATCCCTGTCGCATCCACCGGCACCCGTGCGGCAGCTTCAATCCGGATGCGACTGCGGCGTACGCATCCTCCAGTCTTCCTCATCCTTGAGCGCGTGCATGGGCTGGCGGGCGCACCTCCCGCAAATAGAGCCACGCGAACGCCACCGCACCGAACAGCTCTGTCAGGATCACCGACACGATCGTGCCTTCGGCGCCCAGATAGAGGGTGAGTGGCACGACGTAGATCAGATGCAACACGGTGACGCCCGCATAGACATTCTTCAGCGCGCGCGTCCGGCCCAGGGCGAGCAAACCCAGATTGCCGAACACGAATGCGACGCTGATGACAGGCAGCAGCACCGCTTCGAGCTTCAGCAGGAAGATCGAAGCGTAAAACTGCTCACCCAGCCACATCTCGATGCCCCAGCCCGCAAACAACTGGATGAAGACAAACAGGCTCACCGAGCAGCCGAAAACCGCCATCATCGCTGTGCGCATCAGCTCCTGCGCCGCCGCCGGGTTCGTGGCGTTGTACTGGCTGATGCGCGGGTAGAACGCCTGCCCCACCATCATGAACACGGCCTGCGCCGCCACACGCACCTTGTCGGCCATCGCGAACTGTCCCACCGCTGTCGGTCCGTGAAAGTGGTTGAGCAGGATCGAATTGAAGTTGACGTAGAAGCTCACCAGCACGAGAGACAGGAACACAGGAAACCCCTCTCCCAACGACTCTCGAATCGACCGAAGCGGCGTAAAGGCCCATGCCACCAGCCGCTGCCGGTAGACAATCCACAACGCTGCGACTGCCAGAACGACATTGCCAAGGCTGATGCCAAGCGCCGCCAGCGCCGCATCCCCCTCGCCTTTTACAAGCAGCACCACGCAGACGAGGCTCGCCGCCTTCGACACGAACGTCGGCAGCACGAGCGACTTCATCCGCTCCAGCCCCTGGAAGAACCAGAGCGGCGTCACTGCGTTGGCGATCACACCGACGAACGCCGCCGCCAGAATCGGCCAGTGCGCGGACAGCCCTGGCACCACCAGCAGGCCGATGAGCAGAAGCACAAACGATGCAAGCGTCAGCGCGAGCTTCGCTGCCATCGTCGCCGAGAAAACACCAGCGAGTGCCTCCGGTTCGTTACGCCTGACTGACACGAGGCGCGTAGCGGTCAGGTTGTGACCGTAGTCTGTAAGCAGGATAAGGTACTGGACGATCGCCTGACAGTACGCCAGCACACCGAACTCCGTCACTCCAAGCACGCGTCCAAGAAACGGCAGCAGCAACAGCGGGAACAGATAATTCCCCCCCTGTATCAGCAGCAGGTAAAGCATCGTCTTCCTGATCGATGTGGTCATGGGCTCTGCTCGCAGGCAGGATTTCGATGTCCGCGGAATGGCTGGGCGTGCCATCTCATCTGAAGAAATTGCACGTCAGATCCGACTCGAAATCCTTCACCCACAAACACGCCGGGTGAGCGCGATACGACTGCGCCCATCTGCCACGCCGGACGGTGACGAGCCGGTTCGGCGTCGCTCCAGTCGTCTCTGCGAACCCAGTGATCTCGAAGTGCATGGGTGCGAAGCCGCGACGGGCGCACGCCAGTTCAAATGCGGCACGCTCGAAAACCGGCAGGTCAATGTAACGAAGCGGTGTCATGGCGCTCTCCCCAAGGTGGTGGTCAATTGCATCGCGCTGCCGGCTCGCGGCAGCGCGCCCCGTAGCATGGTGTCCCGATCAGCTTCGGCTCTTTGCCCGGCTGCTGTTCATGAACGTTTGCTGCGTCTGCCTCAACGACGTTCGGATCGCCGGCAGAAGCGCCGCATTTGCGCCGGAAACGGCAAGCGTGCCCGTTGCCGAGCATCCGGCCGGCGGCACCAGTGTCGTGCCGTCCAGGGTGTTCGAACCGCAGATGATCTGGCTTGCGGAACAGCCTCGCGATTGCAGCGAGACAGGCGTACCCGCTATCGCCCCGAATATGTCGCCGGAAATCCGGAACTGGCACACGTTCCCCAGCGCCCGGAAGCCACCGTAGTTGGCGCGGGAAATCTGGTTGCCCGTGACGGAGACGAGCGTCACCGAGCCCGAACCGGTGTTGAGATCGATTGCCGCATGCTGGGCAGGAGGGCGATCGTTACCTGGGTTCGTCGAGTTTTCGATATCCGAAATCACGTTGTTCGTGATGAGGATGTTCGTCGAGTTATACGTGCGATAACCGTCTTCCTGCGCCACGAGGACGCCGGCGGCCTTCTGCACGCCCTGCACGGTATTGCCGGTGATCGTCACGGCCGTTCCGCCGACCACCGATATGCCCCGTCCCCAGTAGTTGCCCGACAGCGAATTGCCCGTGACCAGCACGTTGCTGCTGAGCGCCCCATCCTTCTCATAGCTGACCACCGCAACCATGTCGTCGCCGTTGCCGGTGACGGTGTTGCCCTGCACGAGCACGTTGCGCGAGCGGCCGGTGATGTGGATGCCGTCGGCAAGCGTTGACAGCACCTTGTTGCCCGCGATTGCGATGTTGACGGCTCCCGAAATGAAAATGCCCGCGCTGGCGCCCCCCTGAATCGTGACATCGAGCACCTGGATACCCGTTCCGCTCACGACCACCTTGGCGGAAGTCGCCGTTTCGAGTCGCCGCGCTCCCGTGCCGACCAGGGTAAGGCCCGCAACAGTCGAGTCCCGGCCATTCACGACGACTGCCTGATCGTTCGCGTCCGTTGCGACCAGCGTCGCCCCGTACCCTGACATCACGACCTGCCGGTTCTTCACCACGAGCGAATGACCGACGACGTACTGGCCTGGCGATAGCACGAGCCGTTGCCCGGTCTGCAACGCATCCAGCCCTTCCTGAAGCACATCGGCCTGATCGCCGCCGTCAGCTGCGGGGTGAACCGTGGCGTCGGCGACGGCAGCCGCCCGTTTAAAGCCACCATGCGATTTCGTCAGCCTCGCAGTTGGCGCGGCCGGAGCGGATGCACCGGCGGCATTGGACGACTGCACAACGGCGCCGGTCGCGTGGATCGACAGCACGGCAGCGCATGAAACGATAGTGCGGGATAACCTGTTCACGCTAAACCTCTTTCATGGGCGTCTCGCCTGCTGTTGCCACGTGCACCAGCAAGCAGAACACACGACGCAGGCCGGTTCCGCTTCAACCGACGCGGCGAACGACGTGCACCGGCTGAACCAGCGGCTTCTTCAGGAACCGGAATACGACAAACAGCAGCGCGATCGGAACGAAATTTCTGCCGCTGAACAGGTTCGGAATACGCAGAATCTCGAGCAGCGAAACGAGCAGCACTGAATGCGCGCAGCACCAGAATCCATCGCCCGAGCGCCAGCCCGCATAGCTTTTGCTGAACACCCAGCCGATAAATGCCGCGATGAAGAGCGCGAACCAGCCCCACTCGTAAAAGTGGACGAAAATGCCCGACGGATTGTTGAATTCAGGATCGCCGTAATTGCTCAGGAACGAATCGAAGGCAGCGCTGGAATCCATCATCGGTTTGAAGACCTCGCCGATAAGCGGGAAACGGATGAGCCAATCGAGCGTAAACATCGGACTGCCATCGCCCCAGCCCAGAATGCTCAGAATGCCGGCGCCGTTGTTCAACGCGGTCGAGTAGTACAACGCCAGCCGTTCGATCGCGAAATCGAAGATGTTGTCGTAAACGTTGATGTAGTAGGTTTCCCATGAGCGGTGATACTCATTCGCGATGAAGAAGCCCACCATCGGGACGATCGCGGCGACAGGCCCCAACGCAAGGAACTTCGAACGCCTCGGCCCGTGCCTGAATCTCACACACATCAGCACAAATGGCAGCGCTACCTCGATCAACGCGAGCCGTTCGGCAAAAATGAAACTTCTGAGCAGCGTCAATACGCCCAGCACGAGCAGGTATAGCTTGTAGCGGTTGAAACCGCGCTCCGGATGCCTGAACACGTAGAAATACAGCGGCACATAAGCGACCGTCGCCTGGGTCAGCGTGCTCAAACCGACAACGCGTCCTTTCATTTCCAGCAGATCGTAGGCGCTGGCACCCCCGTTAAAGAACGACAGGATGATCGCCGGATGCGCCAACACCCCGCCCATCATGATCAGATAGCCGCCGAACGCCAGAGCGAACACGAAGTCGAGCACACGTACGGGAATCTCAGCTGGCGCGTATTGCGCAACGGGTATTGCGCTGCGCCCCAGCGCCGCAACCGTCATCACAATCGTTAGAAAGAGCGCTCCGGCCAGTGCGTAAAAGCTGTCGAAATACACATGGTCGATCGCTTTTTGTCCACCCAGCAGATTCATCGAGATCAGCGCGTAGAGCGGCAGGATGAAGAACAGCACCAGTCTTGCCGGGTCCTCCCACCAGTAGCCGTGGAGCGCGACCGGTCCGCGCATGCACGACGTCGCACGCGGAGCCGCGCGGCTACTCCAGCGTTGCATCTTTAACGAATCGTGAGCCTTGTCCATGACGCTTCTCCTCGCGGGCTCAACGAGCAAACACTTCGAGCGGCTTCCCGCCGGCCGGCCCGGCTGGCGAAACGGCAACACCAGCGGTTGATACGGCCTGCGCGGCGGCTTCCCGCACGATCTCCAGAAACTCGCTCCGGAAGCGCTCAGGTCCAAATCGAAGGGCGTTGCGACGGCATGCGGCCGGGTCGAACGGACCCATCGCCTCGAAGCGGTCCACGGCCGCCACGATCTCCTCAACCGACTGGCGCGGGAAGAACACGCCTGTCCGCGTGCCGCGATCCGTACCCTCGATCACCGTTTCGCGCGCGCCGCCCCTGCCCAACGCAATGACCGGCGCGCCGCAGGCCTGGGCTTCGAGCGGGACGATGCCGAAGTCCTCCTCCGCCGCAAAGACGAATGCTCGCGCGCGCTGCATGTGGTCGATCAGGACGTCGGTCGACTGATAGCCCATGATGGTCACGTTCGACGACGCGACCGCCCTGACCTTCCCGATATCGGGACCATCCCCGATCACGATCAGCCTTCTGTCAGGCATCGCGGCGAACGCTTCGACAATCAGGTTGACCTTCTTGTACGGCACAAGACGCGACGCGGTCAGATAAAACGCCTCGCGCTGCGTGCTCATCGTGAAGCGATCGACGTCCACCGGCGGAAACACCACTTTTGCGCCGTATCCATAGACCTTCCTGATGCGCCGCGCGACGTAGTCGGAATTCGCGACGAACAGGTCCACGCCGTGCGCCGTGCGCTGATCCCAGATCCGCATGTAGTGCAGGATAGACCGCGCAAGCCAGCTCTTGATGCCCCGCGTCAGCTTCGCTTCGTCGAGATACTGATGTTGCAGGTCCCACGCATAGCGGATCGGCGAATGCACATAGCTGATATGAAGCTGGGCTGGCCCGGTAATCACGCCCTTCGCCACAGCGTGACTCGACGAGATCACGAGGTCGTATCCGGAGAGATCGAACTGCTCGATCGCGAGTGGCATCAGCGGAAGATACGAGCGATACGACCTCTTCGCCCGCGGCAGATGCTGGATAAACGACGTGGTGGCATGCTTCCCAAGCAGCGCGGCACGATGCTCGTCAGGAAAGAAATCGACCACACTGAAGAGATCGGCCTGCGGCCAGATGCGCAGAATCTGTTCCAGCACGCGTTCGGCACCCGCATAAGTCGTCAGCCAGTCGTGCACGACGGCGACCTTGCCGAACCCGTCGGCAGTTCGCAACGGGGTTTGATTCATCAATGTGACAGCCATGGTGAGATCTCTTTGAGTATCCTGAGCGCGGTTGCGCGCCATGAGTAATGCTCGACATGCGAATAGCCGCCTTCCCGCAACGCACCTCGCAAACCATCGTCCGTCATGACCTGTGTCATTGCCTGGCCAAGTTCGCTCGCACTCGTCGGCGAAACGTAGAACGCGGCATCGCCGCACGCTTCCCGGATCGACGGCAGGTTCGACGCGATCACCGGACATCCCAGCGTCATCGCTTCGACGGGCGGCAGCCCGTAGCCTTCGTATAGCGACGGAAATACGAAACATGCGGCGTCGCGAAACAGGCTCCTGAGTTCGGCATCGGACACGTAGCCGACACGCTTCACGAAGTCCGGCAGCGCCTGCTGCACCGCGTTGAAGATGGGCAGACTGGAACCGACGATCACGAAGTCATAGTCGGTCGCCTTCAGCAACTCGATCGCCTCGATGACGAGACGAAAGTTCTTGTGACTGCTCGCGCTGCTGACCGCCAGCACATACGGCCGGTCGCCCAGCTGATACTTCTCGCGCACGTCGACGTGTTCTTCCGCGCGCAGCATGTGGTCGCCGCTCATCGGCAGCACGCCGATTTTCCGCGCCGGGATGCGATAGGCGTCGCTCAGCTCCCTGCTCGAAAATTCGGAGACGGTCAGCACGCGCCGTGCGATCCGCCCGATCCACGGCGCCATCACGCGGTACCACGTGCGGAACGCGCGCGTATACGCCTCAGGCACCCGAACCGGCGCGGCGTCATGCAGCACCGTGACCTGGTTCCTGAAGAACAGCGGACCGGCATTGCACAGGTTGAGCAGCAACGTGCCGCGCGCCGCAAGCGGGAGACTGATCTGTTCCCAGCGCTGCCCGGAACCGCCCGGTACTGTGCGGATCTTCATGTTCGAAAACAGCGTGGGATCCACCTGCACGGCCTGCGGCACCAGTACCTCAACGATCAGACCCGACGTCGCCGGATCGTTCGACGCGAGCATCTGGTCGATGCCGCGCACCACTTCATACGCGAAGCGATCGACGCCCGTCGGACGCCGCCCCAGAAAGCGGCCGTTGATGGAAATTCTGACTGGCGAAGATGCGGTCACCGGCGGTTCTCCTTAGGCGTCGCAACGCAGCGGGTTAGGCGACCCGCTGACCCTGCGGTTCAGGTACACACGTGGCCATCGAGCGAGGTTGGCTAGCGCCCCGCTCTTGCGAGCGGATTGGCGATATAGCGCACGACCCGGTCGCTGATCGAAGCGAAAGGCACAAGACAAAGTGCGGTCAGACATGCCACAGCCAGCTTCCTGTGCAGACTCCAGAAGGGATTGGCCACGACGGTGTGGAAATAGCGGCCCGACTCTTTCGTGAACCAGCGCCACCTGCGCGAAAACGGCGCGCGATACAGCTGGTTGCCGAACTGCGCCTTCTCGAATGAGAAATCGAGGAAGGCCGCGGGCAATCTTTCGCCGAGCCTCTCGCTCGCGAGTTCGCGCAGGATCGTCCAACGGATGGCCGCTTTCCTCGCTCCGGCCAGCGAGTCTTCCGAATTGGCGAACGCAAGATCTGCCGCGCCCTTGCCTTCACCGCCCGGTGTCTTCGTTGCGGACCGGTGGACCCGATAACCGCCGAGCGCATGATCGATCGCACACACGTTGCCGATCAGCGCAACGCCGTAGATCGCGTAGAAGTCCGCGCCGTAGATATTGTCCGTCGTGACCGGCACCGGAAAAATCCGCTTGAGTGCGTCGACGCGGTAGGCATTGCCCGACCCAGGCGGCGAAGGATACAGCCAGCCCTTGCGCAGCAATGCCCCACAACCGGCTACCGCGCCGGACTGCGGGACTGTTACGCCGGTGCGCGTGCCATCGGCGGTCATCACCTGGAGCTTGAACTGAACCTTGACAAAGTCGCCGGAAGCAAATGCCGCGATGACCTCCTTGACCGCATCGGGATACAGCAGATCGTCGGCATCCAGAAAGATCACCCAGGGTGTGTCGACCCGCTGCAATGCGTGGTTATAAGCTGCAACCTGACCGCCATTGTCCTGGAAGACAGCGTTGATCCTGTCGCCATAGGAATGAATGATTTCACGGGAATTGTCGGTGGAACCGTCGTCGATAACCATGACGGTCGTGGTGCCGACGGTCTGCGTCAGCGCCGAGTCGATTGCGCCACGCAGATAGGCGGCGTAGTTGTAGTTGCAGATGACGATCGTTACGCTGGACATGATTGCACGTCCCGTCTCCGCTCCACAGGCGTCCGGCGCCGTGATGTGCGCGCGGGCATTCATAGCGAATAGTCGACATTCAGGCCGAGCCGCTGCGCTTCGCCATCGGCGATGGCCCGCTCCAGCAGCGTCAGCCTTGCGGCCGCATGCCTGCGCTTGCCATAGAAGCGCAACAGCAGCAGGAACACGAGCCGGTTCAGGCGAAACATCGACGTGGATGTCGACCAGTAGTTCTTGTCGAACCACGCCTGATTGCGGCTGCTGTAATATGCGCGAAAATCGGAGCCGCTCAGCAACATGCACTCGAAGTGGTTCTTCCAGTTCGTCTTCACGTTCCATGAGCCTTCGAGGTCCTCCAGCTGCGCATCGGTGACGAGCGCGATGTGGCCGCCGCGCGCAGTCAGGCGCCAGGTGTACTCGATGTCGTCGGCGTACAGCACCAGTTGCCGCTTGGGCAGACCGAGGTCTTCATACACCGAGCGGTGCGCGAGAAAACCGCCATACGGCGCGAAGGGAATCTCGACGACCTTCGGCATCGGTCCCGGCTGCGGACGGCCCCATGGCGTGCGCCGCCAGATCTTGTACGGGATGCGCGCAACGTGGAAGCCGAAATAGCTCGAACGCGGCGGCGTCGCCAGCGCGACTGGCACGCCCATCGCGATGTCTGCCTGATGATCCGGACGAAAGCCCAGCACGGCCGCACGGCTTCTCCCCACCCTCGCGGCGAGCAGATCGAGCTGGCGGCACAGCGCCGCTACTGCGCCGTGGCGCGGTGCGTTGTCGTCGTCCATCAACCAGAGGTACTGTGCCTTACGGCTCAACGCGGCTGTGATCCCCACCGCGTAGCCGTTCGCCGACCCGGTGTTGGCGGGCAGCCGAACCACCGTTATCCGCTCGCCCCATCGTTGCTCAAGCTGCTCGAGGTTGGACGTCGAGTTATTGCTGACGATCACGCCGTGCGCAATGCCCTCGTCGTCAAAGGCGCGTCGCAGCAATTCCGCGCAGTAGCGGATGCGGTCGCCGTAAGTCACGGTGACGAGCGTGATGTTTCTGTCGCTGATCGGAGTCATGATGCGCCTGTCGGTTATCTCTGCCGGGTACGCGAGACTGCCGCGTACCTTCGAACGCTGGTCGTGCCGCGCAACGCCCCCTCTTTCACGCGGCTAGTGCTGCGCATAGCCTGACGCTCCGTAGTCGCCCGGATTGCCGTACGCATAGCCATACTGGCCGGGACCGCGCCTGAAATCGTTGAAGATCACGCCGCGAATTTCGACGCTCGCCTGCGCGAGCCTGCGCGCGCTCTCGCCAATTTCCGGCACCGTCGTGACCCCGTGACGCGCGACGACAAAGACAGTGCCCGCCATGCGTCCCAGCACCAGCGCGTCTGCCACCAGCAGGAGCGGCGGGCCGTCGATCACCACCATGTCGTACTGCGACGCCACACGGCCGATGAGGTCGGCCAACTCCGGCTGCAGCAGAAGCTCGCTCGGGTTGAGCGGCATGCCGCCCGTCGACAGGAAGTCCAGGCCCTGCGACACGTTGCGTTTCAGCACCTCCTCAAAGCGATGTGTGCCGACGATGACTTCAGCGAGTCCCGGCGCGCGCTCGAGTTGAAAGTGCTGATGCAATACGCCCTTGCGCAGGTCGGCATCGATCAGCAGCACGCGCCTGTTCGACGCCCCGGCGAGCGTGGCCAGATTCGCTGATACGAACGATTTGCCGATGCCCGCTGTCGGCCCGGTAATCAGCACCACGCGGTTCGGCGCGTCGAGCAGTGAGAACTGCAACGTCGTACGGAAGCTGCGCAGGCTTTCGATGGCTGCGTCGTGCGTGAAAGCGTGCGAGAGCACAAGCGCGTCGCTGTTTTTCTCCGCTGCGACGCGCCGCATGTAACTGTTCGACCCGCCGCCGTTCAGCCGGCTGCGCGGCACCGTCGCGTACACCATCAGCCCGGTTGCCTGTTCGATTTCCTGCGGGTTCTCGACGGCCCCGACGACGCGCCGCTTGAAGACCGCGAGCGCGATACCCACCATCAGGCCGGCGATCAGCGATCCACCGATCGCCACACCGCGGCGCGGCTGGATCGGCGTTTCGGGCGGCGTCGCCGGATCGATCATCCGCACATTACCCACCTTGCCGGCGCGAACCAGCGTCATTTGCTGGCGGGTGTTGAGGAGGTTTGTGTACAGATCGGTGTCGACCTGCACGTCGCGCTGCAGTTGCAGCACGCCCTGTTCGAGGATCGGCAACCCTTTCGTGCGAGCGACAACCGTGGCCAGCGCACTTTGCGCGTCAGCCAGCTGGGCGTCGACGGCCTGCAATGCCGGATGTTTTTCCGTGAAGCGTGTCATCAGTTCTTCGCGCTTCTGCTTGAGTTCCTGCACGCGTGCCTGGGCGTCGACCGATTGCTGCAAAAGCGCCGTGCCTTCCTCGCTGGTGTCCACGGTGCCATGCGCGGCACGGAATGCATTAAACCGGCTCTCCGACGTTTCCAGCTGTGTCTTCAGCTTGGGCAACTGCGCGTCCAGAAAACGGATCGACTTGTCTGCTTCCTCGGATTTGCGCTGGACGTTCTGATCGACGTAGGCGTCCCCGATCTCGTTGAGAATGAGGCTATCCCTGGCGGGATCGGTGCCGTCGAGCGTCGCGCCGATGATGTTCGACTGCTTGCCCTTCTCCGAAATCGCCACGGTCTTTTGCAGCCATTCCGTCGTCGCGACCTCCGAGTTGCGCCTGAGCACGAAGCTCGAACCGGGTTCGCCCGACACGTTGCTCACCAGCAACTCGACAGGCCCATACTTCGTATCGGCATGCAGGGGTCGGCCGACAATGCCCTGCAGTTCGATGCGATCCGAACCCGCCAGGCCCGATTGCGTGAGCGCATAGGCACCCTCGTGACCGAGCGTCAGCACGAAGTGTTTGCCGTAAAAGTGCTCGGGAACATTGAACGTCGTCACGCCTATACTTTCCGTGCCATGCACGTAGCCGCCCGGTAGTGGCTGCGAAAGCGAATCGGCGCGCTCCGCCAGCCACCAGCCGATAACCGGAAGGTAGCGCGGCGCAGCTTCGATGTAGAGCTTCATGCTGTCGACCGCGCGCGACATGACCATCCGCGACTTCAGCACCTCGATCTCTGCCGACGCGTCCGTCTTCAGCTCGAACATCGAAGACACATCGCCCGAAGCCGATTTCGACTCGTTGGGATTCTGCTCGACCTGGATCAGAATGTCGGATCGATACACGGGCCGCGTAAAAGTCGCGTACGCGATGCCGACCAGCAGGAAAGCGATCGTCGAGCCGATGATCAGCCAGCGTCCGCCATACAGCGTGCCCAGATGATGGTACGGATGAACCGGCGGCCGCATCGCGGGCTCGTAGGTCGGCCCAGGCAGATTCAGATTGTTCATGCCGCGTCACTCCCAAAGGTCCGTGTACAGCGCGATAACCGCAGTAGCCAAAGCATCGGAGCGAGCCTCATGGCGCGAGCGCCTTGCCGACTGAGGCCGACTGCGCCGTCGGAACCAGCAGACTGACGACGCGGCTCCAGCGCACCAGCGAAGAAGCATCGACGAACACGACATCGTTGGGCTTCAACTCGAAGTTGTCGGCGAGTGCCATCGCGGCCGGCGAACTGGCGTCGAGGTGATAGACCACCGGCTTGTTCTCGTTCTTGCCGCGCACGACGTACACCTGCTGCGCGTCGCCCGAGTACTGGCTCACGCCGCCGGCGTCGCCCAGCGCCTCGTTGAGACTCAGCTTGCCGTTGTTGAGCGTAAGCGTCGACGCACGCGCGACCTCGCCCAGTACGAAGACCTTGCTGTCGCTCGCCGCGTACACGCGCACGAGGTCGCCGTCGCGCAGCAGAATGCCCGAAGGGTTGGCGCCCTTCGCAATCAGATCGGGCAGATTCACGAGTACGGTCTTTTCGCCGCGCGTCACGGCCACCGACGACCGGTCTGCCGTCGTAGTGAAGCCGCCTGCGCGGTTGATCGCCTCGGGCAAGGTCATCGGTACGTCGTTGAGGATCTGCAATCCCGGCGTGTGCACCTCGCCGTCCAGATAGATGCGTTTGCTGCGATAGGCCTGAATCCGCAGCGTGACCTGCGGATTGCGAACGTACTCGCCAAGCCGCTTTGCCAGCAGGTCGCGCGCCTGCGCTTCGGTCAGACCCGCTACCTGAAGCATGCCGACGTAGGCGAACTGCACCATCCCGCTACCATCGATCGTATAGCCCGTCACGATCGAATTCGAACCGCTGCTGTCGGAACCGCTCGTGCTCTGCAACGACGGCATGTTCAACTCAGGGTGGTCCCAGACCACGATGTTCAACACGTCGCCAGCACCGAGCACGTAGGGGCGCGGTTTGTCGAAGAGCTTCTCGACATCCGGCGCGATGCCCTTCGGTTGCGCCGCGCGCTGCTCGTCGACGAGCGTGCTGGTGATTTCGATCAGGTTGTCTTTGGATATTCCCGGAACGCCCGCGATGTTGCTGTCGCCCGCACCGCTGGCGGTCGCGGTAGTCGTCGCGCCGGCGCCAGCCTTGCCGCTGCCGGCAGACTGAAACGTCATACCCGGAGCCATGGTGCACGCAGCCAGCATGATCGCGCAGGCTGCCATCGTTACGCGCGTGAACAGCGATGAGCGATGAGCCTTTGCTTTGGCAACCTCGTCGCGGGTGTTGGCAATCGCCTTCCCAGTCTGCAACGACTGCAACGCGTTTCCGGAATCGATGGGCATAATCGGCATCACGCTGTCCTTCCGAATTGAGTGGATCCATCACGCACTTACGCGCTCTGGCTCCGGCACTACACTTTCCAGCAGCTCAGCCATGAAATTGCAGATCAGGGAAACCGGCTACGGCACGACATCTGCGTGCCGCCCCAGACGGAATCCCTGAGTACCTGTGAGTCAAGCCACAATGCTTCAATAGGCACCGCGTCCGCGAAGCACCACCACCACGGTCTTCAGCAGAATCAGGATGTCATTGCTGAACGACCAGTTCGTGACATACGACACGTCGAGCGAAACACGCGTTGCGTAGTCGATGTCGTTGCGTCCGCTCACCTGCCAGAGTCCAGTGATCCCCGGTTTGGCCATGAGGTAATAAGCGGCCCCATCGCCGTAGTAGCGCTCCAGTTCTTTCTCGATCACCGGCCGCGGTCCGACGAGGCTCATTTCTCCACGAACGACATTCCACAGTTGAGGCAATTCATCGAGACTCGTATGACGGATGAAGTGACCGATCTTCGTGATGCGAATATCCTTCTTGAGCTTGAAATCCCGCTCCCACTCCGCGCGGGCTTGCGGGTCGCTGGCGAGCAGTTCCTTGAGAACCGCATCGGCGTTCACGACCATCGAGCGGAACTTCAGGCATTTAAATTTGACACCGCCATTTCCGACGCGTGTGTGACCGAACACACATGGACCGCCATCTCTCATGACGAACCACGCAATCATTGCCAGTAACGGCGACAGCACAATGAGCAACATGAGTGCAGCCGTGAAATCGAATGCGCGCTTCGCACCAGAATGAAGCTTTCCGTTGACGCGCAACCTCTCTGCAACATGACCTTCGGGAGATTGCGGACTGAATCCAGTAAGCGGTGGACCCATGCTGGAAGATGCAATCGGTGCAATCGGTGCAATCGGTGCAGCCGGCGCTGTCGCGGTGAGTTGGGGGGGCGTCACGCCCGCTCTTGCGAAAAGAGATTTCATCGTGGTTGGCATGCGATTCCCCTTGGGGTCGTGTTGAACTGCATTCGATGCCGTGCCTCAAGCCGGCTTGTGGCCGTCAGGAGCAACGTCCGTAGGTGTCGGCGAACCGCACGATGTCGTCCTCGCCGAGATACGCCCCCGACTGCACCTCGATGATTTCGAGTTGCAGCTTTCCGGGGTTTTCAAGCCGATGCTTCACGCCAATGGGGATGTAGGTCGATTCGTTTTCGCTTAGCAGGAACTGCTCTTCGCCGCGGGTAACAAGCGCCGTCCCGCAGACGACGATCCAGTGCTCGGCACGGTGGTGATGGAGCTGCAGCGACAGGCAGGCGCCGGGCCGCACGACGATCCGCTTGACCTGAAAGCGTTCGCCGTGATCGATGGAGTCGTAGCAACCCCATGGGCGCTGCACCTTGCGATGCGAGTCCGCTTCCGGCGCATGCTGTTCCGCGATGCGCCCCACGAGGCCTTTCACGTCCTGCACGTGAGAGCGATCGACGACCAGCACCGCGTCCGCGGTTTCCACGACGACCAGATTCGCGACACCCACGCACGCGACCAGCCGGCCTTCTGAATGCGCGTAGCAGGACGTCGAACCTTTCAGCATCACCCGACCGCGCGCGGCGTTCCCGTCGGCGTCCTTGTCTAGCGCGTCCCAGACTGCATCCCATGAGCCAAGGTCCGACCAGCCAGCGTCGAGCGGCACGACCACGCCTTCCAGTGCCTCGTCACGCGCGAGGTGTTCCATGACGGCGTAATCGATCGAGTCGGCTTGCGTGTTCGCAAACGAAGCAGCGTGTGGATGAAAAAAGGCGCCGTCCGTGTGTCCCTGTTCGTACGCGCTCACGCAGGCTGCGTGCATCGCCGGTTGCAGACGCGCCAGGGCGCCAAGCCAGACGCTTGCGCGGACAATAAAGATGCCGCTATTCCACCAGTAATCGCCGGACGCGACGTACTGGCTCGCCAGTTCGGCGGCGGGTTTCTCGACGAACTGCCCGATCTTCCGCGCGCCTGTTGCGAGTGGCGCGCCCAGCCTGATGTAGCCGAAGCCGGTGTCGACACGCGTGGGGCGAACGCCCAGCGTAACGATCGCGCCCTGCTCCGCATGGTCCGCCGCGCGTAGCACCGCTTCCTGAAACGCGGCGCCGTCGGGAATCACATGATCGGCAGGCATCACGACGAGGACGCTATCCTCGCCGCTGGCACACGCGAGCAGCGCCGCGAGTGTGAGCGCCGGCGCGGTATTGCGCCCGACCGGCTCGACCACGATGCGCGCCGCCACACCAGCCTCGCCAAGCTGCTGCGAGGTCATGAAGCGATGCTCATCGCCGCAGACGATGATCGGCTCATCATCCCGTTCGCGATCGCGACCCAGTCCCGCAAGGCGCCGCGCCGTGGACTGCAACAGCGAGTCCGAACCGACTACGTCGATGAGTTGCTTCGGATAGTTCTTCCTCGACACAGGCCACAGCCGCGTGCCTGATCCACCCGCAAGGACGACAGACAAAAGACGCAGCGCCACCGGCGGCGCCAGCGCGCATTGCTGTGTCGGTTCGCCTGCTTCCGTGTCTCGATAGACCGCGTCATTCATCTGTGTAGCAGTACTCATGATGATGCCTCCAGCTCGGAGTCGGGAATGAAATGAGGAGACGCGAGAGCGGCGTCCGCGAAATGAACGGGCGGCCCGCTGCGACGCACGCACGGCCAGCGTTCAAGTCACCGTGGGCTGGCCGCCGGCGTCGTGGAAAACCCGTAGAAGGTTCGTGTTGCAGTGAAGCATAGGCCCGCTGAAAACGCCTGGAAGGGGCCTGGCGGAAAATCGCGAGATGTTGGCGGATTATCTGGTGACGCACGTCTAAAGCGTTACGAACCCGGACATTCTTCAGATGAAGTCCCGGACCCGATTAACGGTTATCGCGTCATTCAGGGGAGGCTGCCACGTGTGTCAATAGAATCTGCCTGACAACACCAGAGCGAGTCATTGCTCACGTGCCGAGCCGCATGAAGGCTGGTTGTCAGTCTTAATAGAATTGATGTTTAACTGGTGCGAATCGCGATGTCGGGAAGCGCGGCGGCGCTTGCTTCGCAACGGCGAATACCGCAATTAGAGAATGATATGTGCGGAACCGCACATAATTACTGTTCTATTTCCATCACCGAATCGACCGACTTACTGCCCCGAATATTTTCCTCATACTGTATACAGACGGTTCCCGCCATACGCTTGAAATTCATGGAATAAAAGTTAATCGGCACCGTAAAGGTGCTGGATTTTCGGAACATTTCTTTCCGCACCCCGGCGGTGCAATTTCATCAACGGCAGCCTTGGGATGATCAACGAAAATCGCGGTCCGGGGATGGCGTGACACCACCCCAACTCACACCCGGATCCACTGTTGGCACGGGACAGCATGCCGTTCATGCTCATTCGCGCAGTGTTGTTTCGGTGACGCAGAAGAGTGTTTATTCTGCAAACCGCAGCAAACCCGCTTCAATCCGGAAGAAATTGCAAGTTAGATTATTTGTGCACGCGCCGTCACTCTGTTCATTTCCGCCAAGATATCGGAAGTGTCGGCCAGAATACGAAGGCGGATTAAAATCGGCTATATGATGCACTGCACAAGCAAACGGTCTGTGTGCATTGGAGGAAGTACCAATGGAACACCCTGTAGAAATGCGAGGCCCCGTTCCTGACTCCGCCAATACGTCAGTGGAATTGCTTCATCCCGGCACAAACCATATTGGTCTCCTGCTGTTCGACGGGTGTTCCCTGCTCGGCGCCGGCATCATCGCCGAGGCGTTACGGCTGGCGAACGAAATCGAACTGGCGAAAAACGGTCGGCCTGTCTATCGACTGTCGCTGCTTTCATACCGCGGCGGCAATATCGCCTGCTCATCCTCTATCCGGGTGTGGACACAAGGGCTGGACGCCTGGCCACTACGCAACTTCAACGCGATCTTCATCGCGCGCAGCGAGAGCGAAGCAATGGCAGAGCGCGATGTTCGCCTGCTTTCGTGGTTGTGCGAGATCAGCGCGGCGGTGCTCGATCGCTATCAGGCCGGCAACGGCCCCAGCAAAGCGCAAGGCCACACCAGCACAACCGCACCCGCGTTCCAGCGCGTAGATCCGCACGACCCCATTGCGCTCGCGCAGACCGGATCGCCACCCGTATTCTGGTTCAGGGACGCGTCTGTCACGACACCTTGCATCGGACCGACGCCCGCGGACATGGCGCTCGCGCAGATCACGGCGGATCTCGGCCTCGAAGTGGCCCAGCAGGTCGCCGCACAACTGATGCCGCACAACCCGCCACGCGCGGAATCGGAAACCGACCCTGAACCAGACGAAGCGCAGGCGTCCGCCATCAGCGACAAGATCCGCGAATCGGCGCGCTGGATCAGCGAGAACTACGCTGAACCGATCTCGGTGACCGACGCTGCGCGGGTCGCTGCGATGAGCGAGCGCAACTATCTGCGGCGCTTCAAATGCGAGCTTGGCGTCACACCGTCCGAGTATCTGCTGCGCGCACGGCTCGACATGATCTGCCGGCTGTTGATGGAGACCGATCTGCCGGTCGACAAGATCGCGCGACGCTGCGGCATGGGCAATGGCGACAGACTGGCGAAGATCTTCCGTAAGCGGTTCGGCTCTTCCCCGACGGAATATCGTGGCGGCGGCCGTGCGGGAATGCGTAGGGAAAAGCAGGCTACGTGGTCAGCGTCTGCATCGGCCCGCTAGCGTGCTGCGACAGCTTCGTCGATCGAAGCTGTCGCAGCGCTTTGCAAACGAGGTGTTTTAGCGGCCAACGATGCGTTTGGCCAGCGCCTTCACGTAGGGCGGCGTGATGCCGTGCAGAACGTCGCGCGCGGTGACGGTGTACTTCTCGCCGGGACGCGTCTGGAAGCGTGTGGTGTGAGCGTCCGCGCTCTCATGCTGCGGCCGTCCGTTCGTATAGTAGTAAAGCGCAACAGAACGGCGCGTAATGCCCTCAGGGCAGGACAAAGGATCCGGGTGCCCATGCCACGAGAACTCGTCGGTGTTGAAAATGGCGAGGCGATTGCCAAGCGGCGCGATCTTCTGCACACAGTGCTGTACGTCCTTGTCCCAGAGCTGCAGATGTCCCGCCCAGCTGTCGTCCCACGAATCGTTCAGATACAGCAGGACGTTCAGACGTCGGTCGAGTTTCCAGTCCAGGTGATAGTTGTAGTCGATATGAAGACCGAGGTGGCCGCCCGGCAAGGTCTGATGCAGGCCCCCTCCATGCAGATGCGGATCGGGGACGAGCCCCTTGATGCCTGACAGCGTCTCGAGGAAGCCAATGAATCCCGGTGCGTTGAGTTCCATGATCAGCGACCTGAGCACCGGAGGAATCGCGTAGAAGTCCTGGCTTTGCAGCTTGAAGTTCTCCGCCGCCGACTGGAACCTGAACCAGACTTTTTCCTTCGGGCCGGGAAACGCGTCGCTCAATTCCCGGTAGACATCCTGATCGAGGAAATCGTCGATGTAGATGTGGGGGAAGGGATCAGCGGACTGGTACGTGTCCGTCAGTTCACGAGAAAGCCAGTCAAGCTTCGCAATGTCCACCAGATCGCGGCTCATAGCTAAATCTCCAGGAAAGTTCGTCCAGAATTCCCGAATGTCGACTTCATCGTTTGACGCTGACCGGCGTCACGTGCGCCCCAGGAGATGAGGCATCGATCGCGATGTCTGCCAATGCTTGTGGGCTTGAGAAGCACGCCGCTCGCGACGAGTATTTAGTCTAGTACGCAGGAAAGGGGCGTCAATATTCGGTAGCGCACATCGAACATCCTGGCATCTGGAGAATGCGTACGAGGGTTGTGACGAAACAACAGGATGAAACCACCCAGGGTGGTGCGCAGCTTCGCGTCGTTTTGCGAGGATGCGATCCGGCACTTCCGCCAGCCGCGGTGTAAGCGAGCAGGGCGAACTGCACTACTCCCCGATCCACGAACCTCGCAAATCGCTGTCGTGCAGCAGTTGCAGCAGCGTGCCCGCCGGGCAGCTGAGCCGCTTCGCCGCAAGCGCGATGAATTCGACATCCGGCAAGGTGGGCAGACTGGCGCTGTTGAGCGGCGGCGTTAGGCCACGCGCCGCCAGATATTGCGGCCGCACGGTAATGCCGAGACCGCCACGCGCAGCCGCGATACACCCCGCGTGACTGCTGCTCGTGCAGACCACCTGCCAGCGAAACCCTGCCTCGGCGAGCGCATCGAGCACCACTGCACGCGTCACGCTTGGTTCGGCGACAAGAATGAGCGGCAACGGCTGCGTGATATCGACAAGCGTGCCCGTCTTCGCGAGCCATTCGAGCCGTCCTGTAAAAAGCGGCACGCCGCGCCTGTCGCCAAGACGCCGCTTGCCGACCAGCAGATCGATCGCGCCGGCGTCGAGCAGTTCATACAGCTTGCCCGTCATGCCGATCGTGATCTCCAGTTCGACGTCCGGATGCGCATTCCGGAACGCGGCGAGCACGGTCGGCAGAGGTCCAAGCGCCACGTCATCCGATGAGCCGAGCCGCACGCGCCCCTTCAGGCGCGATCCGCGAAACTGCGATTCGGCGCGGCCTATCGCCTGCAGGATCACGCTGGCGTGCGCGAGCATCGCCTCGCCGTCGGAGGTCATCGCGAGCGAATGGGTGTCGCGCACGAACAGCCGCCGGCCGACGCTTTCTTCGAGGCGGCGGATATGTTCGCTCACGCTCGATTGCGTGAGGCCAAGCTGCCGCCCGGCCTCGGTGAAGCTATGGCAAGCCGCGACAGTAGCGAAGGTTTTAAGCCAGACCGGATTGAGCATCAGCTATTGTCATCGGCAAAATCGATAACAGTCAATGCCGTTAGAGGGGTTCCCGATCAGCCTCGCGCTGAATATGATGATCGCATCCCGATGATGTCGCGGCGCACTGCCTTCAATTGCCTTGCGGAGTTCGATGCGAAGCGCAGCGCCACCCGGCCCGTTACAGACCCATTCAGATGACCAAGGATTCCACACAGACAGCCTTGCTGTGGATCGTCTCCGCCGGCTTTTTCATGCAGGCGCTAGACACGACGATTGTCAACACCGCCTTACCCTCCATCGCGCACAGCCTGCACGAACAACCGCTCGCGATGCAGCCTGTCGTCGTCGCCTACACGCTGACGATGGCGCTTCTGACGCCCGCCTCCGGCTGGCTCGCGGACCGCTTCGGCACGCGGCGCGTCTACTTCACCGCAATCCTGATCTTCGTGCTCGGTTCGCTTTGCTGCGCGAGCGCACACACGCTCGGGCAGCTGGTCGTGGCGCGGGTGCTGCAAGGCGTCGGCGGCTCGATGCTGTTGCCGATTGGACGGCTTGCCGTGCTGCGCAGCGTGTCCGGCGAGCAGTACGTGTCGGCGCTCGCGTTCATCTCGGTGGCAGGCCAGGTCGGCCCTATCCTCGGGCCGACGCTGGGCGGCTGGTTTGTCCAGGCCATCTCGTGGCACTGGATCTTTCTGATCAACGTGCCCATCGGCGTGGTCGGCCTGTTTGCGGTGCGACGTTATCTGCCGGACGGCGCGTCGCACTCGGCGCCGCCATTCGATTTCGTCGGCTGCGGATTGCTGTCGCTGTGCATGGTCGCGTTTTCGCTTGCCGTCGATACCCCTGTGCAAGACCATCGGGCGTTGTGGTCGAGCGCGCTCTTCGTGCTGAGTGTTGTCGCGGCACTTGCGTACATTCCGCACGCACGAAGCCGGCAAAATCCGCTCTTCAGGCTCGCGCTCTTTCGCGAGCCCAACTTCAGCGTCGGGCTGATCGGCAATCTCGTCTGCCGCGTCGGCACGAGCGCGGTGCCGTTCCTGTTGCCGCTCCTGATGCAGTTGCAACTCGGTTATACGCCGCTGCATTCCGGCCTGATGATGCTGCCTGCCGCGCTGGCCGGCACCGTGGCAAAACGCTGGATCGCGCCGCTCGTGCGACGCTATGGCTATGAGATGTTCCTGCTCGTCAACACCGTGGTGGTGGGCGCGGCGATCGTTGCCTTTGCATTGATCTCGACGGGTACGCCGCTCGTGATCGAAATCGCCGTGCTGGCGATTTTCGGCGCGGCCAATTCGATGCAGTTCGCTGCGATGAACAGCGTGACCCTCAAGGGACTGTCGAGCGAGGACGCAGGTAGCGGCAACAGCCTCTTCTCGATGGTTCAGATGCTCGCGATCGGGCTGGGGGTGTCGATCGGTGGCGGCCTCGTCAACCTGTTCTCGGGGCAGTGGGGTTCGGCCGCGATGGGCTTCAGGCTCAGCTTTGTTTGTGTCGGGCTGATCACGCTGGTGTCGGCGCTGGTGTTTCGCCGCATCGATGAAGCGCCCGCGCGTGTGGGCGTGATGCCGGTGCGGGCGGCGGGGCGATAAAGCGCAACAAGCGCAACAGACAACTCATCCCGTCTGCGCGAAAGCTGAGGCTCGACCCATCACGAAGCATTCAACGTATCGATGATGGCCTCCGTGATGCCGCTGTGGCCATACGACGCCCGCTGGATCAGCCCGACCGTGCGCAGGATCGGTGGATTCGCGATCGGCAACACGCGCAGCGCCGGGTCCGTCTGCCAGTTCGCGCGATGAAGTAGCGGGAGCACCGCCACACCCACGTTCTCCCGCACCAGCGCGGCGATGGTTTCGATTGAGTTCAGCTCCAGATATTCGTTGACCGTCGCACCAAGGCTCTGAAGGGCCTGCTCGACCACGCGACCGGTACGCACCCGCCGGTCGAAACGCAGGAAGCCGTGATGACGCAGAATCCGCAGGGGATCGGTATCGGTAACCTCGCGGCTCACGATCAGCACCAGCGGCTCGGTGTAAAGCGACGTCCATTTGAGTGTGTCGGGCAACACTTCGTCCGGCCGCGCCACGACCGCCGCGATATCCACCTCGCCTTCTTCCACCATCACGGCCAGTTCGTCCGAGCGCGCCGACAGCAGCCGCACATCCAGCTGCGGATGCGCCGTCTTGAGACTCGCGACCACCAGCGAAAGTGCGCCGATCACCGAAACCACCGCGCCGATCGTCACCGGCCCCTGCATCAAGGCGGCCGGCTTCGGCTCCAGTTCAGCCAGCAGGTCGAGAATCTGCTCGATCTTCGGCTGGATCTCGCGCCCCTGCCTCGTGAGCGTAATCTGCCGCGCGCTGCGATCGAAGAGCTGGCGCCCAAGTGCCTGTTCGAGACCACGCATCTGCAGGCTCACCGCCGCCTGGGTCAGCGCGACCTTTTCAGCCGCGGCGGCAAACGACCCCGTCTTCGCCACGGCTCGAAAGGTTTTCAGCATCCGGAGTGTGGGCATTGCTTGCTCGTCCGATATTCAAGTAAAAGTTAAGCATCGAAAAGAAATATTAATATTTTCTGATGTTGCGCGGCGGACATAATCAAATACTGAAAGCCATCGAAAGGATGACCTGCGCGATGTGGAGTGTCGAAGGATGAGCCGTGAAGAGCGTCGACCGGTACTGGAAGTCAGCGGTTTCTCGCTGAAATTCTCCCGCGCACCCCATGTCCCCAATCTTGTCGACAACGTCTCGTTCTCGGTGGGCGCGGGCGAAACCCTGTGCATCGTGGGCGAGTCGGGCTGCGGCAAGAGCGTGACCTCGCTCGCGCTGATGGGCCTGCTGCCGAGCCCGCCGGCCAACGTCGTGGCCGGCTCGGCCATCTTCGACGGCCGGGACCTCTTCAGGCAAACCGAGCGCGAACTGGCCGACATCCGCGGCAATCGCATGTCGATGATCTTTCAGGAGCCGATGACGTCGCTGAATCCGGCCTTCACCATCGGCGACCAGATTGCCGAGAGCGTCGAGCGGCATCAGGGCTTGGCCCGCGCGAAGGCACGCGACGCAGCGCTCGCGATGCTGCGGCTCGTACGGATTCCCGCGCCTGAAAAGCGGCTCGACGCTTACCCGCACGAACTGTCGGGCGGCATGCGTCAGCGGGTGATGATCGCGATCGCGCTCGCCAACCGCCCGCAATTGCTGATCGCCGACGAGCCCACCACCGCGCTCGATGTGACGATCCAGGCGCAGGTGCTGGCGCTGGTGAAGAACCTTCAGGCTGAAACGGGCACGGCCATGGTGCTGATCACCCACGACCTCGGCGTGGTGGCCGAAGTCGCCGACCATGTGGCCGTGATGTACGCGGGGCGCATCGTCGAGTACGGCACCGTCGATGACCTCTTCGACGACCCGCAGCATCCGTACACGATCGGCCTGATGGGTGCGATTCCATCGGTCGGCAAACGCGAAGGCCCGCTTGCGACGATCCACGGGTCGGTGCCTTCGCCTGAACAGATGCCGGTCGGCTGCCGCTTCGCGCCGCGCTGTCCGTTCGCTGAACAGCGCTGTATCGACGCTGCGCCGCCCGACAAGCTCATCGACGGCACGCACCGGGTTGCGTGCTGGGCCGCGCCCGTCGAATTCTCCGCCACGCCGTGCACGAAGGAGGTGCTGACATGAGCACGCAACCGTCGTCACTGCAAGGCGCTGTCACGCACACATCGAATCCGCCGATCATCGAAGCCCGCGAGTTGACAAGGCACTTCGGCGGGACCCGGCATCTCTTCGCCCGCACACCGACCGTCTACGCGGTCAATGGCGTGTCGCTCGCGGTACAGCAGGGCGAGACGTTCGCGATCGTCGGCGAATCCGGCTGCGGCAAGTCGACCCTCGGGCGCCTGTTGCTGCGCCTGATCGATGCCACCGAAGGCCGCGTGCTCTATCAAGGCAAGGACATCACGCAGATCGGCGCTGCCCCGATGCGGCGGCTGCGTCGCGAGATGCAGATCATTTTCCAGGACCCGTTCGCGTCGCTGAACCCGGGCATGACGGTCGGCCAGATCATCGGCGAGCCTATTGCACTGCATGGTCTCGCACGCGGCGCGGCGCGCACTGAGCGCGTCGCGGAACTGTTGCGCACGGTCGGGCTTCAGCCTGGCTACGCCGACCGCTACCCGCACGAGTTTTCCGGCGGCCAGCGGCAACGCATCGGCATTGCCCGCGCGCTGGCCGGCGAGCCGAAGCTGATCGTGGGCGACGAGCCGGTCTCGGCGCTGGACGTTTCGGTACAGGCGCAGGTGATCAATCTTCTGGAAGCGCTGAAGCAGGACCTGGGGCTGACGCTGATCATGGTCGCCCACGACCTCGCCGTGATCCGCCATATGAGCGATCGCGTCGCGGTGATGTATCTCGGCGAGATCGTCGAACTGGCCCACGTCGACGATCTGTTCGACGCGCCGCTGCATCCGTACACACAAGCGCTGTTGCGGGCCATTCCGGCCAGCAGCCCCAGCCAGCGTCGCGACAAACCGGCGCTCTCGGGTGATCTGCCGAGCCCTACCGCCCCGCCGCCGGGTTGTCGCTTTCACACGCGTTGCCCGCACGCGAAGCCGCGTTGCAAGGATGAGCGGCCACATAACGAAACGCTGCCCGATGGACGACAGGTCGCCTGCCACTTCTGGCGCGAAATCCAGAATGCCGGTAGCGGAACATCGCTGGTGG
Organism: Paraburkholderia sp. GAS448; assembly: GCF_050435685.1. NCBI lineage: Bacteria > Pseudomonadati > Pseudomonadota > Betaproteobacteria > Burkholderiales > Burkholderiaceae > Paraburkholderia > Paraburkholderia sp. GAS448. The sequence continues at coordinate 485,346 of NZ_JBNDKT010000004.1, forward strand.
CGAGCGTCAGTCCGAAGTTGGTCGAGCGCCTTGGCATCTATCGCGAGCGCCAGGCGCTGGCAAGCGGCGGCGTTTGACCTCGTCACCGCGAAGCAGTCCGTTACTTGAACATCAGATCAAAAAGGAAAAGTCCGCATGCGTAGAATCTTGATTGCCGCAGCGCTGGCCGCGAGCGCAAGCACCGCGATGGCCCAGACGATACGTATCGGTCTGCAGGACGATATCGGTTCGCTCGATCCGGCGCGCAGTGCTCAGGTCGTCGACCGGATCGTCTTCAGTTCGCTGTGCAATTCGCTCGTCGATATCAGCCCGGACCTGAAGATCGTGCCGATGCTGGCCACCTCCTGGACGACCAGCGCCGACGGCAAGACCCTGACCTTCAAACTGCGCCAGGGCGTCAAATTCCACGACGATGAGCCGTTCAACGCGGCTGCGGTGAAGGCCAACCTCGACCGCGCCCGCACGCTGCCCACCAGCAATCGCAAGAGCGAACTGGCGTCGATCGATCACGTCGACGCGATCGACGAGTACACCGTCGCGATCGTGCTGAAAGCACCCGATGCCGCACTGCTCGCCACGCTGTCGGATCGCGCGGGCATGATGCTCGCGCCCAAAACGCTGTCCGACGATAACGGCGTGGCGACGCACCCGGTGTGCTCCGGCCCGTACAGGTTTGTCGAGCGTGTGCAGAATGACCGGGTCGTGCTGCAGAAATTCCCGGGCTATTGGGACGCGGACAAATATCCGATCCAGAACGTGATCTTCCAGCCGATTCCCGACAGCACCGTGCGCCTCGCGAACGTGCGCTCCGGGTCGCTCGACATGCTCGAACGTCTTGCGCCGTCGGACGTCGCGTCGGTCAGGAACGACAGGAACCTCAACTTCGTGTCGATCAGCGGGCTGGGCTTCTATGACGTCACGTTCAACGTCGCCAACGGTGCGCGCGGCAACACGCCGCTCAAGGACAAACGCGTGCGCCAGGCCTTCGAACTCGCGATCGATCGCGATGCGATCAACCAGGTGATCGGCGCGGGCATCTATACGCCCGCCAACCAGGCGCTGCCGAAAACGAGCCCCTACTTCGATCCTTCGATCAAGATCACGCATCGCGACGTCGCAAAGGCGAAGGCGCTGCTGAAGGCTGCCGGCTACGACCACGTCAACGTCGAACTGACATTCGGCAACAACACCGTGTCGAGCCAGATGGCGCAGATGCTGCAGGCGATGCTGGCCGAAGCCGGCATCAACCTGAAGCTGCGTCCGACCGACTACGCCGCCGCCCTCAACGCCGCGCATAACGGCGACTTCGAAGCGCTGTACACCGGCTGGTCGGGCCGCGTGGACCCGGATGGCAACCTGCATCAATTCACCACGTGCAAGGGCAATCTGAACTACGGGCACTACTGCAACGGCGAGGTCGACCGTCTGCTGGACGACGCGCGGATCAAGACGAATGCCGCGGACCGCAAGCCGCTGTACGACTCGGCGGCAAAGATCCTCGCGGATGAAGATCCGATCGTCTACATCTACGTGCAGCCCTGGCCGTTTGTGCTGTCGAAGAAGGTGCAGGGCTTTACGCCCTACCCGGACGGGCTGATCCGTCTGCGCGGCGTCAGCATCAAGAGCTGAGCGGATCATGTTGCGCATCATCGCTAACCGCGTGCTCGTTGCGATACCGACGCTGATTCTGGTGTCGATGATGATCTTCGGCCTGCAGAAGCTGCTGCCGGGAGACCCCGTCATGGCGATGGCCGGCGAAGACCAGAACCCACAGGTCATCGCGGCGCTGCGCGTCAAATACCATCTCGACGAGCCGGTGCCGGTGCAGTACGTGCTGTGGGTTCGCGATGTGCTGCACGGCAACCTGGGGAGCTCGCTGCGCACGGATGTACCGGTCACGGAGCTGATCGCGCAGAAGCTGCCGGTCACGCTGCAACTGGCCGTGATGGGGATGATCGTCGCGATCGGCATCGGCATCCCGGCCGGGATTCTGTCGGCCGCGAGCAAGGGCGGCGCGCTCGATTACGGCGCGAATATCCTCGCGCTGTCGGGCATGTCGATTCCGAACTTCTGGCTCGGCATCATCCTCATCTTCGTTGTTTCGGTGGAATGGCATCTGCTGCCCTCGTCCGGCTACGTCCCGCCCGGCGAAGACTTCTGGCTCAGCATCAAGACGATGATCATGCCCGCGTTCGTGCTCGGCGCGGCGCTCGGTGCGCAACTGATGCGCCATACGCGCAGCGCGATGCTGAGCGTGCTGCGCACCGACTATATCCGTACCGCACGCGCCAAAGGACTATTGCGCGGCACGGTGATCATCAAGCACGGCTTTCGCAATGCGCTGATTCCGATTGTGACCGTGCTGGCGCTCCTGTTCGGTGAACTGCTGGCCGGCGCCGTGCTGACCGAACAGGTCTTCACGATTCCCGGCTTCGGCAAGCTCATCGTCGATGCGGTCTTCAATCGGGACTATGCTGTCGTGCAAGGCGTGGTGCTCGTCACGGCCTTGTGCTTCATCGTCGTCAACCTGTTCGCCGACGTGCTGTACATCCTGCTCAATCCCCGACTGAGGCGAAGCTGATGGCTACCCCCGCCCATCCTGCCGCTTCCACTTCCGCTTCCGTTCCTGCGCCGCTGCCGCGCGGGCGGCGGCGCGCACTCACGAAGTTCATGCGCAATCGCGCCGCCGTGGCGGGCGCTTTCATCGTGCTGCTGGTGATTCTCGTGGCGATCTTTGCGCCGTGGCTGTCTCCCTATGATCCGGTCCAGGCAAGCTTCATGACCGTACGCCAGGCGCCGTCGGCATCGCACCGGTTCGGCACCGATGAGCTGGGCCGCGACGTGTTGACGAGGCTGCTGTGGGGCGCGCGTGCTTCGCTGCTGGCCGGCGTGGTGTCGGTCGGGATCGCGGTCGCGATCGGCGTGCCGCTTGGGCTCCTCGCGGGCTACTTCGGCAAGCTGGTGGACGGCGCGATCTCGCGGCTCGCCGATGCGCTGCTGTCGATCCCCTTTCTGATTCTTGCGATTGCGATGGCCGCGTTTCTCGGCCCGAGCCTGAGCAACGCGATGGTCGCGATCGGTGTCTCGGCGATGCCGCGTTTCGTGCGCCTGACGCGTGGCCAGGCAATGAGCGTGAAGGCCGAAGATTACGTCGAAGGCGCGCGCGCGATCGGTCTTGGTGACTTCCGGATCATCGTTCGCTACATCCTGCCGAACGTCCTGCCGCCGATCATCGTGCAGGCGAGCCTGACGGTTGCAATGGCGATCATCGCCGAGGCCAGCCTGTCGTTCCTCGGGCTCGGGCAGTTGCCGCCGGCGCCTTCGTGGGGATCGATGCTGAATACCGCGAAGGACTTCGTCAGTCAGGCACCGTGGATGTCGATCTTTCCCGGCATTGCGATTTTCCTCGCCGTGCTCGGCTTCAATCTGCTCGGCGACGGCCTGCGCGATGCGCTCGATCCGCGCGAGCTGTAACGCTATTGCGGCGTGCCATGCGTGCGCCGTTCACCCCGTTCACTCTTTTCCTATGAGTTCACCATGACCCGCTTCAACTGGCAAAACCCCTACCCCACGCCGCGCCTGCCGGTCTTCGCGCGCAACATCGTTTCGACGTCGCATCCGCTGGCCGCCCAGGCCGGCCTGCGCATGTTGTGGAAAGGCGGCAATGCGGTCGATGCGGCGATCGCCGCGGCCGCCGCCATCACCGTGGTCGAACCGGTCTCGTGCGGGCTTGGCGGCGATGCGTTCGCGCTCGTGTGGGACGGCGCGAAGCTGCACGGACTGAACGCCTCGGGGGTGTCGCCTGCGGCGTGGAATGTCGACTACTTCAAGCGTAAGTACGGCGAGGAAAACGGCCTGGCGATACAGCCTAAGCGCGGCTGGGATGCGGTGACCGTGCCCGGCGTGATCGCCGGCTGGGAAGCGCTGCACCAGAAGTTCGGCACGCTGCCGTTCGCCGACCTGATGGAGCCGGCCATCGAGATCGCCGAGCGCGGTCATGCGGTGGCCAGCATCGTCGCGTACAAGTGGGCCGCCGCCGTGCCCGAACTGAAGGATCAGCCGGGTTTTGCCGACACCTTCATGCCGCGCGGCCGCGCGCCCGAAGTCAGCGAACTGGTGCGCTTTCCCGGTCATGCCAGGACGCTGCGCAGGCTCGCCGAACTTGGCCCGCGCGCGTACTACGAAGGCGAGATCGCCGAACGGATCGCCGCGTTCGCGCGCGAGAGCGGCGCCGCACTTACGCTCGACGACCTGCGCAACTATCGCGCCGACTGGGTCGAGCCGATCGGCAAGAACTATCGCGGCTACACGGTCCACGAGATTCCGCCGAACGGCCAGGGCATCGCGGCGTTGATTGCGCTCGGCATCCTCGAACACTTCGACATCGAGTCGCTCGCGGTGGACAACATCGAATCGCAGCATCTGCAGATCGAGGCCATGAAGCTCGCTTTCGCCGACGTCTACCGCTACGTCGCCGATCCGCGTTCGATGGACGTCACGCCCCAGCAGATGCTCGACGACGCCTATCTCGCCTCGCGCGCGAAGCTGATCGATCCGAAGCGCGCCACGCCGTTCGACTTCGGCATGCCGAAGGCCGGCGGCACGATCTACATGTCGGTGGCCGACGAGCGCGGCATGATGGTCAGCTTCATCCAGTCGAACTACATGGGTTTCGGCTCGGGCGTGGTCGTGCCCGACAGCGGCATCGCGCTGCAGAACCGGGGCTGCGGGTTCTCGATGGATCCGAAGTCGCCGAACGTCGTCGAAGGGGGCAAGCGGCCGTTCCATACGATCATTCCGGCGTTCCTCACGCAGCAGGTCGAGGGGCGGCAGGAAGCGGTGATGAGCTTCGGCGTGATGGGCGGCGACATGCAGCCGCAAGGTCACCTGCAGTCGGTGGTACGGATGCTCGACTACGGCCAGCAGCCGCAGGCCGCGTGCGATGCGCCGCGCTGGAAGGTCAACCGCGACTTCACGATCGACATCGAGGCGACGCTCGATCGAAACACCGCGCGTGCGCTTGAAGAGATGGGCCACACGATCAAGTCGGTTGACGATCCGTATATGGACTTCGGCTCCGGGCAGTACATCTGGAAGCTCGACCGTAACGAGCCGGAGCGCGGTTATGTGGCGGCCAGCGACAGCCGGCGCGACGGGCTGGCGGCGGGGTTCTGAGAGCCGTGGACCGGGTCAGTGGCCGGGAAAATGCGGACTGGTCCATGAACTGAAGCAGCGAACGTATTCCTGCATCGGATGCGGGGATACGAATTCCGCATGAAATGCGGCGATATGCATTGCGAGAGAGCCGACCTGGAGTGGGCTTTCCTGTTTGTGGACGCGGTCGAGCATCACGGGTTGCGGGGGATGTTGCGAAGCGGAAGGAGTCGGCTTCATTGATGCCGTCCTGCTCACGCTATTTCGCAGAGTATCGGAAAAGACCTGTCCGATGCACCCGCCCGGTCATCGCTCCTCGCGAAGTGTGAACCGACAATAGAGTTGGACACAAAAGAATAGAGTCTGACACAAGTCGGGCGGCCCCAGCGGGCCGAAGGCGCCGGGCCGGAGCCCCTACCGCGCGAGCGGTTTCGTTCTGCGGCCAGAAACAGTCCCTCGTGATCGATTTGCGGATGGCCGTAAACGGGGACAAAGCCGTCTTTCGACGGACGATTGAACGACAACTCTTTTAAATCGACTTATTCCCCTTCCAGCGCGATGATCGTCGTCATTGCTTTCACGGATTGCTTTGAGACGGGAGTCCATGTCCGGGAACGCCGGCGTAGAATCATCCGGCACGCGCAGATTTGCTCGTACCGAGCCAATCCGAATCGGGAGCGGATCGTGGTGGAGAATCCATTCGACAGACTAGTTCGCGACGAACAGCAAGCGCACCGGCAGCGTGTGCGCGAGGATATTTATCAGGCGGCCGTCTTAAGCCCCGCTTTCCTGTTAATGAACGGGCTCGCCACGACAATCGCCACTTGCGGACTGTTACAAGACAGTCCAGCGGTGATTATTGGCGCGATGTTGATTGCCATGCTACTTGGCCCCGTGATGGGCGTTGCGCTCGCGTTGCTTGAGAGCGATTTCATGTTCCTCTCAAAGAGCTTGCTGGCGGCTGGGGTGGGCGTAGTTGAAGTGATGGCTATCGCCTTCATCATTGGCCTCGCCACTCGGGACATTGCGATTTCCCACGAAATAATGGCACGCACTGCCCCTAACCTATTGGACCTGATTGTTGCCTTGGTCGGTGGCGCGGCGGTAGCCTATGCGACCGTAACGCCCCGGCTTAGCGTGGCACTTGTGGGCGTCGCGATTGCAACCGCGCTGGTCCCGCCCCTTGCAGCCAGCAGTATCCTGCTCGCACACGGCCAAACGAGGCTCGCGCTAGGCGCTGTATTGCTGACTTTCACCAATATGGTTGCCATCCAGCTCGCATCCTCGATTGTCTTATGGGTTCATGGATACCAGAAATCCGCAGAAATTCCACGGAACGCGAAAGTGCAATTTCTTAAGGGACACGCAATAAGCATCTTCCTCTTCCTCGTGCTTTCTGTCGTGCTGGCTGCCAGCCTCCATCGCGTTGTTGTGCAACATCAATACGAAGTCGCAACCCGCGCAGTATTGCAGCAGGGAATTAACGCAACACCAGGGAACTACCTGGCGGATGTTCGTTTCGATAGATCGGGCGATAACGTAAATATTATCCGTGCCGTGGTGCGCGGTCCCAATCCGCCATCGGCGGCTCAAGTTGCGGCTCTTGAGGCGCAATTACCCCGTTCTCCTGACCTCATGCCGTCTGAACTGAGAATCCGTTTTGTACGGACGATGATTATCAATCCGCATGGTCTCGTGGTCGATCATCCCGAGGACAATTCCGAGTAGCGCTCAACGCGTCTTTCGCGGCAGTCCGCTGTGCGCGGGAAACGAGACGTTCGGAGGGCTAAGGCGGACGGCTGGAATGGGTCCAGGCCGTGTGAAAACGCAGGCTAAACGCGAGGTTCGATAAAGGCGATCCTTCAGATCGCGCTGTATTGGCCTGGCAGTGCGTTGGGAAGGGTAAAGCGACACCCGAAAACCGGGTACTTTTGCGTTTTTACACGGCCTCGGTCGGGTGCTGCCCATCGGTGGAGGTAGTTTCCCAGGAAAACTGGATGACATTGTCAACGATATCACGCTGCAGACGGGCCCGATGACCGGATGGCAATACGCCGGTGGTGGACAGCCAGCGCTGCCTCGCCGCCGCTCGTGGCGTGAAAGAGTCCAAGCTGCTCGAACTCCTCTTCCTGCAGCGGCGTGATGGCGATATCCGTGTAGGCGTAACGTTCCGGTGCCTTCATGACTTCCCTGAGGATAGCCTCTGTCCTGAGGTAGAAGCGCAGATATTTTGTCGCCTTGACAGCGGTCTCACTCCAGTAGCGCGGATAGAAGCGAAGCGGCGATTCGACCGGTAGCCCCCAACGGCGGTCACGGCGGTGTTTCATCCGCAGGGCTCCCCCTTCGAGCGGATGCACACCCTCGTGTTCGATCATCAGTCTGAACCAGGCGATTGTGCGCATGATCGTCTTCGGTCGGCCGTTCGGGATCTGCGCTGCCCGCTTGACGATCGTGCGGATGTGCTCGTACGAGTAGAACGCGCTCCAGGCGCACCGATACGCTTCGTCCCATTCAGCGTCCGACATTTTCGGGTGGTGCGTGACCCGGTGGTTGGTGTCGTATTTGTTGAGGTCCGGGTCCATCCATTCAACGTTCCTTACCATCGTCTGATGATCCTCAGAGCCCGGAAGCGGGGTGAGCATGAAGAATTCGAGAATGTCTATTGGCAATTCACGCTTGATGATCTCGATGTCGCGCAGGATCGATTCTTTCGT